>JBGAJI010000061.1:0-19317 GCA_044225035.1 Amaricoccus sp. | reverse complement strand
CTAGGTTATGCACTCATAAATGGCTAGCGGCGTTGGGAGATTGCTGATTCACTCTTTCGGAAGAGGAGAGCAGCATGTCCCAACGGCGCTACGAGTTGACTGATTTCGAGTGGTCGATCATCGAGCCGCTTCTGCCGAACAAGCCCCGCGGGGTAGCGCGCGTGGATGACCGGCGGGTTCTGAACGGCATCTACTGGCGGCTCAGGACGGGCTCCCCCTGGGCGGACATTCCCGAGCGCTACGGCCCGTACACGACCTGCTACAATCGCTTCGTACGATGGGCGAAGCTGGGCGTTTGGGATCGAATATTCGACGCGGTGTCGGCGGCTTACGATGGGTCGGAGCAATCCGTCGACAGTTCGTCCATCCGGGTTCACCAGCATGGAGCGAACGCAAAAAGGGGGGTGCGCAGACCACCGGCGCCGCCGGTCTGGCTGACGTTCGAGCCGTCTGCATGGGGCGCTCGCGGGGCGGCCTGACGACCAAGATCCATGCCGTCACCGATGCGCGCGGCCTGCCGATCACGCTGAAGCTGACCGCCGGGCAGGCCCACCACGGGCGATCGGCGGACGACATGCTGGCCACGGTGGGGCCGGGCCAGACCCTGCTCGCCGACGCGGCCTATGACAGCGACCGACTGCGGGACCATCTTGCCGCGGTCGGCGCGAAGGCCGTCATCAGGCCGATCCCGCGACGATCCGCGCCGCCGCCTCTCGACCGCGATGCCTACCGTCGACGCAACCGCATCGAGCGCTTCTTCTCGAAGCTCAAGCACTACAGGGCCGTCGCGACCCGATACGACAAACACGACGCCAACTTCCTCGCGCTCGTCAAACTTGCCGCCACGCGCATCTGGTTGCGGATTTATGAGTCGGTGACCTAGCGAACGCCGACACGTCGGGGGCGAAGGCGGCCCTTGAGGCGGGCCGAGGGCGCCGTTAGCATCCGGCCGAGCAGAAAAGGGCCGCGGGTGCCCGACCGAGGAGGAGCCACCAGGATGACCGCTTCCGTTTCCCGCCGCGAGGCGCTGGCCGCCGCGCTCGCCTCCGGTGCCTTCTTCCTCGTGCCGGGCCTTCTCGCCGCCGCCGAGGGCGAGGAGATCGCCACCGGGCCCGCCGAGCCCTTCTCCTTCGACCGCCTGCGCGACATGGCGAAGGCGCTGGCCGCCGCGCCCTTCAAGCCGGCCGAGGTGCCGGATGCCACGCTGCTCGAAAGCATCGACTACGACCTGCACCAGAAGATCGTCTTCCGCGAGGAGGATACGCTCTGGCGCGGCGATCCCGGCTCGGCGAAGGTGCGCTTCTTCCACCCGGGCCGCTATTTCAAGGAGCCGGTGCGGATCTATGTCGTCGAGGGCGCGGAGGCGCGCGAGATCCCGTTCTCGACCAAGCTCTTCGACATGCCCGCCGACCATCCGGCGCTGATGCTGGGGCAGGGCGCGGGGTTCGCCGGCTTTCGGGTGATGGATCCCGAGGAAAAGAACGACTGGATGGCGTTCCTCGGCGCCTCCTACTGGCGGACCTCCGGCTATTCCGGCCAGTTCGGCCTGTCGGTGCGCGGGCTCGCCCTCGATACCGCGATCGCCGGACCGGAGGAGTTTCCGCGCTTCACCAGCTTCTGGCTCGAACAGGCGCCGGCCGGCGGGATCGTCGTCTATGCGCTGCTCGACAGTCCGCGGGCGACGGGCGCCTATCGCATCGCCTCGACGCGCGACAACGGCGTGTTCCAGGACGTCGACGCGGCGATCTTCCTGCGCGGCGCGGTCGAGCGGCTGGGGATCGCGCCGCTGACCTCGATGTACTGGTTCGGCAAGAACAACGATTTCGTCTCGCCGGACTGGCGGCCGGAGGTGCATGACAGCGACGGGCTCGAGATCCTGCTCGGCACCGGGGAACGCATCTGGCGGCCGCTGAACAATCCGCCGCGCGCGATGACCAACAGCTTCGCGGCGGAGAATCCGCGCGGCTTCGGCCTCGCGCAACGCGAGCGGCGCTTCTCCGAATACGAGGACGACGGCGTCTTCTACGAGAAACGCGCGACGGTCTGGGTGGAGCCGAAGGGCGACTGGGGCAAGGGCGCCGTGACGCTGGTCGAGCTTTCGACCAACGACGAGATCCACGACAATATCGTGGCCTTCTGGCGCCCGGAGGCCGAGGCGGTCGGTGGCAACGAATATGATATTTCCTACCGGCTGAACTGGGTGGACGTGAGCCCGGTGCCGAACGTCGCCCAGTTCACCGCGACCCGTATCGGCGCCGGCGGCGTCCCGGGCCAGCCGCGCCCGGCGAATGTGATCAAGGTGGTCTGCGACCTCCAGGGCCGGGGCTTCGAGGGCCTCGACCGGTCGAGCGGCGTCGAGGCGGTGGTCAGCGTCAGCCGCGGCACGGTCGGGTTGACGGTCGCCTATCCGATCGCGGGATCAGACGATTGGCGGGTGATGTTCGACCTCGACATCGGCCCACCGGGTGGCCCGGACGATCCGATCGACATGCGCCTCTTCGTCCGCCACAAGGGCGAGGCGCTGAGCGAAACCTGGATCTACCAGGCGTTCCCGTCACAGCTTCACGCGATGCTGGCGGCGCATGCTTGAGTGATCGCGAAAATCCGGCATGCAAGCGAGAAACACATAACCTTGGTTAAGTGCAGCGAACGTTCGGCGTAGCAGCAGCACGACAATGACAAACCCGCTTGCCTTGATGCTCAACATGCAATCACATATCGAGGGCTTGGGACCGAGCGCAAATTTGCAGCGTGCAGACTCGGTGTGGGTCCACCAATTCGGGCAGGAACTTGAAGCGTTCCCACCGTTCGACGCGCTTCCAAAGCGGGCCATCATTGGCGCCTTGGGCGGTGCCCAACGTGGCGATGGCATTGCCGGCCCTTGGGTCTGGCAGCAACTGCTGCGTGGTATCCGGGCTCAGGATATCCTCGAACTTGCGACAAAGTCGATTGAAGAGAATAGATATGAAGCAAGCGAGGTGCGCGCGGTTAGGGGTATCACGATCAGCGCGCCGTTTAAGCTCACTGGCAATGCAAGTCTGGTCCCGCGTGAACAACTCGTCGAATGCCATGAGCGCACACGTGCGTTCGGCGAGGGCGGCCTTGAGGCCACGCAAAATTCGGCAGCCTTGATCCAAACAATCGTTGTTGAGCCAGCGTTCGTGCCAGCGGCCGGCCTTTTGGAGCGACCAAGCTTGCAAGCCGAACGCGATCGGCGAGACGCGTACGCGGCACGGCTTCGGCTGGCGCTCGGCATAGCTAGCGGCGGCCCAGTTGAAATGCCGTCGGTCTACGCCCAGGCTAGCCCAGACAATATTTTTGGTGCGGCATCCAGTGGATTGTTCTATCGGCAGATCATGTTTGGCTTCGCACCCTATGTGGCATTCGCCGGGCCAGCGACACTCGCGATTTACGCGGAACTCGAGGCGATGAAATCTGAGGCGCTGGAAATCGCCGTTAACCGACTTCTCAGGTCGCGTCTCGGCCAATCCTTGGAGGACAGGATTCTTGATCTTGGTATGGCTGTAGAGATCATCCTTATGCACCAGACTCAAAAGGGCGAAGGTAAGTCCGAGATCACGAACAAGCTGTCAAATCGCGGAGCTTGGTTAGTTGGAGAAACGCCATCTGACCGATTCGAGGTCGCGGCACTTCTGGGCAAACTATATTCGGCGCGGTCCGCAGTCGTTCATACTGGTATCGCGAAACCCGATTTGCGGACCTGCATACCGAAGTTTGATGCATTGGTAAGTCAGGTCATTCGTGCGGTGCTCCGACGTGGCTCCTTTCCAGATTGGAAGAAGCTCGTTCTTGGTGGGTGCGGATAGTAGCTCTGCGGAGATGCGCGGTTGCTCCGCCGTAGGCCGCTCCTACCCTCGCGCCCGTGGATGCGCCTGATCGTAGACCTCCATCAGTCGCGCCTGATCGACCCCCGTATAAACCTGGGTCGTCGCCAGCGAGGCGTGGCCGAGCAGTTCCTGGATCGCGCGCAGGTCACCGCCGGCCTCCAGGAGATGCGTCGCGAAGGAGTGGCGGAGGGCGTGCGGCGTGGCGGTGGCGGGCAGGCCGAGCTGGGCGCGGGCGGCCTGGGTCGCCTTCTGCACGAGCCGCGGGTTGAGCGGGCCGCCGCGGGCGCCGAGGAAGAGCGGGGCGGCCGGTCCCGGGTCGTAGGGGCAGAGGCCGCGGTAGGTTTCGACCGCGCGGGCGGCGACGGGGAGGACGGGGACCATGCGCTCGCGGCCGCCCTTGCCGGCGACGCGGAGGCTCGCGGGCAGGGGCGCGTCCGCTTGGCGCAGCGCCAGCGCCTCGGAGATGCGCAGGCCGCAGCCGTAGAGCAGCGTCGTCACCGCCACGTCGCGGGCGGCGATCCAGGGCTGGAGGCTCTGCTCGCCGACGGTGGCGATCAGCGCCTTCGCCGCCTCGGGCGCCACCGGGCGGGGCAGGCGCTCCTTGCGGCGGGGGCCGCGGGTGGCGCTGACCGCCGGGGCGACGACGCCATGCGCCTCGGCGAGCCAGGCGTGGAAGCTGCGCACCGCCGACAGCGACCTGGCGAGCGAGCGGGCCGAGAGGCCGCGCGCCCGCTCCCGCGCCATCCAGGCGCGCGTGTCGGCGATCCCGACCGTGCCGAGCGCGGCGACGCCGGCCGGGCCGCCCCAATGGCCGGCGAGAAAGCCGAGATAGCCCGAGACGTC
Source organism: Amaricoccus sp. (assembly GCA_044225035.1). Taxonomy (GTDB): domain Bacteria; phylum Pseudomonadota; class Alphaproteobacteria; order Rhodobacterales; family Rhodobacteraceae; genus Amaricoccus. Next base: position 14,626 of record JBGAJI010000061.1, on the reverse strand, counting down.
GCGGCGATAGGCCTCGATGGTGCGCGGGCTCGCCCCCCGCACGGCGGCGAGCTGGTCGAGCCACTGCGCGAGGGCCGCCGCCGCGCCTTCCGACGCCGCGGGGCCGTCCATGGTCAGGCGAGCCAGCGGCGCAGCGCGCGCTCGAAGACGCCGGCGAAGAAGGTGAGGAGGTCGGTGCCCTGGTCGGGATGGAACCGATGACCGTCCGCCGCGCCGAAGGCGAGCAGCCCGCCGAGGTTGCCGGCCCCCAGATCGAGCCGGATCAGCGCCTCGGACCGGATGTTCCCGGCCTCGGCGCCGAACAGAGTCTCGGCGCCGGAGCCGACCTTGCGCAGCGTCACCTTGCGCGCCGCGAGGCCACGCCCCTGCCGGGCATAGGCGTCGGCGCCGCCCTCGGGCAAGGCCACCACGACGTCGCGGAGCGGCCCGTGTGGCCCGAGGCTGGAGCCCGGCGCCGCCGCCGGCGCCTCGAGCCCGAGCCGGATCACCTCGACCCCGAGGATCATGGCGACGTCATGGGTCAGCACGCGCAGGAAGCTGGCGAAATCTTCCGGTTCGAGCACGGCGAGACAGGCGCGATGCACCTGGTTCATACCGGCGACGTTCTCGTAGGCGGCGGCCAGCACCTCGCGATGCGTATCCTCGAGCCGGTCGAGCCGCTCCTCCAGCCGATCGACCAGCACGCCGCGCAGATCGACGACGTTGCGCCCCGCGCCCGCCCGCCGGTCGGCGGCGAGCAGCGCGCGCATCAGCTGGTCGTCGTCGAGGATCACCGCGGGGTCGGCGAGGATCTGGTCCTTGAGCCGGGTCAGCGCTTCCTCGGTCATCGGCATCAGGCGATCTTCTGCCCGGTGGCGGCCCAGTCCTTGACGAACTGCGCCAGCCCCTTGTCGGTCAGGGGATGGTTGACGAGGCTCTTCAGCACGGCGGCGGGCGCCGTCACCACGTCGGCGCCGACCAGCGCGGCCTGGCTGACATGGTTGGCGCTCCGGATGCTGGCGGCGAGGATCTGCGTGGTGAAGCCATAGTTGTCGTAGATGGTGCGGATGTCCTGGATCAGCTCCATCCCGTCGAGATTGATGTCGTCCATCCGGCCGACGAAGGGCGAGATGAAGGTCGCCCCCGCCTTCGCCGCGAGCAGAGCCTGGTTGGCCGAGAAGCAGAGCGTGACATTCACCATCTGGCCCTGGTCGGTCAGCGTCTTGCAGGTCTTGAGCCCGGCCCAGGTCAGCGGCACCTTGACGGCGATGTTCGGCGCGATCTTGGCGAGTTTCAGCCCCTCGGCCAGCATGGCGTCGGCCTCCGTCGAGGCCACCTCGGCGCTGACCGGCCCGGAGACGATGCCGCAGATTTCCTTCGTCACCTCGGTGATGTCCCGCCCGGACTTCAGGATCAGGCTCGGGTTGGTGGTGACGCCATCGACCATGCCGAGATCGTGAAGTTCCTTGATCTCGGCGATTTCAGCCGTATCGACGAAGAATTTCATGGGATGCTCTCTCGCGCGCGTGGGCGTCAGCCCTTGTGGTTTTGGGCGACAATATCCCAAGGTGTTGCATGATGGAACACCCCAATCGCTTCCTGTCCGCCGGTTCCGCGCCGGATTTCGCCGAAGGCGCCGCCGTCTCCGTGCTGACGGCGGAAGGGTTCGACAGGCTGCTCGATTATCGCGCGCCGGAGGGCGGCGTCTCGGTCGGCGTTTCGTCGAGGCGCTGGCCGACCCGCGCGTGCTCGGCGTGGTCTGGGCCAGCGAGGGTGGCCGCTGCTGCGGCGGACAGCTGCGCCTGCTCGGCAGCCTGCTCGACGCGCCGCCGCTCCGCCTCGCTGATGCGGGCCTTCCTGGACCTGGGCGGCGGACGAAGATGCCGACCCTGCCGACTGGTCAGCGTGGCTGGTCAGCCGGGCGCGCCGGAGCCGGCGCGCCGCCTTCCGCGCGGCCGCTGCTGCGGCTGAGCGGCGCGGCGCCGGACCGGATGACCGAGGCGCGCGCCCGGGTGCTGGCCGCCTTCGCCGAACATGCTGCTGCAACTCGGCTTCGCGCCGGCGAGCCTGCCCGGCTCCGCTGGGCCGGGCGCAGGCAAGGCTGGAGGCGCAGGGCGTCATCCTGCGCGAGGCGGCGCCGCGCGACGCGCCTTGGCTCGGCTCGATCCCCGGGGCGCCGTCGCGGGAACTGTCCGCCGATCAGGCGCGCGCGGCGGAGGCCCTGCGCGCCGCGGCGGGATCGGGGCGCTATTCGACGACGCTGCTCAAGGGCGTGACCGGTTCGGGCAAGACGGAGGTCTATCTCGAGGCGGTGGCCGAGACGCTGCGCGCCGGTCGGCAGGCGCTGGTGCTGCTGCCCGAGATCGCGCTCTCGGTCGAGTTCCTCGGCCGGATCGAGGCACGGTTCGGCGCGCGCCCCGTCGAATGGCATTCCGGCGTCACCCAGGCCCTGCGCCGCCGCGGCTGGCACGCCGTCGCCACCGGCGAGGCGCAGCTGGTGGTCGGCGCGCGCTCCGCTTTGTTCCTGCCCTTCGCCGATCTCGGCCTCGTCGTCGTCGACGAGGAGCATGACGGCTCCTACAAGCAGGAGGATGGGGCGCTCTATCATGCCCGCGATATGGCGGTGCTGCGCGCCTCGATCGAGGGCGCGGCGGTGGTGCTCGCCTCGGCGACGCCCTCGCTCGAAAGCTGGGCGAACGCGGCGGCGGGCAAATATGGCCGGCTCGACCTGCCGGAGCGGTTCGGCGTCGCGCGTCTGCCCGAGATGGCGGCGATCGACATGCGACTCGATCCGCCGGAGCCGGGGCGCTGGATTTCGGAGCCGCTGGCGGCGGCGGTGTCGGAGCGGTTGGCGGCGGGCGAACAGGCGCTGCTCTTCCTCAACCGCCGCGGCTACGCGCCGCTGACCCTGTGCCGGGCCTGCGGTCAGCAGGTCGGCTGCGACCAGTGCGACGCGCGCATGGTCGAGCACCGGTTCCGCGGGCGCCTCGTCTGCCACCAATGCGGCGCGACGAAGCCGATCCCGGTCAAATGCCCGGCCTGCGGCACCGAGGGCAAGATGACCGCGCTTGGCCCCGGGGTCGAGCGGCTGGCCGAGGAGGCCGAGGCGCTGTGGCCCGACGCGCGGCGGGCCATCCTTTCCTCCGACCTCGCCGACGGGGCCAGGGCGCTGAAGGAGCGGATCGAGACCATCGCGGCGGGTGGCGCGGATCTGGTGATCGGCACCCAGATCGTGTCCAAGGGGCATAATTTCCCGCATCTGACCCTGGTCGGGGTGATCGACGCCGATCTCGGGCTGCAGGGCGGCGACCCGCGCGCGGCCGAGAAGACCTTTCAGCTGATCCGGCAGGTCGCGGGCCGCGCGGGGCGGGCGGAACGGCCGGGCCGGGCGCTGATCCAGACGTATCAGCCGGAGCATCCCGCGATCCAGGCGATCCTGAGCGGCGACGACGAAGGCTTCTGGCGGGCGGAGGCGGCGGCGCGTCGGGCGGCCGGCATTCCGCCCTATGGCCGGCTGGTCGGGGTCATCGTCACCGGCGCCGACGAGGCCCGGGTCTGGGACGCGGCCCGCGCCCTCGGGCTTGGCGGGCAGGCGTTGCGGGCGGCGGGGGCGGAGCTCTACGGCCCGGCGCCCGCGCCGATCGCCCGTGTCCGCGGCCGGCACCGCGTGCGCTTGCTGGTCAAGGCGCCGAAATCCGCCCCGCTGCAACCCGCGCTCCGCGCCTGGGTCGCGGCGACGCCGATCCATTCCTCGGTCCGCGTCGCGATCGACGTCGATCCGCAGAGCTTCTTCTAGGCGCGGCGAACCGCGCCCTAAAGTCGCCGGCGCGAGAAGTTGACGCGTCGCCCCGCCCGAGTATTCGGGACACCGAATCCTTTGTTGCCACAGGCTCCGCTTGACAAATCGGTATGCGACGCGTCACGACAACTTTGGAGAGAACCCGCGGTTTCGAGGCGAACAGGCCCGAGGCGCGGCGCCAGCCGGTGAGGGATGCCCTTGGCGACGAAGCTTGCTCCGGACGGCCTCTGGCCGAGCCTCCTCGTGGCGGCCCTGGTGGCGGGCGCCGTCGCGGCGGTCGCGGGAGCTTGCCGCCTGCTCGGCTTCGGCGAGGGCGTGCTGCTGGGCGCGACGCCGGCCTCGGGCCTGGCGCTCGGCGCGGCGGTGGTCCTGCGGGGGCCGGGCGCGGCGGCGGCCGCCGCCGGCTTCGCGCTGGCCGGGCTCGGCGCCGGCCTGACGGCGGGCGAGGCCGGGGTCGACGCCGCGGCGCACGGGATCGCGGCGCTGTCCGGCGCGACGGCGATGCGCGCGCTGGCGCGGCGGCGCGAGATCCGGGCCAAGACCAGCGACTGGCTGATCTTTCTCGCCGGCATCGCGGTCTTCATCTCCTGCGTCGGCGCGACGTTCTTCGCGGCGGCGACCTTCGGCCTCCTGCGCGCGCCGCCCGAACCCGCCCATGCGCCGCTCTTCGCGCTGGTGTTCGAACCGCTCGGCCTCGTGACGGCCGGCGCGCTGCTGGCGAGCCTGCGGGAATATCGCGCGATCCTCGCCGATCCGCGCCCCGTGGTCGGCATCGCCGGCCTCGCCACCTTTCTGCTCGGTGTGTTGTGGCTGTTGCTGACCTTGCCGGCCAGCGAGATCAATCCGGGCGGCGTGACGCTGATCCTGTCCGTGCCCTTCTGTCTCTGGATCGCCATGCGGAACCGCAGCCTCGATGGCGCGGCGGTTTCGTTCCTCGCCGCCAATATCGCGCTCGCCATGGTTCTGGCGAAGACCGGGGCGATCCTTGACCCCGACTATGTGACGACGATCCTCTATCTCAATCTGCTGGTGGCGAGCTGTCAGCTGGTCCATGCCGTCAATCTCGACCGGCTCGCCGCGCTCGAGGCGGTGGCGGCGCACAAGCGCGACCTCGAGGCGCGGGTGGTCGAGCGCACGGCCCGGCTCAATGCGATGACCGAGCGGGCACTGGCCGCCGACGCGGCCAAGACGCGCTTTCTCGCCACCGTGTCGCACGAGGTGCGCAATCCCCTGAACGGCGTGATCGGCATGGCGACCGTGGTCCTCGCCGGCGATCTCGACGAGGTGACGCGGCGGAATGTCGGCATCATCCGCAGCTCGGGCTTTCACCTGCTCGATGTCATCAACCGCATCCTCGACTATTCCAAGCTGAACCAGGCGCCGACGGTCGCCGACGACGTCGCCTTCGACCTGTGCGATCTGGTCGAGGAGGTGCTGGAGGAGGCCCGGTTCATCCCCGACGCCGAGGGGCTGACGCTCGCCCAGGAGATCGCGCCGGGGCTGGCCCGCGCCCGCGTCGGCTATCGGCAGGGGTTGCGGCAGGTCCTGACCAACCTCGTCGCCAACGCGGTGAAATTCACCGAGGAGGGCGGCGTCGCCGTCCGCGTCTCCGCCGCCGGGGATCAGGGCGTGCGCTTCGAGGTGCGGGACAGCGGCATCGGCATCCCGGAGGCGGCGCGCGAGCGGATTTTCCTGCCCTTCGAGCAAGCCGACGGCGGTGTCACCCGGCGCTATGGCGGCACCGGCCTCGGCCTCGCGATCTGCGCCGAGATCGTGGCCCGCATGGGGGGCGACATCGGGGTCGAGAGCGGCGCCGACCGCGGCTCGGTCTTCTGGTTCGAGGCGCCGCTCCGGGTCGGCGAAGCCGTGCCGGCCTGACGGCTGGAAATCCGCCTTGGGAGCGGCTAGGAGACGCGCGACCCTGGAGACGCGCCATGACCGAGCCCCATCCGACCATCACGCCGCAGCCCGGCATCCTGGAGATCGCGCTCTATCACGGCGGCGAGGGCACGCTGCCCGGGCACAATCGCGTGCTGAAGCTGAGCTCGAACGAGAACCCCTTCGGGGCCAGCCCGGCCACGGTCGAAGCCTACCGCCGGGCCGCCGACAGCCTGCATATTTATCCCGACACCGGGCATGTCGCGCTGCGCGCGGCGATCGGCCGCGTGCATGGATTGCCGCCCGAGCGGATCATCTGCGGCTCTGGGTCGGACGAGATCATCACCTTCCTCTGCCAGACCTACGCCGGGCCGGGGCTGGAGGTGATCCATACCGAGCATGGCTTCGGCATGTACCGGATCAGCGCGCTGGCCGCCGGGGCGCTGCCGGTCGAAGTGCCGGAGCGCGAGCGTCGTACGGACGTCGATGCGATCCTCGCCGCTTGTACCGAGCGCACGGCGCTGGTCTTCATCGCCAATCCGAACAATCCGACCGGCACCATGATCCCCGAGGCCGAGATCGCCCGGCTCGCCGCGGGCCTGTCGCCCCGGACGCTGCTGGTGCTCGATGGCGCCTATGCCGAATTCGTGGAGGGGTTCGACGGACACGCCGCCCTGGTCGCCGCGCGCGACAATGTGGTGATGACGCGGACCTTCTCGAAGATCTATGGCCTCGGCGGCTTGCGCATCGGCTGGGGCTTCGGCCCCGCGCATGTGATCGAGGCGCTGAACCGTGTGCGCGGGCCGTTCAACCTCTCGACGGCGGCGCAGGCGGCGGCCGAGGCGGCGGTGCTCGACACCGCCTATGCCGATTTCTGCCGCGCCGAGAACAGCCGCAACCGCGACTGGCTCGCCGCGGCGCTGGCCCGGATCGGGGTGCCGTCCGATCCGTCGGAGGCGAATTTCATCCTCGCCCGTTTCCACGACCAGGCCGAGGCGGAGGCGGCGGACCGCGCGCTCCGCGACAGGGGGATCCTCGTCCGGCGGATGGCGGGCTACAAGCTGCCCGCGGCGCTTCGGATCACCGTCGGCGACGCGGCGGCCTGCGCCGCCGTCGTCGAGGCGATCGACGGCTTCGTCAAGGCGCGCGCCTGATGGCTTACGGCAAGGTCGCGCTGATCGGGCTCGGGCTCATCGCTTCGTCGATCATCCATGCCATGCGCCGCGCTGGCATGGAGGCCGAGATCGCCGGCTTCGCCCGCACGCCGGAGACGCGGGCGGCCGCGCGCCGGCTCGGCCTCGGCACCATCTTCGACACCGCCGCCGAGGCGGTCGAGGGCGCCGATCTCGTCATCCTCTGCGTGCCGGTCGGGGCGATGGAGGCGGTCGCCCGCGAGATCGCGCCGAAACTGAAGCCCGGGGTCACGGTGACGGACGTCGGCTCGGTCAAGGGCGCGGTGATCGACGCCGTGGCGCCGCGACTGCCGGCGCAGGCTCATTTCATCCCCGGCCATCCGCTGGCCGGAACCGAGCATTCCGGCCCGGCCAGCGGTTTCGCCGAGCTCTTCGACAACCGCTGGTGCCTGCTCACGCCGCTGCCCGACACCGACGGCCGCGCGCTGGCCGATCTCGTCGATTTCTGGCGCGCGCTCGGGGCCAGGGTCGACATGATGGGCGCCGACCACCACGATCTCGTACTGGCGGTGACGAGCCATGTGCCGCATCTCATCGCCTATACGATGGTCGGCGTCGCCGATGATCTCAGCCGGGTGACGGCGTCCGAGGTGGTGAATTACTCCGCCGCGGGGTTCCGTGACTTCACCCGCATCGCCGCCTCCGATCCGACGATGTGGCGCGACGTCTTCCTCAACAACAAGGAGGCGACGCTGGAAATCCTCGGCCGCTTCACCGAGGAACTCTTCGCCCTGCAACGGGCGATCCGCCTTGGCGACGGGGCGCACCTTCGGGACTATTTCACCCGGACGCGGGCGATTCGCCGCGGCATCATCGACGCGGGTCAGGACACGCCCGCCGTCGATTTCGGCCGCTTCGCCGCCAAGCCACCGGCGGAGAACGGCTGACGGGGTTATGGGCGGCCCGTCAACCGCGGCCCGTCAACCGTGGCGCCGCGCCGACCACGACGGGCCCTAGACGGGCCTCGCCGTCGGCGAATTCGAGCGGCAGCCGCAGCGTATCGCCGTCGCCCGAAAGCCGGGCGAAAAGGCCGAGCGCGCCGCGTAGGGCGCCGGCCAGCGCCGGGTTCAGCATGCCCGACCGCTCCGCCGCGTCGAGCATGTCGCGCCAGTTTTGCGCCGTCAGGTCGAGCTTGCCCTCGGCGAAGCCGCGCGCGTCGGGGCGCAGCGTGCCCGCCGCGCGCAGGTCGAGCTTGCCCCAGGCGAAGCGCGAGTCGGTCACCTGGAGGGTCCGCAGCGCCGGGTTTTCGCCCTCGATCGACGCGCGATCCCACGCGCGGTCGAAGGTCGCGGTGACGGCGAGATGCGTGGTCTCGATCGCCGGCGGCAGAACGCCGGTATCCTCGATCCCGGCGATCCAGCTGTCCGGCAGCCGCAGGTCATTCGCGCTGAAATCGAGGTCGTAGGAAAACGGCTCGGCCGGGTTCGGCGTCTTGCGCGTGGAGAGCAAAGCGTCGCCGATCCCGGCGGTCCAGCCGGTGCCGGCCAGGGTGACACCCTTCATCTCCATGGTCGAATGGTCGAGCCCGACGAGACGGCTCGGCTCCACCACCACCGAGCCGACCATCCGCTCGGACCGGACGCGGATCGTGTCGTAGGGCTCGCCCTCGGCGATCCAGCCGGCGGCGCGGCGCTCTTCCAGCCAGCTGGTCAGCGCCCGGTCGCGCGTGCTGGCATTCCAGTACCAGAAGCCGCTCCAGCCGAGGGCCGCCAGAACCACGATTGCCAAGAGTACGCGCATGCCCTAACCCCCGTTGCGATCCGACGGTGGATACTCCGGCCGCCGGCGCGGGAACAGGGCAAATGCGGCGGAACGGCGGCGACACGGGCGGCGAGGCGACCTGGGTCTTCGGCTATGGCTCGCTGATCTGGAACCCCGGATTTCCCTTCGCCGAGCGGCGGCGCGCCGTGCTGTCGGGCTATGCCCGGTCCTTCTGCATGACGTCGGTACATTATCGCGGAACGCCGGAGCGGCCGGGGCTGGTGCTGGCCCTCGACCGCGACGAGACGGCGCGCTGCGAGGGCGTCGCCTATCGGCTGGCGCCGGAGACCGAAGCCGCGAGCCTCGCCTATCTGCGCGAGCGGGAGCTCGTCTCCTACGCCTATGACGAGGCGCTGCTTCCGCTGGGGCTCGAGGATGGGCGCGAGGTGCGGGCGGTGTCCTATGTGGTGAACCGCGCGCATGTCCAGTATCGCGGCGGCCTTGATCTCGACGCGCAGGCGGCGATCATCGCGACGGCGGTCGGCCCGATGGGTCCGAACGCCTACTATCTGGCGCGCACCGTGGCGGGCCTCGCCGAGATCGGCGTGCATGACGCGGCGCTGGCCGCGCTGGCGGAGAAGGTGCGCGTCCGGCTCGGGTGACCCGGACCGCTGGCGAAGGCCTGGGTCGCCGTCAGAACTCGACTTCGAGCTCGATGATCTCGTCGGGTTCCTCCAGCGCGCCCTCGGTCCATTCGCGCAGCAACGGCCAGTCGAAGATCGTCTCGCAATAGGCGGCATGCAGCGGATTGAGCTCGACCGCGTAGGTGCGGAAGCGGGTACAGACCGGCGCGTACATCGCATCCGCCAGCGAGGGCTCGCCAAAGAGGAACGGGCCGCCGTAGGTTTCGAGGCATTCGGTCCAGATCGCCCTGATCCGCTCGATATCGGGACGCGCTCCGGAGAAGACCTTGAAGGACTTGTGCCGCGCCTTGAGATTCATCGGCAGCGCCGAGCGCAGATTGTAGAAGCCGGAGTGCATTTCGCCCGAGACCGCCCGGCAATGCGCGCGGGCGACGCGATCGGACGGCAGCAGCCCGGCGTCCGGTGCGATCTCGGCGAGATACTCGGCGATGGCGAGCGTGTCCCAGACCGCCACCCCGTCATGGGTGAGCCGCGGCACCAGAACCGAGGGCGACAGCAGCAGCAGTTCCTGGCGCATCGTCGGATCGCCGAGGTCTACCGGCTTCTCCTCGAAATCCAGTCCGGCCATTCTGCAAAGCAGCCATCCGCGCAGGGACCAGGAGGAATAGTTTTTGGAAGAGATCGTGAGGATCGCTTTTGGCATAGCGCGGGCTGGCTCCGACCAAGGTTGCAGTGCACAACAATCCTCTCGCATTGCAAAAAGAATTGCACTAGCTTTTTTCCGCGATGCCAGCGCAGGGGGAACAAGATGCTCTATCAGGCCTACCAGCTGCAGGACGACCTTGTCGGTCAGGTCCGCTACGCGGCGACCTGGACGAGGACGGTCGGCGCGATGATCGGCTGGGGGCGGAGCAAGGCGGCGCGGCGGCTCGATGCGACGCTGGAGCTCATGCAGCGGTTTCGCCTGACCAACGCGCGGCCGCGATTCCATCTGCGGCCGGTCCGCGTCGGAAATCGCGACGTCCCGGTGACCGAGCAAGTGGTGCTCGACCTGCCGTTCGGCCAATTGCTGCGTTTCGCCAAGGACGTGGAGACGCCGCAGCCGAAGGTGCTCGTGCTCGCGCCGCTGTCGGGGCATTTCGCCACGCTGCTCGCGGGGACGGTGCAGACGCTGCTCCGCGATCATGACGTCTATATCACAGACTGGATGAACGCCCGCGATGTGCCGATGGACGCCGGACGCTTCGGGGTCGATGACTATATCTCCTATATCATCCGCTTTATCGAGGAGATCGGGCCGGGCGCGCATGTTCTGGCCGTCTGCCAGCCCTGCGTGCAGGGGCTGGCCGCCGTCGCGGTGATGTCGGAGGACAAGAATCCGGCGACGCCGCTCAGCATGACCCTGATGGCCGGGCCGATCGATGTGCGCGAAAGCCCGACGACGGTGAACGACCTCGCCAACGACAAGCCGCTCGATTGGTTCAAGCGCTCGGTGATCTCGGTGGTGCCCGGCCGCTACAAGGGCCATGGGCGGCGGGTCTATCCCGGATTCATGCAGCTGACCGCCTTCGTCATGATGAATTTCGAGCGCCACCGCGACGCGCATCGCCGGCTGCACGAGCATCTGGCCAAGGGCGAGACCGCCGAGGCGGAGAAGATCAAGACCTTCTATGACGAATATTTCGCGGTCCTGGACATGACCGAGGAATTCTACATCGAGACGATCGACCGCGTGTTCCAGAAGGCCGAACTGGCGACGGGCGAGTTCACCTACAAAGGGCGCAAGGTCAAACCCTCCGCGATCCGGCGCACCGCGCTCCTGACCGTCGAGGGCGGGCGGGACGACATCTGCGCCCTCGGCCAGACCAGCGCGGCGCATGACCTCTGTTCCTCGCTGCGGCCGCATCTGAAGCGGCACCATCTCCAGGCGAACGTCGGCCATTACGGCGTCTTCAACGGCAAGCGCTGGGACCGCGAAATCTATCCCGTGGTCCGCAACCATATCCTCGCGCAGGAATAGCGCCGGGGCCGGAAGCGCTTGACTTTGAAGGCCGCCGGCCTTTGACAGGCGCGGCGGATTTCGCGCAGACTGCGGCTTTCGCGGGGAGGACAGAATGCGCGACCTGAGTTTCACCTTCGCGGATCTGCGCGCCGCCTATGCCCGGGGCGCCACGCCCGCCGAGGTGATCGAGGAGGTCTATCGCCGGCTGGACGCGGCGGAGGATCCCGGCATCTTCCTCCATCTCGTGCCGAAGGAAACCGCGCTGGCCGAAGCCGCGGGCCTCGGCGCCTTCGACGCGGCGGCGCTCGCCGACCGGCCGCTCTGGGGCATTCCCTTCGCGGTGAAGGACAATATCGATCTCGGCGGCGCGCCGACCACGGCGGCCTGTCCCGCCTTCGCCTATGAGGCGGAGCGCGACGCCTTCGTGGTGGATCTGTTGCGCCGGGCGGGAGCGCTTCCCATCGGCAAGACCAATCTCGACCAGTTCGCGACCGGCCTCGTCGGCGTGCGCACGCCCTATCCTGTGCCGCGCAACGCCATCGATCCGGCCATCGTGCCGGGCGGGTCGAGCTCCGGCTCGGCGGTGGCGGTGGCGCGCGGCATCGTCGCCTTCGCGCTCGGCACCGATACCGCCGGTTCGGGGCGGGTGCCGGCCGCGCTCAACAATATCGTCGGGCTGAAGCCCTCGCTCGGCGCGCTGTCGGCCAGCGGCGTGGTTCCGGCCTGCCGAACGCTCGACACGGTGTCGATCTTCGCCCTGTCGGTCGAGGATGCCTACGAGGCGTTCCGCGTGGCGTCCGCCTTCGACCCGGCCGACGCCTATGCGCGTGATCTGCCCGCGCGGACGCCCGCCGCCCTGCCGGGGCGCTTCCGCGTCGGCGTGCCGACCGAGGCGACGCGGGAATTCTGTGGCGACGCCGCGCAGGCCGCGTCCTACGCCGCCGCGCTCGACGAAATCGCGGCGCTCGGCGGCGAGATCGTCGAGCTCGATTTCGGCGTGTTCTACGAAGTGGCCGCGCTGCTCTACGAAGGCGCCTGGGTGGCCGAGCGGCACACGGTCGTCGCAGAATTGATGCGCGACGATCCCGAGGCGATGCTGCCCGTGACCCGCGGCATCATCGGCAAGGCGCTCGGCCTGACCGCGACGGACGCCTTCCGCGGCTTCTACCGGCTCAAGGCGCTGAGGCGCGTGGCGGACGGGCTGATCGACGCCGTGGATCTCTTCTGCGTGCCGACGATGCCGACCTTCTTCTCGCTGGCCGATCTCGCGGCCGATCCGGTCGGGCCGAACAGCAAGTCCGGCACCTATACCAATTTCGTCAATTTGCTCGATCTCTGCGGTCTCGCGGTGCCGGTGGCGAGGCGGAGCGACGGCCGGCCGGGCGGGGTGACGCTGCTCGCCCGCTCGGGGCGCGACGCGGCCCTCGCGACGCTCGGCTCGGCGCTGCATGCGCGGGCGGGCGTCACCCTCGGTGCGACGGGCTGGGCCTTGCCGGCGGCGCCCGCCGCGGCGGCGGAGGCGGGCGCGGACGAGATCGCGGTGGCGGTGGTCGGGGCGCATATGGCCGGCCTGCCGCTCAATGGCGAATTGACCCGGCTTGGCGGACGCTTCCTGCGCGCCGCCTCGACCGCGCCCACCTATCGGCTGCACCGGCTGGCCGGTGGTCCGCCGGCGCGGCCGGGGCTGAGCCGGGCCGAGGGCGGCGCCGCGATCGCGCTGGAAATCTGGGCCCTGCCGCGCGCCGCCTTCGGCGATTTCGTCGCCGGCATCCCGTCGCCGCTCTGCATCGGCACCGTGGCGCTCGACGACGGGACCGGCGTCAAGGGCTTCCTCTGCGAACCCGCGGGCCTCGCCGGCGCCGAGGACATCACCGCGCTCGGCGGCTGGCGCGCCTATCTGGCAAGCAGATCCTAGGCTCGCAGCCGCGCCGCGAGGTGGTCGCCCAGGCGCAGGGCGAGCTGGGTGATCGTATAGGTCGGGTTGCAATGACCGGTGGTCGGAAAGACCGAGGAGCCGCCGAGATAGAGGTTCGTCGTCTCATGCACCCGGCAATCGCCGTCGACGACGCCGTTCCGCGCCTCCGCCGCCATGCGGGTCGCGCCGATATGATGCTTGCCGCCGACCTCGTCGTCGGCCACGCCCGGAAACGCCGGCGGATCGGCCAGCAGCCAGTCGGCGATGCGCAGCCGCCCGATATTCTGGTCGGCCATATGCTTGCCGAAGGCGGTCACCGCGACGCGCATGGTCTCGACATCGATCTCGGCGAGGCGCCAGTCGAGCGCCACGCGGCGCAGACCGAAGGCGTCGCGCTCCTCTGACAGCAGCACGCGGCTGTCCGGGTTCGGCGCCGCCTCCTGCGCCACCCGGATCACGCCGGTCTGGCCGGTCGGCTGCGGCAGGATCAGCCGGTCGGTCAGCGCGCGATCGACGAAAGGATCGCGGACCAGCTTCTCCAGCAGGATGTTGAAGTTTTCCGGCGGCGTATCCTCAAACCCGATGGTCGGCAGGTCCTTCGGCCAGATCCAGCGCGGCTCCAGCCGCAGGCCGAAATTCAGGCAGGAATGCTCCTGCATGAACAGCTCTGTCGGCGAGTAGAACTCTCGCTCGCGGACCAGCACACGCAGGACGCATTCGGCGACGAGGAAATGCGGATGGTCGGTGAAGCACCGCCCGACCCAGCCGCCGCGATTTCCGATCCCCTCCGGCACCTGGCCGGTGAAATTGAGCAGGAGCCGGGCGTTCTCGATGCCGCCGGTACAAAGCGCGAAGAACCGCGCCTTGACGGCAAATCCGGGGTCGGCCGGGTCGTAGCTCTTGAATACCGCGCCGGTGACCGTGCCGAGCGCGTCGTCGAGGCGGAGGTCGACGAGATTGGCATTGAGCACCAGCGTGATCGCCGGCGAGGCCTCGATCTCGGCGAGATATTTCTCGTTGAAGCGGGTCGGGGGGCTGAAGCGGAACTGGAAGCGGCGGAAATCATAGCCTTTCTGCCGCGCCGGCAGGTCGGGCGCCTCGGAGGCGGAAGGCACGTCGAGGATCGCATCCGCCTCCGTGCGATAGGCGTCGAGGGCGATCTGCGGGATCGGCCAGCCGGACAGCGGTACATAGGGCTTCGGCAGGAAATCCACCGGATCGAGCGCGCGGGTCCAGCCGCCCCAATGGTTCGAGGTGCCGCCGAAATACCGCAGCCGGCAGACGTCGAGGTCGAAATACTCGATGCCGAGATTGCCGGCGCCGCGGTAGACGTCCTGGCTCTCCTCGGTGATCTCGAGCCCGCCCGCCTCCATCAGGGCGACGCGCGCCCCAGCGGCGGCGAGGGTCCGGGCGAGGGTGATCCCGGCGGGCCCGGCGCCGATGACGCAGACGTCGAAAGCCTGGTCGAAGGCGCCGCGATCGATGGTGGTGGCGTCTGCGATCATGGTTCCTCCC
>JBGAJI010000060.1:0-19066 GCA_044225035.1 Amaricoccus sp. | reverse complement strand
CCGCCTCCACCAACCGCAAAGCGAGATCCGGGTCGCGCATCAGCGCCGAGCCCGAAAGCCCGTTCGTCACCTTCTTCGCCGGACAGCCGAAATTGATGTCGATGATCCGCGCGCCCTGCCCCGCGCAGATCCGCGCCGCCTCGGCCATCCAGCGTGGTTCGCGGCCCGCGAGCTGCACCGCCGCGCCCTCGACCCCGAGGCCGAGCGCGGCCCTGGCCCGCGTCCCCGGCCGCGCATTGACCATGTCAGCGCTGGCCACCATTTCGGAAACCACGAGGCCCGCGCCGAAGCGTCGGGCGAGGGTTCGAAACGGCAGGTCGGTGATCCCCGCCATCGGTGCCAGAAAAACGGGCGCATGCACGCCTATGCGACTCAAACCGACAACCATATGATTAAACCGTGTGCAACCCAGCCAATCATTAACAAAGCCCTGCCAGCAAGGCAAGCTCGGGCGTGCCGGGATTGTTAAGCGCGTGGCTTCCGCCTTATATGCGTCCGTCGAATTGCTCAGGAAAGAAACATGCGGACGGCGGGATTGATCGTGGCGGCCGGACGCGGGCAACGTCTCGGCGGGGCTGTCCCGAAGCAGTATCTCGATCTCGGCGATGAAACCATCCTCTGCCGGTCGGCGCGCGCGCTGCTCGCCCTGCCGGAAATCACGTCGCTGACCATCGTCATCCATCCCGAGGATCGCGCGCTCTATGACGCGGCGACGGCCCCGCTCGACGATCCGCGGCTGAAAACGCCGGTCGCCGGCGCCGACAGCCGGCGCGAATCCGTGCTGCGCGGGCTGGAGGCGCTGGCCGCCGACCCGCCGGACCGGGTGCTGATCCACGACGCGGCGCGGCCCTTCGTCGCGCGCGAGACGGTGGCGGGGGTGCTCGACGCGCTCGATGGGGCGCCCGGCGCCTTTCCCGCCCTGCCGGTGGTCGACGCGCTCTGGCAGGGCGAGGCGGGCGCCGCGCGCCGTCCCGTGCCCCGCGCCGGTCTCTGGCGCGCGCAGACGCCGCAGGGCTTTCGCTTCGACGACATTCTCGCCGCGCACCGGGCGGCGACCGGCGACGCGCTCGACGACGTGGCGATCGCGCGCGCGGCCGGGCTGGAGGTCGCCGTCGTTCCGGGCACCGAGGCGAATTTCAAGATCACCACCCCCGAGGATCTGGCGCGCGCCGAGGCGCAGCTGCGCCCGAAGCCCACGGCGGTCGATGTGCGCACCGGCAACGGCTTCGACGTCCATGCCTTCGGTCCCGGCGATCATGTGACGCTTTGCGGCGTGACCCTGCCCTTCGACCGCGGGCTCGTCGGCCATTCCGACGCGGATGTCGGCATGCACGCCCTGACCGACGCGATCTTCGGCGCGCTGGCCGAGGGCGACATCGGACAATGGTTCCCGCCCTCGGACCCGACCTGGAAAGGCGCCGCCTCGGCGATCTTCCTGCGCAAGGCGGTGGAGCGCGCCGCCGCGCGCGGCTATGCGCTCAGCCATCTCGACTGCACCTTGGTCTGCGAGGCGCCGAAGATCGGGCCCCGCGCCGCCGCCATGCGGGCCGAGCTCGCCCGGATCGCCGGCGTCGAGATCGACCGGATCAGCGTCAAGGCCACCACCTCGGAACGTCTCGGCTTCACCGGCCGCGGCGAAGGGATCGCGGCGCTCGCCACCGCGACGCTGGTGCGCGCGTGACCAGGGTCATCGCCACCTTCGGCGGCGTCGGCCTGCTGCGCCCCGCGCCCGGCACCTGGGGATCGCTCGCCGCCCTGCCCCTCGGCTATGCTCTGCACTGGCTCGGCGGCTTCCCACTGCTCGCCCTCGCCACGCTCCTCCTGTTTCTCGCCGGCTATTGGGCGACCGCGCGCGAGATCGCCGGCGCCGCCGATCAGGATCCGGCCGAGATCGTCGTCGACGAGGTCGTCGGTCAATGGATCGCGCTGTTCCCGCTGTCCGCCGGCCTCTGGTTCGCCGGGGTCGCGCCGCACGTGTTCCCTTGGCCCGGCTGGGTCGGCGGTTTTCTGATGTTCCGGCTTTTCGACATCTGGAAGCCTTGGCCGGTCTCCTGGGCGGACCGGCGGCACGGGCCGATGGGCCTCATGCTCGACGACGTGCTGGCCGGCATCCTCGCCGCGATCTGCGTCGCCATCGCCGCCGCCATCGCGCATGGAGTTCTGATGTGACCGAGGATCTCGCGGCCCGTGTTCTCGCCGCCGCCCGCGCCCGCGGCTGGCACGTCGCCACGGCCGAAAGCTGCACCGGCGGCATGGTCGGCGCGGCCCTGACCGACATCGCCGGCTCGTCCGACGTGTTCGACCGCGGCTTCGTCACCTATTCCAACGCCGCCAAGACCGAGATGATCGGCGTGCCGCCCGAGCTCATCGCGCGCCACGGCGCGGTGTCCGAGCCAGTGGCCCGCGCCATGGCCGAGGGCGCGCGCCGCGCCGCGGGCGTCGATCTCGCCGTCGCCATCACCGGCGTCGCCGGGCCGGGCGCGTCGGAGGCAAAGCCCGAGGGACTGGTCTGGTTCGCCGCCGCCACCGCCGCCGGAACGACCGCCGAGCGCCAGGATTTCGGCCCGCTCGGCCGCGCCCGCGTCAGGTTCGAAAGCACCCGCGCGGCGCTCGCCCTCGCGCTGCGCGCCATCGAAGCCTGATCCTCAGGCCCCGGCGCCGTAGAGATCCTGCGCGCGCTTCTCGAAGGCGCGGACCACGCGGTGCATGGCCTCGGTGAAGACGAGCCCGATCAGCTTTTGCAGGATCACCGACTTGAACTCGAAATCCACGAAGAAATCGACCTCGCAGGAGGTCGGGCCGAGCGGGATGAATTTCCAGTTGTTTCTCAAATACTTGAACGGCCCGTCGATATATTCGACTTCGATTTCCCTCGGCTCTGGCCGCAGCGTGACCCGGCTGCCGAACCGTTCCCGGAACACCTTGAACGAGATCACGAGGTCGATTTCCAGCACCTCGCCCGCGCCATCTGGCAAGGGGCGCCGCGCCCGCGGCCGCGCCGCCGCGCACCAGGGCAGGAATTCCGGGTAGCGCGGCACATCGGCGATCAATCCATACATCTGCTCGGCGCTGTACGGCATGACCCGCTTTTCCGCGTGCGTCGTCATGGCGCCCCGTCCCTTCCGCCGATGCCCTTTTGGGAGCGCCGAGATTGACAACAGGCGGCCTTCCGGCACAAGTCCAAACCAGCCCGCAACCCATCACGCAGGGGCCCTCGCCTCATGACCGCGCGCCCTTACGTGATCGACGAGCTCATCTCCGCCAAGGCGATCGCCGCCCGGGTCGAGGCGCTGGCGCGCGAGATCACCGAATTCTACGCCGGCACCGACAAGCTCGTGGTGATCGGCCTCTTGCGCGGCTCCTTCATCTTCATCGCCGACCTGGTGCGCGAGATCGACCTGCCGATCGAGGTCGATTTCCTCGAAGCCTCGTCCTACGGCGATGCCATGGTCTCCAGCCGCGAGGTGCGCATCCTGAAGGATCTGCGCGGCGAGATCGAAGGCCGCGACGTGCTCGTCGTCGAGGATATCATCGACACCGGCAACACGCTCGGCCATGTGCGCGACATCCTCGCCACCCGGCGCCCGGCGCGGCTGGAGATCTGCGCCCTGCTCGACAAACCCTCGCGGCGCGAGCGCGCCGTCGATGCGCGCTGGATCGGCTTCGAGATCCCCGACAAGTTCGTCGTCGGCTATGGCATCGACTTTGGCCAGCGCAACCGCAACCTGCCCTATATCGGCGCGGTGCGTTTCGTCGAGTAACCTCTCGGAAGGACCCGCCCATGACCACCCCGCGGCAAAGCTACGTTTTCCCGCCCGCGCCCCGCCCCGCCCTGCCCGTCTCCGGCTCCGACGCGCTGTTTCCGGTCCGCCGGATCTATTGCGTCGGTCGCAACTATGCCGAGCATGCGCGCGAGATGGGCCACGATCCGGACCGCGAGCCGCCGTTCTTCTTTCAGAAGAACCCCGACAATCTCGTTCTCGACGGCGTCTTCGACTATCCGCCGCGCAGCCGCGACGTGCTGTTTCGAGGTCGAGCTCGTGGTGGCGCTGGCCGGCGGCGGCCGCGACATTCCCGAGGACGCCGCCGAGGGGCTGATCTTCGGCTACGCCGTTGGGCTCGACATGACCCGCCGCGACCTGCAGGCCGCCGCCAAGAAGGCCGGCCGCCCCTGGGAGGCGGCGAAGGCTTTCGAGGGCTCGGCGCCCTGCGGCCCTATCCTGCCCGTGTCCGTTCTGCCCGGCCGTCCGGCCTCGGGCGAGATCACGCTTCGCCAGAACGGCGAGATTCGACAGCGCGGCGATCTCGCCGACATGATCTGGTCCGTGCCCGCCGCCATCTCGGCGCTGTCCGGCCTTTTCGAACTCGCGGCCGGCGATCTCCTCTTCACCGGCACCCCCGCCGGCGTCGGCCCGGTCGCCCCGGGCGACCGGCTCCGCGCCGAGATCGCCGGGATCGGCGCGCTCGAAGTCGAAGTCCGCTGATCGTCTCGGGGATCGATCGCCCTGCGCGAAATTCCCGCGCTTTGGCCCTTGTCATCGCCGCGGGCCCTTGTGTATACCCCCGTCCCAAGGAAGCGGGCGTAGCTCAGGGGTAGAGCATAACCTTGCCAAGGTTAGGGTCGAGAGTTCGAATCTCTTCGCCCGCTCCAAATGAAATCAGAGAATTGCGGGCATTCGGATCAGGACACCTCAGGGTGTCCTGATCCGTTTCCTGACCCGGAACTCTCGAGTCGTCTCGCGGGTCCGCCGCGGCCCCGCATGCCATTCTTGTCGTGCCGTGCGCGCCGGCGGAGTTGGCGAACGATCGGAGCCGATCGCGCATTTGAGGTGCTCGCCGCGTTTCCGTCCGGCGGCCGGTGCTTTCCCCAGAATCGACGGCGCTGCACGCGCGCCTATCAGTGTTGACGGCCGTCGCGATCAGTTCAGAAGCTCGCCGATGTCCCCGCCGCGCGGCGAAGGGGTCGTCGATCCGGTCCAGCGGATCGATGAGGTTTCGGATCATCGCGCGGAGCGGAAGGAGGGCCTTCGACTCCTCGGTGTAGGTCGCCAAGGCCGAGCCGAGGACCTCGCGCATCTGCAAGGTGGCGCCATCAGGACGATGATGATCGCCGACAGGATGGCGTTCTCCTCGGGCCGCGGAATGCCGACCGCGGTGGCGGCCGGCGAACTTCGGCTCCATGAGGCCCGCGACCGACACGGCGATCAGCCCGGCGTTGGCGGCGACGATGCGCGGGTCGAGCGCCATGCCGGCCCCGAGGAAGAAAAGCCCGAGCAGGGCGCCGCGGAAAGGTCGACGTCGGCCTCGAGTTGGTGGCGAGCGCGGGCCGCTATTTCGTCGTATAGCCGCCGTTGACGAGGACCGTCTGTCCCGTCATCCACCAGCCGTCGGAAACCATCGTCCGGATCCAGGGCACGATGTCCTCGATGTCGGTGAGGCCGGTCTTCGAGGCGCCCGAGAGCGACGCGGCGGTCTTGTGATAGGCGACCGCGTCCGCCCCCTCGGCCGGATAGAAGAAGGGCGTGTCCATCGGGCCCGGCCCGATCGCGGTGACGGAGATACCGCGCTCGCCGAACTCCTTCGAGGCCGCGCGGGTGAAATGCTCCACCGGCGCCTTGGTCCCGGCATAGCTCGCATAGAACGGGGTAAAGGCCCCGAGCAGCGAGGTGACGAGCGTCACGATCTTGCCGTTGTCGTTCAGGTGCAGCCCGCACTCCTTGAGGAAGAAGAAGGCGGTCTTGGCGTTGACCGCGCTCATCTCGTCGTATTCCGCCTCGGAGATCTCGACGATCGGCTTCTTCAGCACCTTGCCGACGGTGTTGATCGCGATGTCGGGCCGCCCCACGGCGGCGACCGTATCGGCGAAGAGCTTCGCCATGGCGTCGGCGCTCGTCAGGTCGGCCTGGAAGGCGACCGCCTCCGCCCCCGCGGCGCGCACCGCGGCCAGGGTCTCCTCCGCCTGCGCCTTGGCCGAGGCGCTGTTGTAGTGGATCGCCACCGCCTTCGCGCCATGCGCGGCGAGGTCCCGGGCGAGCAAGCCGCCGAGGTTCTTGGCACCGCCCGCGATGATCGCGACCTTGCCCTCGATCCCGTTCCTACCAGTCATGGCTCCCTCCTCGAACGTGGTTCGGCGCAAATCTATCGTCTGGCGTTCGCCGATAAACCCGTCCATCCTGACAGGACAGTTCGGCAATAGTGGATAGTCCTTGGATCGTATCGACCTCTTCCGCGTCTTCGTCCGGGTCGTCGATTGCGCGAGCTTTACCCGCGCGGCCGACACCTTGCGCCTGCCGCGCTCCACGGTCTCCGCCGCGGTGCAGGAGCTCGAGGGCCGGGTGGGCGCGCGCCTCCTCGCCCGCACCACCCGCAGGGTCGCCCCGACCGTGGAAGGGGGTGCCTTCTACGAGCGCTGCCTTCGGCTGATCGCTGATGTCGAGGAGGTGGAGGGCCTGTTCCGCCAGACCGACGCGCAGATCGCGGGACGGCTCCGGGTGGACATGCCGGGCCGGATCGGCCGGCTGATCGTCGTGCCGGCGCTGCCCGAATTCCTCGACCGCTACCCGGCGATCTCCGTCGAGATCGGCGCCACCGACCGCGCCGTCGATCTCGTCGAGGAGGGCATCGACTGCGCCGTCCGCGTCGGCCCTCTCTCCGACTCCTCTCTGATCGCGCGCCCGATCGGCGAGCTCGTCCTCGTCAACGTCGCGAGTCCCGGCTATCTCGCCCGTTCCGGCACGCCATGCTCGCCCGCCGACCTCGCCGGGCACCGAGCCGTGGGCTACGCCTCCCCCTCGACCGGACGTGTCGGCCCGTGGGAGTGGATCGAGGACGGCGCGCCGCGCAGCCTCGACCTGCCCGCCGCGGTGACGGTCAACAGCGCCGAGGCCTATATCGCCGCCGCCGTCGCCGGCCTCGGGCTGATCCAGATCCCGGCCTACGACGTGCGTGGGCACATCGCCGCGGGGGAACTGGTCGAAGTCATGCCGAACCACCGGGCCGAGCCGCTGCCGATGACGCTGCTCTATCCCTCGCGCCGCCATCTCTCGCGGCGCCTCGAGGCCTTCGCCGGCTGGCTCGTCCCGCTGCTGACACGCGCGACGCGGGTCTGAAAGGCCCCACCGCTCATCCCTGGCTAAAGCCCCGCGAAGCCCGCCCGGGCGCGCCAATAGTCCCAGGCGCGGGCCAGCGGCATCGGGCCGAGGAGCATCGTCGCCGTCCGTGCGATCTCTCCGGGAGTCGCCGAGCCGGATCGTGGCGACGCGGGCGACGACCTTCTCCAGCACGGCGTCGTGGATGTCCTCCCGCAGCAAGAGGCGGCTGGTCGAGCCGCGGGACTGGCCCTGCCAGGTGAAGTTCATACCGCGCACAGCCGCCGCGGCGACCGTGTCGGGGTCGGCGTCGGGGAAGACGATCATCGGGTTCTTGCCGCCGAACTCCAGCGTCACGTGCTTCACCGCCTCCTCGGCGGCGGCGCGCTGGAGGGCGCGTCCGGTGTCGGGGGAGCCGATGAAGGCGATGCGCCGGATGCCGGGATGGCGGACGATGGCGTCCCCCACGGTGCGGCCATGGCCGGTGACGATGTTGAAGACGCCCGCAGGCAGCGCCTCCCGCGCCACGTCGGCGAGGATGAGCGCGGAGAGCGGGCTCGTCTCCGGCGGCTTGACGACGAGCACCTTCGGCCGGGCGTGCAGAGCGCGGGCGAAGAGCACCTTCTGCTGGTTGCCGCCCGAGAGCGTCGCCATCGCCCGCTCGGGGTCGCCCGCGGGGCGCACGCCGAAGGCAGCGAGGAGCGTTTCGGCCCGCTCCGCCTCGGGTGGCGGGGCCGCGGCCGCCCGACGCGGCGGGGAAGAGGTTCTCCCGCGGAGCCAGATCGGCGAAGGCGACCTGGCTCCGGTCGCCGAGCACGGTGTCGCAGCCGACGGCGCGGGTCGCGGAGGGCTCGCCTCGGCGAGCGGCAGGCCGCCGATCTCGACCGCGCCGGCGGCGGGGCGATCGATGCCGGCGAGCCAGCGGCAGATCCGGTCGTAGCCGGATCCGCGAATGCCGGTCAGTCCGACGATTTCACCCGCGCGCACTCCGAGGGTGACGGGGCGGGCGACCTCGTCCCCGGCCAGTTCGCGGCCGGCGAGGCTCTCCGCGCCGGGGCTGGCGCGCCGGGCGACGCGGCCGCGATCCACGGCCTTGCCGGCGGTCCAGCCCACCACTTGGTCGAGCGTCGTCTCCCCGGTCACGGCCGTCGGCGAAGACGGTCAGGTGGTCGCAGAGATCGAAGACTTCCTCCATCCGGTGGGAGACGTAGACGAAGCCGACACCGCGGTCCCGCACGGTCCGCACGGTGGCATGGATGCGCGCGGCGTCGGGGGTCGGCAGGCTCGCCGTCACCTCGTCGAGCACGATGACCCGCGCCTCGCCCCGCAGCGCCCGCGCCAGCGCGACGATGGTCTTCTCGGCCTGGGCGAGCGCCCCGACCAGCGTGCGCGGGTCGATGTCGACGCCGAGCGCGACGAGCTCCGCCCGCGCGGCGGCGATGCTGCCGGCGTCGTCGATCAGACCGAAGCGGCGGGCAAATCCGGTCTGGAAGGCCATGTTCTCGAAGACTGGCAGCGCGCCGACGAGCCCGAGATCCTGATGGACGAAGCGCAGCCCGGCCGCCGCCGCCCCCTCCGGTCCGAAGCCTCCGGGAGCGGCCGACCGGCGACCGCGACGGTACCGGCATCGGGGCGGTGGACGCCCGCGAGCACCTTGATCAACGTCGACTTGCCGGCGCCGTCCTCGCCGAGGAGCGCCTGGACCTCGCCGGGGCGTACCGTGAGATCCACCCCCCGGAGCGCCTGGACGCCCGCGAAGGACTTGACGACGCGGCGGACGGCGAGCGCGTCCATCACAGGCCCCAGAGCCTCTGGAACTCGGACTGGTAGTAGAGATCCCTGGTCCAACCGGCGGTGTCGGGCGCGTTCCCGGCGTCGATCAGCCGGAACGGCACCGGCACATCGGACGAGGCGGCGCCCGCGAAGGCGCGCGCCAGTTCGTCGGCCGCCTGCCAGTCCATCCACTCGGCGGGGTTAGCGATGGTCATCGCCTGCGCCCCGTCCCGGATCGCCTGGATGGTCTGCGGGTCGCCCTCGTAGCCGGCGACCTTCACCGACCCGGCGCGTCTGGCCTAGCGCACAAAGTGCGGTTTCACGTCGACGGCTTCCGGACCGGCGACCCGTCGGTCCACCCCGCAGGGTCGGCGCCGGCCGAGGATCTCCTTGACGTGCTCATCGTCGGCTGCGGTCCCGCCGGTCCGACGCTCGCCGCCCAGCTCGCAGCCTTCCCGGAGATCCGTACGCGCATCGTCGAGCAAAAGGTCGGGCCGCTCGACCTCGGCCAGGCCGCCGAGCGCGCCTGGATCGCGTTCCGCGATGCCGAATGCGCGTTCTCGGCCTCCGGGGGCGAGGGCGGCTCGGCCTATCCCATGACGGTGTCGATGTGCGCCGCCCACCTGACAACGGCGCGCACCGAGCAACTCTCGAGCTTCCTCCATTGCAAGGAAGGCGACATGAGCTGTCCGGTCCCGGGCGAGTGACCGGAGATCGACCATGAACAGGCCCCTCCTTCTCGCCGGCGGGGCGATCGCCTGCGCCCTCGCGACCCGGGCGACGGCCGACACGACCGTCGAGTGCCGGCCCCGCGGGCGATCCCGACAAGCTTGCCGACCGAGGCGGGCGCGCTCCGTCGGGGGCGCGCCCGCTTTGCTCAGAAGCTGAAGGTGATGCTTCCGCTGACCGCGTTCCGCTGTGCTTCCGAAGCGAACTGTCCCTGGTAGGAGAAGCCGACCATCGTCCGCGCGTTCACCGCGAGGTCGAGGCCGAGGCCGATCAGGGCGGCGTTCCGGGCGATCGGTACGCCGCGGCTGTCGAACGCCGTGCCGTCGGCGAGGGCGAGCGTCATCTCCGGCGTCACGTCCCCGAAGGCATAGCGCCAGCCGAGATCCGCGCGGGCCTGTCCCGCCACGCCGCCGAGGTCGAGCCCCTTCGCGACCCGCACGCCGAGCGTCGAGAACCCGGTGCCGCTCGACTCGTCGGAGGCCGAGAGGGCCGCCGCGCCGCCGTTCTCGTCGAAGCCGTCGGTGCTGAGATGCACGAGGCGAGGCTCGCATAGGGCTCGAAGGCGGCGCCGTCGCGGTCGAGGCGCCAGGCGGCCTCGCCGAACACCTGCGCCGTCCGCGCGTCGACGCTGGCGGACACGTCATCGGCGAAGCCGTCGTAGGCAACGGCGCGGTCGGTGTCGACGCCGCTTCAAGTGTAGGCGAGCCCGGCGCGGATGCCGAGCGCCCCGCGCTGCGTGCCGGCGTAGAGCCCGACCTGGGCGCTGTCGGCGTCCCCGGACGAGTCGACCTCGTCGGAGTCGAAGCTCGTCCGGCCGTAGCCGAGGAGCGCGCCGACGCGCCACCCGTCCCCGACGGGCGCGTCGCCACCGGCGACGAAACCGGCGGTCGAGATGTCGACGTCGGCCGCGTCCCCGCCGTCGAGCCGGCTCCACGCCCCGAGCGCGCGGCCCCAGATCGCCGTCCCCGACGTGTCGGAAGCGACCGCGACGGCGCCACCCGGCGCGAAGGCCATGACCGGCGTCGCCGGCGCGGCGACCCCGTCGAAGGCGGCGCGAAGACGGTCGTTGGCGGCGCCGCGCACCAAGGCGCTGTCATCGACCAGGACGCTCCGCAGCGAAGGATAGATCCAGCCGGAGAGCGCGGTGAAGGCGGACTGCGCCGCCGCCGCGTCGAGCACGACGAGCGAGTCGTAGATGTCACCGTTGCCCTTCGCATCGATCGCGGCCGCGACCGAGCGCTGGCTGAAACCGGTCGCGACGTCGGCGACGGCCACGTCGCTGCGGTCGACGCCGAGGCTGACCGCGTTCGCGGCGGAGACGACGGCGTAGTCGATGAAAACATCGTCCGACAGCGAGGTCGCGAGGGCATAGCCGCCGCTGACGCCGCCCGCCGCGGTCAGCAGAGTGTAACTGCTCCCCGGCAGAACCGCGCCGCCCTCGCGCACGAGCGAGAGCGTGGCACCGTCGGCGAGCGTCGCCGTCCCCGAGACCTTCAGCAGATCCGCGCGGTCTCCCGCGCCGATGCCCGCCCGGTAGACCGACCCGGCCGCCTGCGTGAGATCGCCGTCGACCGAGAGCGTTCCGGTCGCCCGCGCCGCCACCGTGGCGCTTCCCGGCGCGTCACCGCCGCCGCGCGTGGCGGTGACGCTTCCCGTCGAGCCGGTCCCGGCGAGCGCGCCGCCCTTCGCAACGCGGACCGCCGAGACGCCGCCGCCGTCGATGGCGAGCGTGCCGCCGCTGACCCGCGTCGCCGCGCTGATCTTTCTGGCACGCGTCACGATCGGAAAATCCTTCGCTGCGAAACCGCGCGGCGGATCGCCCGTCAGTTCAGGCGGCCGTCGCCGTCGAGGTCCGCCTTGGCGAAGTCCGCCGTCACCGTCGCGGCGAACTCCCGCGACGAGAGCTTGCCGTCGCCGTCGGCATCGGCCGCCGGGAACGCCTCCGCCGGAATGACCGCGCTCGTCTCCGTGACGGTCAGGAAACCGTCGCCGTTCGCATCGAGCGTCGTGAAGGTCGTTCGCATGAAGGCCTCGAACTCGCTTCGGTCGACCGCGCCGTCCTTGTTGGAGTCGAGCGCCGCGAGATGGTCCGTCGTCATCCCCTGCGCCATGGCCGCCGCCGCCGAGGCGAGGACCGCCGTGACGGCAAGGGCGAGGGCTGCGTTCTTCCGCATCGTCTGCCTCCTTATCCGCAGGACAGGCTGTTGCCCGCCATTCCGCCTGCGACGCTGCCGACCGACGTGGCGATCGTCCGTCCGACACCGCCGCCGAACGCGCTGCCGACGACACCGCCCAGCACGGCGCCCGTCAGCGTGCCGGCGACGCAGCCGACCTCGTGCTTCTGCTCCGGTGTCTCGTTGGCGCAGGCGCCGAGCGCCATGGCCGACGCTAGGATCACCGCCCCCGTTCGCTTGTACATTATCTTCTCCGTACCGTACCGTTGGCCCTGCGTCTCACATCGCCCTGCTGACCGTTAGGTCGCATCGGTCCCCGACGTGCAATTCGCGATCGATCCATGACAATCCGACTCGTTCCTGCATGGCGTCACCCTGCGAAGACGCCCGCCGGTGAGGAAGACCGAGCCGTTCCAGATCAGGCCGCGCGGGGCGCCGGCGGCGATCAGGCGCTCAGGGCGGTTGACGACGTATTGGTGTACCGGCCCGTTCTTCCTGCCTCGGGGCGGCAAGTGGCTGGTGACGGTCGATCTGCTTGTCAGCGACTTCGACAAGGCCACGCTGCGAACCGACCCGCTGGTCCCTTTCCCCTGAAGGTCGTCGGCTCATCCCCGCGCTCGCGGGGTTGGGCCCCACCCCCGGGTGTCGATGGCGAGGCTTGCCACGCCTCCCGCCGGTCGGGCATATGGTCGGCGTCCCGGGGAGGTCGAAGCATGCAACCGGATCTCGACGGCGCGGATTGGACGGCCCGGTTCGTCGGCCTTTCCCGCCTGGCGCCGGAGATCAAGGCGACGCTGGTCGGCGAGAGCCGGGTCGCGAGCGTGCCGAAGGACACTGTGATCTTCGGCCCCGGCAAGGCGCCGGAGCACCTGCTCTTGCTGCTCGAAGGCAGCGTGCGCGTCCAGCAGACCGGCGAGAACGGGCGCGAGGTGTTTCTCTACCGCGTCGCCGCCGGCGAGAGCTGCGTGCTGACCACCGCGTGCCTGCTCGCCTACGAGGACTATTCCGCCGAAGGCATCGCCGAGACCGACCTCCGCGCCGTGCTCGTGCCCCGCGCCACCTTCGACGCGCTGATCGCCCGCTCGCCCGAATTCCGCCGCTTCATCTTCACCGCCTATTCGCGGCGGATCACCGACCTCTTCCACGTCATCGAGGAAGTGGCCTTCCGCCGTATCGACCTGCGCCTCGCGCAGAAGCTCGTCGCGCTGGCCGGGCCGGACGGGACGCTGCATTCGACGCATGCCAGCCTCGCCACCGAGCTCGGCAGCGTCCGCGAGGTGATCTCGCGCCAGCTGCAGGAATTCCAGCGCCGCGGCTGGGTCGAACTCGGGCGCGGCACGATCCGCGTCACCGCGCCCGCCGCCCTGAAGCGGCTCGCCGAGGAACGGTGACTTAGTCACCGACGCCGAGGCGCGCGCGGCTCCATAAGCGGGGCAACCCGAATCGGAGATGAACCCATGCCCTGCAACATCGGAAACGCGGACCGCCTCGTCCGCCTGATCCTCGGCGCCATCCTCGTCCTCTCGCCGCTGCTCACCGCCTTCGCCGCGGCGAGCCCGTGGCTCTGGTGGGCCGCGCTCGTCGTCGGCATCGTTCTGCTCGCCACCGCCGGGATGCGCTTCTGCCCGCTCTACACGCTGCTCGGCATACGGACCTGCCGGCCGTGACCGCCTTCACGCCGCTCGCCTCGCTCGCCGGCGGGGCGCTGATCGGGCTCGCCGCGGTGCTGCTCATGGTGTTCCACGGGCGGATCCTCGGGGCGACCGGCATCCTGACCGGGGCCTTGCTGCCGACCGGCCCCGGCGATCGCGGCTGGCGGATCGCGATGCTCGCCGGGATGGTCAGCGCGCCCGCCGCCTGGCGGCTCGCCACCGGCGGCTGGCCGGTGGTCGACGTGCCCGTCCCGACCGCCGCGCTGGTACTCGGCGGGCTGCTGGTCGGGGTCGGCGTCACGCTCGGCGGCGGCTGCACGTCCGGGCACGGCGTCTGCGGCAATGCCCGGCTGTCGCCGCGCTCGATCGTCGCGACGCTCACCTTCATGTCGACCGCCTTCGCCACGACCTTCGTCGTCCGCCACCTGCTCGGAGCCTGAGCCATGACGCGCGCCACCGCCTATCTGATCGGCCTCGTCTTCGGCACCGGCATCGCGCTGTCGGGGATGATCGACCCGGCCAAGGTACTGAACTTCTTCGATGTCGCCGGAACCTGGGATCCGAGCCTCGCCTTCGTGATGGCCGGCGCCCTCGCCGTCGCCGCCCCCGGCTACCGTCTCGTCTTCCGCCGTGAGCGCCCGCTCCTCGACGAGCGGTTCCACCTGCCCAAGGCCTCGGCCATCGACGCCCGTCTCGTCGGCGGCGCCGCCGTCTTCGGCATCGGCTGGGGGATCGCCGGCTTCTGTCCGGGCGGCGCGCTACCCGCGCTCGGCACCGGCCGGGCGGAGGCGGTCGTCTTCGTCCTGGCGCTCACCGCCGGGATCCTCGCCACCCGCGCCGTGCTTGATCGCCGGCGCGCCCCCGAAGGGACGCCGTCATGACCTATCCCGTCGACATGAAAATCCACCCCGAAGTCACCGCCTTCTTCGATCCGGCGACCAACACGATCAGCTACGTGGTCAAGGACCCCGCCTCCGACGCCTGTGCGATCGTCGATTCGGTCATGGACATCGACTACGCGGCGGGGCGCATCTCCTACCACCACGCCGACGAGATCATCGCCTTCGTCGAGCGGCGCCGCCTGCGCGTCGAGTGGCTGCTCGAGACCCATGTCCATGCCGACCACCTGTCGGCCGCGCCCTATATCCAGGCCCGGCTGGGCGGCAAGCTCGGGATCGGCGCCAACATCACCGTCGTGCAGGAGACCTTCGGCAAGATCTTCAACGAGGGCACCGAATTCCAGCGCGACGGCAGCCAGTTCGACCGCCTTTTCGAGGACGGCGACACCTACACGATCGGGACGATGCCGGCCTTCGCCATCCACACGCCGGGACACACGCCGGCCTGCATGACCCATGTGATCGGCGACGCGGCCTTCGTCGGCGACACGCTGTTCATGCCGGACGGCGGCTCCGCGCGGGCCGATTTTCCCGGCGGCGACGCCGGCACGCTCTATGACTCGATCCAGAAGGTGCTGGCCCTGCCCGACGCGACACGGCTCTTCATGTGCCACGACTACGGCCCGGACGGCCGCGAGATCGCGTGGGAGACCAGCGTCGGCGAGGAGAAGGCGCATAATATCCACGTCGGCAACGGCGCCAGCCGCGCGGCCTTCGTCGCCCTGCGCGAGGCGCGCGATGCCACGCTGGAGATGCCGACGCTGATCATCCCGTCGCTGCAGGTGAACATGCGCGCCGGCGCGCTGCCGCCGCCGGACGAAAGCGGCAAGCGCTTCCTCAAGGTGCCGGTCAACGGCCTATGAGCGACGACCGGCCCCCTTCGGCGAGCGAGCCCGCCGCGCCCGGACGGCACCCTGCCGGACACGGCCTCGGGCGGTATCTCCCGATCCTCGACTGGGGCCGGGACTATACCGCCGCCGCCCTGACGAGCGACCTCCTCGCGGCGGCGATCGTCACGATCATGCTGATCCCGCAATCGCTCGCCTATGCGCTGCTCGCCGGCCTGCCGCCGGAGGTCGGGCTCTACGCCTCGGTCCTGCCGCTCGTCGCCTACGCGGTCTTCGGCACCAGCCGCACCCTCGCCGTCGGACCGGCCGCCGTCGTCTCGCTGATGACCGCGGCCGCGATCGCCAAGCTCGGCCTTCCCCCCGCCGAAGCCGTCGCCGCCGCGGCCGTCCTCGCCGCGCTGTCCGGCTTCGTCCTGCTCGCCATGGGCCTACTCCGGCTCGGCTTCATCGCCAATTTCCTGTCGCATCCGGTGATCGCCGGCTTCATCACCGCCTCCGGCATCCTGATCGCGCTCGGGCAGGCGAAGTCGATCCTCGGCATCCAGGCCGAGGGAGAGACCCTGCCCCAGCTCCTCGCGGCGCTCTTCCGCCATGCCGGCGACACCAACCTCCCGACCCTCGCCCTCGGCGCCCTTGCCATCGGCTTCCTCGCCTGGGCCCGCCGCGGCCTGAAGCCGCTGCTCCTGCGCGCCGGCCTCGGCCCCCGCGCCGCCGACATCGCCGCCAAGGCCGGACCGGTCGCCGCCGTCGCCGTCTCGACGCTCGCGGTCCGGCTCCTGCACCTCGACGCGGCGGGCGTCGCCGTGGTCGGCGCCATCCCGGCCGGCCTGCCGCCGCTGGCGCCGCCGGCCCTCGACCCCGCGCTCTGGCGCGGCCTCGCCGGGCCCGCGCTCCTCCTCTCGCTGATCGGCTTCGTCGAGAGCGTTTCCGTCGCCCAGACGCTGGCCGCCCGGCGGCGCCAGCGCATTGTCCCCGACCAGGAACTCGTCGCCCTCGGCGCCGCCAACCTCGCCGCCGCGGCCTCGGGCGGCTTTCCGGTCACCGGCGGCTTCTCGCGCTCGGTCGTCAATTTCGACGCGGGCGCGGAGACGCCGGCAGCCGGCGCCTTCACCGCGATCGGCCTCGCGCTCGCGACGGTGACCCTGACCCCGCTCCTCGCCTTCCTGCCCAAGGCGGTTCTCGCCGCGACGATCATCGTCGCCGTGCTCGGCCTCGTCGATCTCACGATCCTGCGTCGCGCCTGGGCCTACAGCCGCGCCGACTTCGCCGCCGTCGCCACCACCATCGCCACCACGTTGCTCGTCGGGGTGGAGGCCGGCATTTCGGCGGGCGTCGGCCTCTCGATCCTGCTCCTGCTCTGGCGCACCTCGCGGCCGCATATCGCCGAGGTCGGGCGGGTGCCCGGCACCGAGCATTTCCGCAACGTCCGGCGGCACACGGTCGAGACCGACCCGGCCATCCTGACGATCCGCATCGACGAGAGCCTCTATTTCGCCAACGCCCGCTATCTCGAAGACCATATCCTCGGGCGCGCGGCCGGCTGCCCGGCGCTGCGCCATGTCATCCTGCAATGTTCGGCGGTCAACGACATCGACATGAGCGCGCTCGAGTCGCTCGAGACGATCGACCGGCGGCTCGGCAGCATGGGGGTGACGCTCAACCTCTCCGAGGTGAAGGGGCCGGTTACCGACAAGCTCGCGCGCACCGCCTTCCTTGACCACCTGTCCGGCCGGCTCTTCCTGTCGCAGCACGAGGCGATGACCATCCTCGGCGGCGAGGCGCCGCCCCCCATCCGGTGCGCGGGATGAGCCCCATGCGTCCGCCCTCCCGGCTGGGCCCGCTCCTGCTGGCGGTCGCGCCGCTGCTCTGGATCCCGCAGGCGGCGCTGCTCGCGCTCGGGATCGGGCGGATCGCCGCGGGCGGTGGCGCCGCCGCGGTCGCCTGGCTCGCCGCCGGGGTCCTCGGCCTTGGCGCGGCGCGGGTGGCGCTCGACCACATCGGCGGGCGGCTCGCCTTCGCCGCGGCCCGCGCCCGGCTGTCGGAGCTGCGCGCCGCCGCGGTGGCGCGTCTCGCCGCCGTCTCGCCGCTCGATGCAAGGCGGCCGCCATCCGGCCTCGCCGCCAGCATCCTGGCCGAGGAGGCGGAGGCGGTCACCCCCTATCTCGCCCGCTTCCGGCCCGCGCGGCTCAAGGCGCGCATCGTGCCCTTGGCGATCCTCGCCGCCATCCTACCGCTCTCCTGGGTGGCGGCGCTGGCGCTGCTCCTCGCCGCGCCGATGATCCCGGTCTTCATGGCGCTGATCGGCTGGCGGGCGCAGGCCGCTTCCGCCGCCCGGCTGGTCGAGGCGGGCAGCCTCAACGCCTTTCTGCTCGACCGGCTGCGCGGGCTCGCGACGATCCGCGGCCTCGGCGCGGTCGACCTCACCGCCCGGCGCCTGCGCGCCGAGGCGGAGCGGTTCCGCGAGGGCACGATGGCGGTGCTTCGCATCGCCTTTCTCTCCTCGGCGGTGCTGGAGCTTTTCGCCGCGCTCGGGGTCGCCATGGTCGCGGTCTTCGTCGGCTTTCACCTGCTCGGGCAGATCGGCTTCGGCGCCTGGGGCGGGCGGCTGACGCTGGCGCAGGGCTTCTTCCTGCTGCTCCTCGCGCCGGCCTTCTTCGAGCCGCTGCGCGATCTCGCCGCCGTCTGGCACGACCGCGCCGCCGGCGAAGCCGCCATCGCCGCGCTGGAAAGCCTCGGCCTTGGCGCGGCCACGCTGCCCGCGGGCGAGACGCCGGAGGCGGCGGGCCACGCCCCGGCCGTCACGCTTCGCGGCCTGTGCTTCCGGCATCCGGGCGGCGGGGACGCTCTCGGGCCCTTCGACCTCGCCGTCGCCGCGGGCGAGGCGGTGGCGATCACCGGGCCGAGCGGCGCCGGCAAGTCGACGCTGCTCGCGCTGATCGCCGGCCTCGCCGAGCCCGACGCCGGCGTCATCCTCACCGACGGCGCACCCCTGCCCGCCGCCGCCCGCCGCGCCGGGGTCGCCTGGCTCGGTCAGGGCCCGGCGATCTTCGCCGGCTCGCTCGCCCGCAACGTCACGCTCGGCCGCCCCGTCATCGGACCGGAGGCGGTGGCGGAGGCGCTGCGCTTCGCCCGGCTCGACCGGGTCGCCGCCGGCCGGGGCGCGGCGCCGATCGGCGAGGGCGGGCTCGGCCTCTCCGGCGGCGAGGCGCTTCGGCTCGCCATCGCCCGCGCCGCCGCCACGCCCGACGCCCGGCTGATCCTCGCCGACGAGCCCACCGCGCATCTCGACCGCGCCACCGCCGACGAGATCACCGACCTGCTGCTCGCGCTCGGCCGCGGGCGCACGCTGATCGTCGCCACCCACGACCCGCGCCTCTCCGCGCGCCTTAACCGCGCGGTGCCGATCGCCGCCGGGCTGGAGGCCGCCGCGTGATCGCGCTCCTCCGC
The DNA here is from genome assembly GCA_044225035.1 of Amaricoccus sp. Taxonomy (GTDB): domain Bacteria; phylum Pseudomonadota; class Alphaproteobacteria; order Rhodobacterales; family Rhodobacteraceae; genus Amaricoccus. The sequence goes on along the minus strand of JBGAJI010000060.1, from coordinate 456 downwards.
CGCCTCGCCGCCGGGAACGGCCGGCGCTTCGCCCTCGGCCTCGGCCTTTCCGCCGTCACGCTGCTGGCCGGCATGGCCCTGCTCGGCCTTTCCGGCTGGTTCCTGACCGCCACCGGCCTCGCCGGGGCGAGCGCCGCCACCGCGCTCGCCTTCGACGTCTTCGCCCCGGCCGCTGCCATCCGCTTCCTCGCGATCCTGCGCACCGGCGCGCGCTATGGCGAGCGGCTCGCCACCCACGACGCGACGCTCGCGAGCCTCGCCGGCTTTCGCGAACAGCTGTTCCGCGGCTTCGCCCGGCCGGGCGCGGCCGAGGCGCTGCGCCTGCGGCCCGCGCGGCTGCTCTTTCGCCTGACGCTCGACGTCGACGCGCTCGACAGCCTCTATCTGCGCGGCCTCGTCCCCGCCGCCGCGCTCGCCGCCGCGTCGCTCGCGCTTGGTCTCCTGCTCGGGCCGATG
>JBGAJI010000212.1:0-2303 GCA_044225035.1 Amaricoccus sp. | reverse complement strand
GGCTCGCGGCGGAGGGACGCGACATCATCCGCCTGACCGTCGGCGAGCCGGACCTGCCGACGCCGCCCGAGCTTGTCGCCACCCTGACCGACGCGCTGGCCTGCGGCCGCACGGGATATTCCAGCGGGCGCGGCGAGGTGGCGCTGCTTCAGGCGATCGCCAAGAAATACACCCGCCGAAGCGGGCGCGAGATCGCGCCGCGCAATGTCCTCGCCTTTCCCGGTACCCAGACCGCGCTCTACGCGGTGATGATGGCGCTGGCCGAGGCGGGCACCGAGGTGCTGGTCGGCGATCCCAACTATGCGACCTACGAGGGGGTGATCCGCGCCACCGGGGCCGTGCCCGCGCCGGTGCCGCTGCGGCCCGAGCGCGGCTTTCGGCTCGACGCCGCGGACGTCGCCGCGCGCGTGACGCCGCGCTCTCGCGTCCTCCTGCTCAATTCGCCGCACAATCCGACGGGCGCGGTGCTGAGCGCGCGCGACATCCGCGCGCTCGGCGATCTCGCCCGGTCCCGCGATCTCTGGATCGTCGCCGACGAGGTCTATGAGGAGCTGATCTTCGACGCGCCCTTCGCCTCGCCGCTCGATTTCGCCGATCTCGCCGAGCGCACCGTCGTCGTCTCGTCGATCTCGAAGTCGCACGCCGCGCCCGGCTTTCGCAGCGGCTGGTGCGTCGGTTCGGCCGAGTTCTGTGCCCGGCTGCTGCCGCTGTCCGAAACGATGCTGTTCGGCAACCAGCCTTTCATCGCCGACATGACCGCCGCCGCCCTCACCGGCCCGTCGCCGGTGGCGGCGGAGCTGCGCGCCCGCCTGTCGCGGCGCGCCGATCTGGTGGTCGAGGCGCTCGACGGCCGCGATGGCCTCGCCGTGTCGCGCCCGGAGGCGGGGATGTTCGCCATGCTCGACGTGCGGGCGACCGGCCTTGGCGGCTTCGACTTCGCGTCGGCGCTCCTGGAGGAGACGGGCGTCGCGATCATGCCCGGCTGTTCCTTCGGCGAGACCTTGCGCGGCTGGTGCCGGCTGTCGTTGACCGTCGAGGATGCGCGGCTCGGCGAGGCGCTGGCGCGGATCGCCGATTTCGCCGCCGAACCCCGACGGCGGAAGATCGCCTGACCGGCGCCGCGCCGGCCCTCGCGCGGGCGGGGGATCGGCGCTATCGTCCCCGCTGGTAACGCCCGGGGAGGAACAGGGATGGAGATTTCGGGCTCGCGCCGCGTCGCGGCGCCGCGCGCTCAGGTCTGGGAGGCGCTGACCAGCCCGGAGGTGCTGAAATCCTGCGTCTCGGGCTGCGAGGAAATGACCGGCGGGCCGGAGCAGGGGTTCGAGGCGGTGGTGCGGCGAAAGATCGGCCCGGTGACCGCCACCTTCCGTGGCACCATCACCCTCTCGAACATCGTCGCGGGCGAAAGCTACACCATCACCGGCGAAGGCAAGGGCGGCGCGGCCGGTTTCGCCAAGGGCGCCGCCGATATCCGGCTGAGCGACGTCGAAGGCGGGACGCAACTCGACTATGCCGCGGCGGCGGAGGTCGGCGGCAAGCTGGCGCAGTTCGGGAGCCGGGTGATCGAAAGCTATGCCGGGCACATGGCGGACAGTTTCTTCGAGGCTTTCCAGCTGGCGGTCGAGGGGCCGATCGAGCCGGCCGCGCCGGCCGACGTGACCGAGGAGAGCGACCGCAAGCCGGGCTGGTTCGGCCGACTGATGCGCAAGCAGAAGGCCTGAGGTCAGCCGAAGGACCGCGGCCCGAACAGGATCAGCCCGGCGCCGACGAGGCAGAGCGCGCCGCCGGCCAGGTCCCAGCGGTCCGGCCGCGCCGCCTCGACAAGCCAGAGCCAGCCGAGCGCGGCGACCACGTAGACCCCGCCATAGGCGGCATAGGCGCGACCGGCGAAGGCCGCCGGCGCCAGGGTCAGCGCCCATGCGAAAAAGATCAGCGCCACGATGCCCGGCGCCAGCCACCAGGCCGACCGCCCGAGCCGCGCGACGGCCCAGAAGGCGAAGCAGCCGACGATCTCGGCGATCGCCGCGGCGAAATAGACGAGGGCCGCGCGCGTCACGCGGGCGACCGCCGGGCGAGGTCGGGTCCGTCCCGGCGAATGGCGTCGGGTCCAAGCATCGCGCGATCCTCCCCGCCCCGGAACCTATCGCGCAGGGCCGGGGTGGTCTAGGTTATGCACTCATAAATGGCTAGCGGCGTTGGGAGATTGCTGATTCACTCTTTCGGAAGAGGAGAGCAGCATGTCCCAACGGCGCTACGAGTTGACTGATTTCGAGTGGTCGATCATCGAGCCGCTTCTGCCGAAC
>JBGAJI010000211.1:0-2369 GCA_044225035.1 Amaricoccus sp. | reverse complement strand
GTCGTGCCCGATGTTCTGGAGGGCCTGCGGGGCCTTGCCCGTGCCGCCCGGGCGCGGTTCCGCGGCAGGGTCGTCGCGGTGACCGGCTCGGTCGGCAAGACCGGCAGCAAGGAGATGCTGCGCACCGCGCTCGGCGCCAACGGCACGGTCCACGCGGCGGAAAAGAGCTTCAACAACCACTGGGGCGTGCCGCTGACGCTGGCGCGGATGCCGGCGGACCGCGACTTCGCCGTGATCGAGATCGGCATGAACGCCCCCGGCGAGATCGCGCCTCTGGCGGGCCTTGCGCGGCCCGACGTCGCGATCATCACCACCGTCGAGGCCGTGCATCTCGCCGCCTTCCGCGACATCCGCGGCATCGCCCGCGAGAAGGCGGCGATCTTCTCCGGCCTCGTGCCCGGCGGGACGGCGATCCTGAACCGCGACACGCCCACCTATCCCATCCTCCTCGCCGCGGCGCGGCGGGCGGGGGCGCGGCCGGTGCGCTTCGGCAGCATCGGCCGGCCGGAATTCCGGCTCGGCGAGGTCAAGGTCGGGCCGATGTCCACCTGCGTCTCGGCGCGCGCGCATGGACGGCCGTTCCTCTATCGCCTCGGCGCGCCGGGCCGGCACCTCGCGATGAACGCGCTCGGCGTGCTGGCGGCGGTCGAGGCGCTCGGCGGCGATCTCGCCCGCGCCTCGATGGCGCTCGGCCAGTGGCAGGCGCCGGAGGGGCGGGGCCAGCGCTGGTCCGTCCTGCTCGGCCCCGGCGGCATCGACGGCAGCATTCTGCTGATCGACGAGAGCTACAACGCCAACCCGGCGGCGATGGCCGCCGCCTTCGAGGTCTTTGCCGGCGAGACGCCGCGCGACGGCGAGGGCCGGATGCCGCGGGGCCGGCGCATCGCGTTCCTCGGCGACATGCTGGAGCTCGGCCCGCAGGAGCTGGCGTTGCACGCCGGCCTCGCCGCGGTCCCGGCGCTCCGGGCGATCGGCACCGTGCACTGCTGTGGCGAGCGGATGAAGGCGCTCCATGACGCCCTGCCCGCCGGCCAGCGCGGCGAATGGTTCGCGGACGCCGCCGCGATGGCCGCCCGCGCGCGGCGGCTGCTCGACGCCGGCGACATCGCCATGGTCAAGGGCTCGTTCGGTTCCCGCGTCGGGCAGGTGGTCGCGGCGATCAAGGCGATGGGCGAAACCCGTCCCGCCGACGCGCCGGAGGGCTGACCCGCCTTGCTCTACTATCTGGCCGAGCTTTCGCACAACCTGAACGCGCTGAACGTCTTTCGGTACATCACCTTCCGGGCGGGCGGCGCCTTCTTCACCGCCCTGCTCTACGGCTTCCTGTTCGGCCGGCCGCTGATCGAGCTCCTCCGGGTGCGGCAGGGCCGAGGCCAGCCGATCCGCGCCGACGGGCCGGAAAGCCACCTCATCACCAAGTCCGGCACGCCGACGATGGGCGGCCTGCTGATCCTGTCGGCGATCCTCGTCTCCACCCTGCTCTGGGCGCGCTGGTCGAGCGGCTTCGTCTGGATGGTGATGTTCGTGACCCTGGGGTTCGGGCTGATCGGCTTCGCGGACGACTATGCCAAGGTGCGCAAGCAGACCGTCGCCGGCGTCTCCGGCCGCGTCCGGCTTCTGGCCGGTTTCGCCATCGCGCTCGTTGCCGGAGGCTGGGCGATGTACCTGCACCCGCCGGAACTGACGGGAATGGTGGCCTTCCCGGTGTTCAAGGCCGCGCTCCTCGACCTCGGCTGGCTGTTCCTGCCGTTCGCCATGCTGGTGATCGTCGGTGCGGCCAACGCCGTTAACCTCACCGACGGACTCGACGGCCTTGCGATCATGCCGGTGATGATCGCTGCCGGCTCGCTCGGGATCATCGCCTACGTCGTCGGCCGCGTCGACTTCTCGACCTATCTCGACGTCCACTATGTCCCGAACACCGGCGAGATCCTCGTCTTCGTCGCGGCGCTGATCGGCGGCGGCCTCGGCTTCCTCTGGTACAACGCGCCCCCCGCCGCCGTCTTCATGGGCGATACCGGCAGCCTCGCGCTTGGCGGCGCGCTCGGGGCGATCGCGGTGGCGACCAAGCACGAGATCGTGCTCGCGATCATCGGCGGCCTCTTCGTCGTCGAGGCGCTCTCGGTCATCATCCAGGTCGGCTACTACAAGCGCACCAAGAAGCGGGTGTTCCTGATGGCGCCGATCCACCACCATTTCGAGAAGAAGGGCTGGGCCGAGCCGCAGATCGTCATCCGCTTCTGGATCGTCTCCCTGATCCTGGCAATGATCGGCCTCGCGACGCTGAAGCTGCGCTGACGATCGCGGGCTGGTCCCGGCCGCTGCGCGGAAGTCTCCGCACCCGTCCGGCCTTGGATTTCAGCACTCCG
>JBGAJI010000210.1:0-2384 GCA_044225035.1 Amaricoccus sp. | reverse complement strand
GCTCAAGAAGGAGCGGGCGCGCGCCTGACGGCGCGCGCGCACCGATGCGGCTCGTCTTCATGGGAACGCCGGATTTCTCGGTGCCGGCGCTCGAGGCGCTGGTCGCGGCCGGACACGAGATCGCCTGCGTCTACAGCCAGCCGCCGCGCCCCGCCGGACGCGGACAGAAGCCGAGGCCGAGCCCGGTACAGGCCCGCGCCGAGGCGCTGGGCCTCGCCACCCGGCAACCGGTCAATTTCCGCGATCCGGCCGAACGCGCCGCCTTCGCCGCGCTCGGCGCCGAGGCGGCGGTGGTGGTCGCCTATGGGCTGATCCTGCCCGCCGCCGTGCTCGAGGCTCCGGCGCGCGGCTGCTTCAATATCCATGCCTCTCTCCTGCCGCGCTGGCGTGGCGCGGCGCCAATCCAGCGCGCGATCCTCGCCGGGGACACCGAGACCGGGGTCTGCGTGATGGGGATGGAGGCGGGCCTCGATACCGGGCCTGTCTGGCTCTGCGAGGCGACGCCGATCGGGGCGGACGATACCGCCGCGACGCTGCATGACCGGCTGTCGCGCCTTGGCGCCGAGCTGATCGTCGCGGCGCTGGCGCGGCTCGACGAGCTTACCCCGGCGCCGCAACCGGCGGAGGGCGTGACCTACGCGGCGAAGGTCGACAAGGCGGAGGCGCGGGTGGACTGGACGCGGCCGGCGCCCGAGGTAGACCGGCTGATCCGCGGCCTGTCGCCCTTTCCCGGCGCGTGGTGCGAGATCGAGGGCGCGCGGACCAAGCTCCTGATGAGCGCGGCCGCGGAGGGCGCGGGCGCGCCCGGCGAAGTGCTGGGCGCGGGCGCCGAGGGGCTGACCGTCGCCTGTGGCACCGGCGCCGTGCGCCTGACGCGGTTGCAGCGCGCCGGCAAGGCGCCGATGTCGGCCGACGAACTGCTGCGCGGCTATCCCGTGGCGCCGGGAGCGCGGCTCACCTGACCCGTCAGGAGATGCCGCGTTCGCGCTCGATCTCCCTGTAACGGTTCTGGGTCTCCACCACATAGTCGCGCACGATCGGCGCGGCGGTGTTGCGCTTGGCCAGCTGCATGTGGAACACCTCCTGCGAGCCGGTGCGGAACATCATCTCGCAGGAGATGAGATAGAATTCCCACATCCGGCAAAAACGCTCGTCATACATCGCGGCGACGGCGGCGCGGTTCGCCTCGAACCGGTCGGTCCAGTGGCGGAGCGTCGTCGCATAGTGGATGCGCAGGAATTCGAGGTCGGTCACCCAGAGGCTGTTCGCCTCGACCGCCGGGAAGACCTCGGACAGAGCCGGCGAATAGGCGCCGGGGAAAATGTACTTGCGCAGCCAGGGGCTGGCGGTGCCGGGCGGGCTCATCTTGCCGATCGAATGCAGCAGCATCACCCCGTCCGGCCCAAGCAGCCGGTTCACCTTGGCGAAGAACTCGGCGTAGTGGCCGACGCCGACATGCTCGAACATGCCGACCGAGACCACGCGGTCAAAGCTCTCCTCGATCGTGCGATAGTCGCGCAGCTCGAACCGGACGCGATCCGCCACCCCGGCCTCCGCCGCCCGGGCGGTGGCGAGCGCGTGCTGCTCGGTCGAGAGGGTAACGCCGGTCACGTCCACGTCGGCGACCCGGGCGAGATAGATGGCGAGCCCGCCCCAGCCGCTGCCGATGTCGAGCACCCGCTGGCCGGGGGCGAGGGCGAGCTTCGCCGCGATCAGCCGGCATTTCGCGATCTGCGCCGCTTCGAGCGTATCGGCCTCGTCGCGGAAATAGGCGCAAGAATAGAACAGGCCCTTGTCGAGAAACAGCCGGTAGAAATCGTTGCCGAGGTCATAGTGATGCGCGACATTCTCGCGCGCGCGGATCAGCGTATTCGCCTGCTGGAACCGCTTCAGCCCGCGCGAGACGCGGCGCAGCAGGCGCTGGGTCGGCTGCCCGGCCAGCGTCTGGCGGTTGAGCGAGAAGAGGGTGAGAAAGTCGCGCAGGCTCGATCCCGGAAAGCTCAGCCGCCCGTCCATATAGGCCTCTCCCGCATGGAGCTCGGGATTGAAGAAGAGCTTGCGATAGAGCGTGGCGTCGTCGAGCCGCATCGTCACCGCTGGTCCGGGCCGGGCGCCGCCGAAGACATGGGTGCCGCTCGTCGCATCGATCACCGTCAGGGTGCCGAGCTTGACGAAGGCTTCCAGCATGCGGGAAAGCGGAAACATCGGACCTCCGGTCTCGCGGGCCGGGCCATCCTCTCAGCCCGCGCGCCCGACGTCCAGCGCCGGCTCCGCGGGCGGACGGGACTATCCGCCTTTCCGGCATGGCGGTTCAAGGTATCTCCGCGTCCGCACCGACCTGCAAGTGGCAGGTCGCGCGGGCGCGCGGCCGGAGCAAACTTGCG
>JBGAJI010000059.1:894-19907 GCA_044225035.1 Amaricoccus sp. | reverse complement strand
TGCGTCGGCTTGTCGGGCCGGGACTCGCGGGCCAAGAGGCCCGCTTCGGTCGGAAGGACAACAATAGCCGGGGAAGAGCCCGTCAAGACAAACGGCCACCGCGCTCATACCGTTTCCGTCACCTTGCGCAGATGCGGCGGCTGGTCGGGATTGAGGCCGCGCCGCCGCGCCAGCGCCTCGATGAACACATAGAACGAGACGACCAGCGCCAGCGGTGCCAGCAGCGGATGGAGGCCGCCAACGCTCGGCAGCGCCGTCACGCCGTCGCCCCCGCCCTCCGCCGTCAGGAAGACGTCCGCGCCCTGCCCGGCCAGCCGCTCGGCGGTGGCGCGAACCCCGGGCAGCGCCGCGTCCTCGACGCCGAGCGCCAGCACGGGAAAGCGCGCGCGGACCAGCGCGGCGGGCCCGTGCAGCACCTCGGCGGCGCTGTAGCTCTCGGCATGGAGGCCGCAGGTCTCCTTGAACTTCAGCGCCATCTCGCTGGCGATCGCGAAACCCGGCCCCCGGCCGAGCACGAAGAGCGAATCCGCCCCCGCGAGCCGTTCGGCCAGTGGCCCCCAGTCGCAGGCGAGCGCCCGCGCGAAAGCCTCCGGCGCTGCGGCGACGGCGGCGCGCAACGCGTCATCCTCCTGCCATTCGGCGAGCAGGGCCAGCGCGGCCAGCACCGAGGCGACGAAGGTCTTGGTCGCCGCCACGCTCCGCTCCGGCCCGGCGCGCAGCGCCAGCGTGTGGTCGCAGGCCGCCGCCATCGGCGCGTCGGCGAAATTGGTGATGGCGAGGGTCAGCGCGCCGCCGGCCTTGGCCTCGCGCATCATCTCGACGATGTCGGGGCTCTGGCCGCTTTGCGAGATGCCGACGCAGGCCGCCTTGCCGAGGCGCAGGCGCCGGCCGTAGATCGAGGCGACCGACGGCCCGACCGAGGCGACCGGCAGGCCCGCGTTCAACTCCACGGCGTATTTCAGATAGGTCGCCGCGTGGTCCGACGATCCGCGCGCCACGGTCACGATCAGCCCGGGGTCGGCGGCGCGCAGCGCCCGCGCCGCGCGAGCGATCTCGTCGCGCCCGCCGTCCAGGAACCGCCGGGCCGCCTCCGGGATGTCCAGCACTTCGGCCCGCATGAAAGTCTCGGTCATGATGCTTCGGCCTCCGCCGGGATTTGCAGTTCGGCGGCGAAGTCATAGGCGTCGCCGCGATAGATCGAGCGGGTGAATTCGACGACCCGCCCGCTCGCCAGATAGGACACGCGCTCGATCCAGAGACCGGCGGCGCCGACGGGCACCTCCAGCAGTTCGGCGTCGCGGGGCCCGAGATTGGCGGCCGATATCCGTTGCACCGCCCGCGTCGGCCGCGTGCCGCGCGCCGCCAGCGCGGCGTAGAGCGATCCTTCGACCGCCGTCGGATCGGGCAGGATCGCCGTGGGAAGCGTCGCGCGTTCGATCGCCATCGGCACCTCGTCGGCCAGCCGCACCCGTTCCAGCCGCGCCACGCGGTCCTGCGCGCCCAGCCCCAGGACCATCATTTCCTCCGGTGCCGGGGCGTGAACGCTGCGCGACAGCCAGACCGAGCGCACCGCCTTGCCGCGCCGCGCCATGTCCTCGGAAAAGGAGGTGAGCATCGACAAAGCCTGCTCCACCTTCTCGACCCGGGGTGCCACGAAGGTGCCCGACCCGCGGCGCTGGACGAGATGGCCGGAGCGGACGAGCGACTGCACCGCCTTCCGCACGGTCACGCGGCTGAGCCCGGTCAGCGACGCCATCTCCCGCTCCGGCGGCAGGCCCTGGCCGGGGGCGAGCGCGCCGCTCGCGATCTCGCCCGCGATCCGCTGGCTGAGGCGCAGATAGAGCGGGCCGCCGCCCTCCTGAAACGCGCCGTGCGAGAACAGGGCCATCACACCATCCCGCGCGCCATGGCGAGCGCGCCGTCGAGCGCGGTGCCCTTCGGGACGGCGATCTGCCCGGCGTAACGCGCGACCAGCCGGTTTTCGAACAGCCGGCCGAGCCCGCCGAGAAAGCAGACCTGAACCGGGCCGTCGGTTCTGAGGTGGTCTATCGCCATCCCGATATCCGTATCGGCCTTGCCAAGCACAAAGGCCGCGCCCTCGTCGCCCTCCAGATCCGCCTCGATCAGACGCCGCGCATAGCGCGCGTAATCCGCCGGCGTCGCGTCGCTCGCGAAGGCGACCAGCCCTTCGGGACCGCCCGCCTCGACCACCACCGCGTCGAGCAGCGGCGAGCGCGGGCGCAGGCCGTCATGCGCCAGCAACGCCTGTTCCAGCAAATCGCGCCCCATGCGCGCGCCGCTGCCCTGATCGCCGAGGCGAAAGCCCCAGCCGCCGATCATCCGGGGCACGCCGTCGCGCTGCGAAGCGAAGATCGAGCCGGTGCCGATCGCCGCCATCACCCCGTCCTCCTCGCCGAGCGCGCCCTTCAGCGCGATCACCGCGTCGCTCTCCAGCCGCGTGCTGGCGAAGGGCAGCCGCTCCATCAGCCGCGCCGCCGCCTTCGCCACGTTCGCCCCCGCGAGGCCGAGCACGGCATGCAGATCCTCGAGCCCCGCGGCGACATCCGCCTCCGCCAGCGCGGCGGCGGCGGCGGCGAGGATATTCGCCCGCGCCCCGTCCGGATCGGACATGATGTTCGAAGCCGCGCCCTCGCCTCGGCCGAGAATCCGCCCGCTGCCATCGGCCACCGCCGCGCGGCAGCCGGTGCCACCGCCATCCACGCCCAGATACAGCTTCATCGCGACTCCCTTTGGCGCGCAAGATACCAAACCAATACCAGATCGCCAAGAGAGGCGCGTTCGCAGGCGCGAAATCGGCGAACGGATCAATCGGCTGGACAATTGGTATTGTTTTGGCATTATACGCTCCATGCAATGGGAATCGACAATCGCCAGCACCGAGATGCGCCATCCCGCCGCGCAGGGCATCCAGACCCTGCCGCCCGAGCGGATCGCGGCGTTGCTGGCCGAGGCGCAGGTCTTCGCCGCCACCCGCGTCCAGGCGGCGATCCCGGGAATCGTCGCGGCGGCGGAGGCGGCGGCCCGCGCGATCGAGGGCGGCCATCGCCTCGTCTACGCGGGCGCCGGCTCCTCCGGCCTCATGGCGCTGGCCGACGCGCTGGAACTGCCCGGCACCTTCGGCATTCCGCCCGACCGCGCGCCCGTGCTCTTCGCCGGCGGCGCCCAGGCGCTGCTCACGCTCGACGGCGCGGTCGAGGATGACCCGGCGCGCGCCGAAGCCGACCTCGCCGCCATCGGCATCCGTCCGGGCGACGCGGTGATCTGCGTCTCGGCGAGCGGCGGCGTACCCTATACCCTCGCCATCGCGAACGCCGTCCGCGCCGCCGGCGCCACGCTGATCGGCATTGCCAACGTGGCGGACAGCGCGCTTCTGCGCGCCGCCGATATCGCCATCCTGCTCGATACCGGACCGGAAATGGTCGCGGGCTCCACCCGGATGGGCGCGGGCACGGCGGCGAAGATCGCGCTCAACATGATCTCCACCCTCGCCGGCATCCGGCTCGGCCATGTGCATGAGGGGCATATGGTCAATCTCGTCGCCGGCAATGCGAAGCTCCGGGCCCGCGCCGCGCGCATGGTCGCCGACCTGTCGAATACCGACCTCGACGCGGCGGGCCTCGCCCTCGGCGAGACCGGCGGCGCGGTGAAGCCCGCGATCCTGATCGCCGCCGGAGCCGAGGACCGCGCGGCGGCCGAGGACCTGCTGGTGGCGGCGGGCGGACGGCTCGATCCGGCGCTCCGCGCGCTGCGCGCCGCCGAGACGGGATGACCAACGATAAAATGGTCCCGGGGGGACCGCCAACTGGGAGAATGACCATGACAAAGAGCCTGCGCGGGCTGATGCTCGCCACGACGATCCTCGGCACGACCATCCTCGGGGGCACGGTCGCCTTCGCCGAGGATGTGACGCTCAATATCGAAAGCTGGCGCAACGACGACCTGCTGATCTGGCAGGACACGATCATTCCGGCCTTCGAGGCGAGCCACCCCGGCATCAAGCTCAAGTTCAATCCGGCCGCCCCCGCCAAATACAACGCCGTGCTGAATTCCAAGCTCGACGCGGGGTCGGCCGGCGATCTCATCACCTGCCGGCCGTTCGACGCGTCGCTGCAGCTCTATGAGAAGGGCCGCCTCGCCGATCTTTCGGACCTGCCGGCGCTGGCCAATTTCTCGACGTTCGCCAAATCCGCCTGGTCGACCGACGACGGCGTCCATACCTTCTGTGTGCCGATGGCCTCGGTGATCCACGGCTTCATCTACAACAAGGCCGCGTTCGACGCGCTGGGGATCACCCCGCCGAAGACGGAGGCGGAATTCTTCGCCGCGCTCGACAAGATCAAGGCGGACGGCACCTACGTGCCGATGGCCATGGGCACCAGCGAGCAGTGGGAAGCCGCGACCATGGGCTATCAGAACATCGGCCCGAACTACTGGAAAGGCGAAGAGGGGCGGCTGGCGCTGATCGCGGGCAGCCAGAAGCTGACCGACGATGCCTGGGTCCAGCCGTTCCGCGAGATCGCGAAATGGAAGGACTATCTCGGCGACGGCTTTGAATCGCAGACCTATTCCGACAGCCAGAACCTGTTCACCCTGGGGCGCGCCGCGATCTATCCCGCCGGCTCCTGGGAAATTTCCGGCTTCCGGTCGCAGATCGGCGACGCCTTCGAGATGGGGGCCTTCGCGCCGCCGGTGCCGGAGGATGGCGACGATTGCTATATCTCCGATCACGTCGATATCGCGCTCGGCATGAACGCGGCGACCACGCATCCGGAACAGGCCAAGGCCTTCCTCGACTGGGTCGGCTCGCCGGAATTCGCCGAGATCTATTCGAACGCCCTGCCCGGCTTCTTCTCGCTGTCGAGCACGCCGGTCACGCTGAAGGATCCGCTGGCGCAGGAGATGGTCGGCTGGCGCGAGACTTGCCAGAGCACCATCCGCTCGACCTACCAGATCCTGTCGCGGGGCACGCCCAATCTCGAGAACGAGACCTGGACCGCCTCCGCCAACGTGGTGCGCGGCGCCGAGACGCCGGAGGCCGCGGCGAAGCGCCTGCAGGACGGCCTCGCCTCCTGGTACGCGCCGCAGCAATAGGTTCTGCCGACCTGGCCCCGCCCCTCGCGGGCGGGGCGCCTTTTCGGCAAGCTCGATCCCGCCCGGCCCCCGACCCTTTCGGAGCTCCGCATGGCCGACCGACGCCCGTTCCGCTGGCATATCCCGCTGTTCCTCGCCCCGGCGGCGCTCGTCTACAGCGCGATCATGATCGTGCCGCTGTTCGTCACGCTCAATCTCTCCCTTTTCACCACCACGCCCGCGCGGGTCACCGAGTTCGTCGGGCTGGCGAACTTCCGCACGCTCTTCACCGATCCGCGCTGGTCGGCCAGCTTCTGGAACGCGCTTCTCAACAATGCCTGGTTCTTCCTGATCCACATGCTGGTGCAGAACCCGATCGGCGTCGCCCTCGCCGCCCTTCTGTCCTCGCCCCGGCTGCGCGGCGCGGCTTTCTACCGGACGGCGATCTTCATCCCGACCATTCTCTCCTTCGTCATCGTCGGATTCGTCTGGAAGCTGATCCTGTCGCCGATCTGGGGCATCGCGCCCGGCATGTTCGCCGCCGTGGGCCTCAAATCGCTGTTCCTGCCGTTCCTCGGCAAGGAAGAGACCGCGCTGACCACGCTCGCCCTGATCTCGGTCTGGCAGTTCGTCGGCATCCCGATGATGCTGATCTACGCCGCGCTGCTCTCGATCCCGGACGAGGTGATCGAGGCGGCCGAGATGGACGGCGTCACCGGCTGGGCGCAGTTCTGGAAGATCAAGCTGCCGCTGATCCTGCCCTCGATCGGCATCATCTCGATCCTGACCTTCGTCGGCAATTTCAACGCCTTCGACCTGATCTATGTCAGCCAGGGCGCGCTCGCCGGACCGAATTTCGCCACCGACATCCTCGGCACGCTGCTCTACCGCACGTTCTTCGGCTTTCAGCTTCAGCTCGGCGATCCGCATATGGGCGCGACCATCGCCACCGCGATGTTCTTCGTCATTCTCGCCGGGGTGTCGGTCTATCTCTTCGGCATTCAGACGCGGCTCCGCCGCTATCAGTTCTGAGGCCCGCGATGCAGGCTGCCCGCTCCACCCGCGGCCGGACGCTCGCCGCGCATGGCGTCCTCATCCTCTACACGGTGATCGCGCTCTTTCCGGTGTTCGTCGTGCTGGTCAATTCCTTCAAGTCGCGCAAGGCGATCTTCAACGCGCCGCTGTCGCTGCCCGGACGGGACAGTTTCGATCTCGTCGGCTATCGCACCGTGCTCGAACAGGGCGACTTCATCCTCTATTTCCAGAACAGCCTGATCGTGACGCTGGTCTCGCTCGCCTGCGTTCTGCTCTTCGGGGCGATGGCGGCCTTCGCGCTGGCCGAGTACCGCTTTCGCGGCAATTTTCTGGTCGGCCTCTATTTCGCCCTCGGCATCATGATCCCGATCCGGCTCGGCACGGTGGCGATCCTGCAGCTGATGGTGGCTTCCGGCCTCGTCAATACGCTGACCGCGCTGATCCTCGTCTATACCGCGCAGGGCCTGCCGCTCGCCATCTTCATCCTGTCGGAGTTCATGCGCGGGGTCTCGGACGATCTGAAGAACGCCGGGCGGATCGACGGATTGAGCGAGTATCGCATCTTCTTCACCCTTGTCCTGCCGCTGGTACGGCCCGCCATGGCGACGGTGGCGGTCTTCACCATGATCCCGATCTGGAACGACCTCTGGTTTCCGCTGATCCTCGCCCCCGCCGAAGAGACGAAGACCGTCACCCTCGGCGCGCAGGTCTTCATCGGCCAGTTCGTCACCAACTGGAACGCCGTGCTCGCCACGCTCAGCCTCGCCATCCTGCCGGTGCTGATCCTCTACCTGATCTTCTCGCGCCAGCTTATCCGCGGCATCACCGCCGGGGCGGTGAAATGAGCGCGCGAAACTCAACCCCGGGCGATCGCCGCCGCCCGTTCCAGCCCGATGTTCCGCGTCAGCGGGTCGGCGTGCCGGTGCGCCACCAGCCAGGCGCCGCCGATCCGGCGATAGACCTGGGTGACGCGCAGGGACCAATCCTGATCCGGCATGCCGCCGACCTTGCCATGCTGGCGCTCGATCATCACGAGGACCAGCATGTCGGCCGTCGCATGGGCATGGACGAGCTCGATCGTGACCTCGCCGCCCTGAAAGAAGCTCGCCGCCGCCAGCAGGCTCTCGCGCCGGTCGTCATAAAGCGTCGGCGTCCCGCCGAAGGGATTGCACAGCGTGAAGCCCGGCGCATGCGGGGTGAGCGCGAGATAGCGCGCCATGTCGCCGCGCAGGAAGGCGTTGGTCGCCTCCTCCGTCGTCCTGACAAGGCGGTCGAGTTCGTCCTCGGCGACGCCGTCGCCCATGCCCCCGGTGCCCGCCATATCCCGCTCCCGCCGATCGACCCGCCGCGCACAGCGTACCACATCGCGCGGCGAACCGCGCTCCTCAGGGCCCGGCGATGACGCCGATCCGTACCCTCGTCGTGGGTCTCGGCACTATGGGGCGGTCCCACGCGCTCGCCTATCATAGGAATCCGGCCTTCGAGATCGTCGGCCTCGTCAACCGCTCCGCGCCCGACCTGCCGGAAACGCTCCGCTTCTGTCCGCTCACCACCGATTTCGCCGAGGCTCTTGCCCGGCTCAGGCCCGATCTCGTGTCGATCGCCACCTATTCCGACAGCCATGCCGCCTATGCCATCGCGGCGATGGAGGCCGGGGCGCATGTCTTCGTCGAAAAGCCGCTCGCCACCAGCACCGCCGACGCCGAAGCCGTCGCGGCCAAGGCCCTGGAAACGCGGCGCAAAGTCGTCGTCGGCTACATCCTGCGCCACCACCCCTCGTGGCAGCGGCTGATCGCCGAGGCGCGGGCGCTCGGCGGGCCTTATGTCTTTCGCCTCAATCTCAACCAGCAATCCTCCGGCCCGACCTGGGAGACGCACAAGGCGCTGATGCGCACCACCTCGCCCATCGTCGATTGCGGCGTCCACTATGTCGACGTCATGTGCCAGATCACCGACGCGGCCGCGGTCGAAGTGCGCGGCATGGGCCTGCGCCTCTCGCCGGAGATCGCCGAGAGCATGTACAACTACGGCCATTTCCAGGTGCTGTTCGCCGACGGCTCGCTCGGCTGGTACGAAGCCGGCTGGGGGCCGATGATGTCGGACGCCGCCTTCTTCGTGAAGGACGTGATCTCGCCGAACGGCGCCGTGTCGATCCGCATGCCCGAGAGTGCGCGCTCCGACGATATCGACACGCACACCCGCACCTCGACGCTCCGCCTGCACCGCGTCGGCCTCGCGGACGAGGACCTGTCGATGGAAGGCGAGCCGGACCACCAGGCGCTCTGCGACGCCGAGGCGGCCTTCGTCGCCCGGGCCATCGCCGGGGACCTCGATCTCGGCCGCCATCTGCGGGACGCGGTCGCATCGCTCGCCATCTGCCTCGCCGCCGACGAAAGCGTCCGGACCGGCCGGGCCATCCCGCTCTGAGAGGACGTTTCCATGGGTGACCTCACCCTCACTTCCATCACCAAGTCCTTCGGCGGCACGCATGTCATTCGCGGCGTCGACCTCGAGGTCAGGGATGGCGAGTTCTGCGTCTTCGTCGGCCCGTCGGGCTGCGGCAAATCCACGCTGCTGCGCATCATCGCAGGCCTCGAGGATCCGACCTCCGGCGACGTGCTGATCGACGGCGCGCGGGTCAACGCGGTCGCCCCGGCGAACCGAGAAATCTCCATGGTTTTCCAGAGCTACGCTCTCTATCCTCACCTGACGGTGAAGGACAATATGGGGCTCGGCCTGAAGCAGGCGGGCACACCGCGGGCCGAGATCGAGCAGAAGGTGCTCGGCGCCAGCCGGCTGCTGTCGCTCGAACCGCTGCTCGCCCGGCGGCCGGCGGAACTGTCGGGAGGCCAGCGTCAGAGGGTGGCGATCGGCCGGGCGATCGTGCGGACGCCGAAGCTGTTCCTGTTCGACGAGCCGCTGTCGAACCTCGACGCGGCGCTGCGGGTCAATACGCGGATCGAGATCGCCCGCCTGCATCGCGAGCTCGCCGCCACGATGATCTATGTCACCCACGACCAAGTGGAGGCGATGACGCTCGCCAACCGCATCGTGGTGCTGAACGCCGGCCGGATCGAGCAGGTCGGCGCGCCGATGGAACTCTATAACGACCCGGCCAATGTTTTCGTCGCCGGCTTCATCGGCAGCCCGCGGATGAATTTCCTCGAAGCCGCGCCCTTGGGCGCGCCGGGCAAGCTCGTCGGCATCCGGCCGGAGCATCTGGCGATCAGCCGCGAGGCGGGGGCGATCCAGGGCACCATCAGCCATGTCGAGCATCTCGGCGGCGAGACGAATATCTATGCGCGGACCGAGCAGCACGGCCTGCTGACCGCCCGCATGTTCGGCGAGCATCGCTATGCCATCGACGAGATCGTCCACCTGACCCCGGACCCCGGCCGCGCCTTCCATTTCGACGCCGACGGCCGCCGCCTCCGCGACGCCGCCTGATCGCGGCCTTCGCCCTTGACGCGCGGGGGCGAGGTGCGTATGGGACGCGCTCAACATTCCGCCGGCCCCGGGGCCGCCTCGACCGACGCCGAAAAGGACTGAAATCATGTCTCGCCGCTGCGAACTGACCGGCAAGGGCGTGATGGTTGGCAACAATGTCAGCCACGCCAACAACAAGACCAAGCGGCGCTTCATGCCGAACCTGAACGATGTGTCGCTGACCAGCGAGTCGCTCGGCCAGACCCATCGTTTCCGCATCTCGGCCGCGGCGCTGCGCTCGGTCGATCACCGCGGCGGGCTCGACGCCTTCCTCGCGGCGGCGGCGGACGACGAACTGTCGCCGAAGGCGCTGCGGCTGAAGCGCGACATCGCCAAGGCGCGCGCCAACGCCGCCTGATCGCGGCTCCGAACACCGCGTCCGGACCTGATTCCAAGGCCCCGCCCGCGCGGGGCCTTTTGCTGTGTCCGAAGCGCCAGGGCATAGGCCAAAAGTACCATTTGAAACGAGCCGCAGGCCCTTGATTTAACGAAGCATTAACCAATCCGTCGCGCCAGGGTCACAGTCGCGCGACGCGACCGGAAATAATCGCCGCGCGGCGGAATTTTTTCTTGATATCGCCGGCGAACGCCCTCATATGCCGCCCCTGACGCCAACGCACGCACCTCTGCTCGGGCGCGGTTTGTAACGCGAACTCAAGTAGCGACGGTAACGTCTCTTTTGGAAACGACGGGGTTAACTCCCCCGGGTCTGATGGAGATGACCATGTTGAACGCCGCCGCCCTTCGGGGCGTACCTGTAGATCTTGTCGATCAGAACCCCGAGACCAGTGCCGTCAGTGCCCGGCAGGACGCCTATATCCGCGCGCATGATTTCGAGGCGCCGACCGTGGTCTTCGATCTCGACATGCTGCGCGCCAAGTACGACGCCCTCGGCGACGGCCTTGGCGACGCCGTGATCTACTATGCCGTGAAGGCGAATCCGGCCCCCGAGGTCGTCGCGGCGCTCGCCGCCAAGGGCGCGCGCTTCGACTGTGCCTCGCGCGGCGAGATCGACCTCTGCCTCGATCTCGGCGTCCCGGCCTCGCGCATCGCCTTCGGCAACACCATCAAGCGTGCCAGCGACATCGCCTATGCCTTCGCCGTCGGCGTCGGGCAGTTCGCGGTCGACGCCGAGGCCGAGCTGCGCAAGATCGCCGAGCATGCGCCCGGCGCGCGCGTCGTCGTGCGCATGCTGGTCGAATCGAGCGACGCCGACTGGCCGCTGACCCGCAAGTTCGGCTGCTCGCCGCGCGAGGCGCTGCGGCTGATGGATCTCGGCCGCTTCCTCGGCCTCGACGTCGCCGGCATCTCGTTCCACCCGGGCAGCCAGATGCGCGAGCCGCGGATGTGGGCCTCGGCCCTCGACGGCGCGCTCGCCCTCTGGACCGAGGCGCGCGAAAACGGGCACGAGCTGCGCCTCCTGAACATCGGCGGCGGCTTCCCGGCCTTCTACGGCCTGCCCCTGCCGGCGACGCGCGACTACGCCGCCGAGGTGATGCGCATGGTGCGCGGCCGCTTCGGCGAGGACGTCACCGTGATGGCAGAGCCGGGCCGCGGCCTCGTCGCCGAGGCGGGCGTGATCGTCGCCGAGGTGGTGCTGGTCGCGAAGAAGGACCAGGACGACCTGCAGCGCTGGGTCTATCTCGACATCGGCAAGTTCTCCGGCCTCGCCGAGACGATGGACGAGGCGATCCGCTACCAGTTCGAGACCCGGCATGGCGAAGACGCGCCGACCGGTCCCTGCGTTCTGGCCGGTCCGTCCTGCGACAGCGCCGACGTGCTCTACGAGAAGCGCCCGGTGCAGCTGCCGCTCGACCTCGCCGATGGTGACAAGATCCGCATCCTCTGCACCGGCGCCTATACGACGAGCTATTCCTCGGTCGGCTTCAATGGCTTCCCGCCGCTGCGCTCGGTCTTCGTCGGCTGATCGGCCTCGCGCGCGGCGACCTTCGCCGCGCGCTTTCCCTTCCGGGCGAGGACCAGTCCGATGATCGTCGCCCAGGTTTCCGACTCGCATGTCTCGATCCCGGGCGCCGTGCTCTATGGCGGCTGCGACCCGGCCGCCGCGCTTCGCGCCGTGATCGCGCGGATCGGCCTCCTCCGCCCGGCCCCCGACCTCGTTCTCTTCACCGGCGATCTGGTGGAGCGGGGACTGCCCGAGGAATACGCGCATTTCCTCGATCTCGTGGCCGATTGTCGCCTGCCCTGCGCGGCGATCCCCGGCAATCACGACCGCCGCGACGCCTTTCAGACGGCGCTCCGCGGCTCGCAGGTTCAGGTCGGCGTCGATCCCAACTTCGCGCATCTCGCCCTGGACGAGTTGCCCCTCCGGGTGATCGGCCTCGACACGCTCGGCCTCGAGGGCGAGGCCGGGGGCATGCTCGACGCGGGCCGGCTCGCCTGGCTCGGCCGCCGGCTCGACGAGGCGCCGGACCAGCCGACGCTGATCTTCATGCATCATCCGCCGTTCCGGACCGGCATCGACTTCATGGACCGCTGGGGCCTGCACTATCCCGAGCGGCTGGCGGCGATCCTCGCGCGCCATCCTTCGATCCTGCGCATCTCCTGCGGCCATGTGCATCGCGCTATCGAGACGACCTGGAACGGGATTCGCGCCGGGGTCTGTCCCCCCGTCGCCTGGCAGACGCCGCTCTTCGCGCCGGACGCGTGGCCGCGGTTGCAGCCGGCGGCCCCGGCTTTCCAGCTGCACCGCTGGACCGAGGCGACCGGGCTTGTCACCCATACCGAGGTCCTGACCATGTCCGGCGCCTGATGTTTCGAACATTGGGGTTTCGCACCGCGAGCGATGCACCTACCCTTCGCGGCGGGGTGGCTTGATGCGGGGGACGCGGGACGGCATGGCGGAAGGCGTACTCTTCGCCTCCTACAATATCCACAAATGCGTCGGCACCGACCGGCGGTTCGATCCCGACCGGATCCTCGAGGTGATCGCCGAGATCGGTCCGGATGTCATCGCCCTGCAGGAAGCGGATCGGCGTTTCGGTGACCGCGCCGGCCTGCTCGATCTCGCCGCGCTGCGCGAACGGACCGGGCTAGCGCCGGTGCCGGTGGCAAACGGCCATCTCGGCCACGGCTGGCATGGCAACCTCGTACTGGTGCGCGAGGGTGTTGTGCGCAAGGTGCGGCAGGTGTCGCTGCCCGGGCTCGAGCCGCGCGGCGCGCTCTCGGCGGACATAGACCTCGCCTCCGGCGGTGTGCGGGTGATCGGAATGCATCTCGGCCTGCTGCGGCATTCGCGGTTGCTGCAGATCGAATCGCTGATCGACCATGCGATCGGACCGGACGATCGCCCGGTGGTCCTGATGGGCGACATGAACGAGTGGCGGCGCCGCGGCCGCTCGGCGCTCAGCGCCTTCGCGCCGCGCTTCGGTCCGCCAGGGCATGGGGTGCCGAGCTTTCCAGCCTATTTTCCGATGCTCGCGCTCGACCGGATCTTCGCCCGGCCGAATGCCATCCTCGGACCGGTGCAGGCGCATGACTCGCCGCTCGCCCGCC
This sequence comes from Amaricoccus sp., assembly GCA_044225035.1. Taxonomy (GTDB): domain Bacteria; phylum Pseudomonadota; class Alphaproteobacteria; order Rhodobacterales; family Rhodobacteraceae; genus Amaricoccus. The sequence goes on along the minus strand of JBGAJI010000059.1, from coordinate 6,779 downwards.
GCGCCTCTGATCATCTGCCGATCAAGGCGCGGATCTCCCTCGGCGCGCCCCGCGCCGAGTGAGGGGGCGCCTGCTCTCCGCCCTCGCCTTCGTCGCGGCGATGGCGGGCGCGGCCGCGGCGGCGCCGTTTCCCGACGAGGACGACGACGGCTATGTCGATTTCAACGAGGCGCGCCGCGCCCGTTTAGGCCTGCGGCGCGCGGATTTCGACGCCTTTGACCGCGACGGCGACGGCCTGCTCGACCGCGTCGAATTCGGGGGACTCGACGATTTCCAGAGGGTGCCGCGCGGCGGCCGGTAGCGCGGCTTCGCGGGCTTGCCGCGCCGGGCAAAAGCCCGCATAAGGCGCCGTCCCGGCCGAGACGGCCCCCTAGAGATCCGCGATGACCCAAGCCTCGGCCAATGTGAACGTCATGATCAAGGCCGCGCGCAAGGCCGCCCGCGGCCTGATCCGCGATTTCGGCGAAGTCGAGAATCTGCAGGTCTCGTCCAAGGGTCCGGGCGATTTCGTCAGCCGCGCGGACATGAAGGCCGAGCAGGTGATCCGCGAGGAACTGACCGAGGCGCGGCCGAACTATGGCTGGCTCGGCGAGGAAAGCACCGAGGTCAAGGGCGCCGACCCGACACGCCGCTGGATCGTCGACCCGCTCGACGGCACGACGAACTTCCTGCACGGGCTTCCGCACTGGGCGGTGTCGATCGCGCTGGAACACAAGCGCGAAATCGTCGCCGGGGTGATCTATGACCCGATCAAGGACGAGATGTTCGTCGCCGAAAAGGGCTCCGGCGCTTGGCTGAACGACCGGCGGCTGCGCGTTTCCGGCCGGCGCGACATGATCGAGATGATCTTCGGCACCGGCATCCCCTTCGGCGGCAGCCGCGAATTGCCGCGCACCCTGCGCGAGATCGCCCAGCTGACGCCGCGCACCGCCGGCATCCGCCGTATGGGCGCGGCGGCGCTCGACCTCGCCTATGTCGCAGCCGGACGCCTGGACGGCTTCTGGGAGCGCGGGCTCAATCCCTGGGATATGGCGGCCGGCATCCTGATGGTGCGCGAGGCCGGGGGCTTCGTCGGCCCCTGCGACGAGGGCGCGGACATATTCGAGAGCCGGGGCGTGATCGCCGCCAACGCCTCGGTGTTCGAGCCGCTTACCCAGACGCTGCGATCGGCCTGATCCGCGCCGATCCCGCCATAAGCTCGCCCCCCGCGCGGTCGAAGCGCAGATAGGCGAGGCCGCGGCCGCCGCTGGTGGTGTGCAGCGTTCCGGCCGGCTTGCCATCGGCGAGGATTTCCGTGCCCGCCGCCGGCGCCGGACCTTCGACCTCGACCTGGACGAGGCCCTTGCGCAGCTCGGTCTTGTGCTTCATCCGCGCGGTGACTTCCTGCCCGACGTAGCAGCCCTTGCGGAAATCGACGCCGCGCAGCCGCTCGAACCCCATCTCGAGGATATAGCTGTCGTCCGCCGTCAGCTCGATCCCGGTTTCCGGCACGCCGTTCGCGACGCGGAGCGCCGCCATCTCGGCCGGGTCGAGCGGCGCCATCGCCGCGAGGAGCGCGGTCGGATCCTCGGCATAGGCCCGCCAGCCGAGCGCCTCGGTCCGCGGGTCGGCGAAGGCGAGCCGCGTCACCGGCCGCGCGCCGGTGCCGAGCAGGACCGCGAACTCGGTCGGCGCGATGGTGACCGCCGCGCGCAAGCGGTAGAGCGCCAGCCGCTGCGCCAGCGCGGCGGCGCGGCCGGCCTGGATGTCGAGCAGGATGTCGTCGCCATCCGGAACCAGGAAGAAATCGAAGAGATACTTGCCTTGCGGAGACAGCAGCGCGGCATAGACCGGCCCGCCGTCGAGCCCCCGGACGTCGTTGGTGACGAGGTTCTGCAGGAAATCCCGCGCGTCGGCGCCGCCGATGCGCAGCACCGTCCGATCGGTCGCGTGAAATCCCGCCGTCATCTCGCCCCCGCTTCAAGTTCCCGAGAATTGCAGCGCATAGAGATCGGCATAGAGCCCTTCCAGCGCCAGCAACTCGGCATGGGTTCCCTGCTCCACGATCCGGCCATGATCCATCACGATGATCCGGTCGGCGTCGAGGATGGTGGCGAGCCGGTGCGCGATGATGAGCGTGGTCCGCCCCTCCGACAGCTTGGCCAGCGCCGCGCGGATCGACGCCTCGCTCTCGGCGTCGAGCGCCGAGGTCGGCTCGTCGAGCAGCAGGATCGGCGCGTCGCGCAGGATCGCCCGGGCGATCGACAGGCGCTGACGCTCGCCGCCGGAGAATTGCGAGGCCGAGGGAATGACCCGCGTGTCATAGCCCATCGGCAGGGCCGAGATGAAGCCGTCCGCGGCCGCCGCCCGCGCCGCCGCCTCGATCTCAGCGCGGCTGGCCGAGCGGCGGCCGAAGCCGATGTTGGCCGCGACCGTCGCCGACAGCAGCACCGAATCCTGGCTGACCACCGCGATCTGGTCGCGGAGCGACGCGAGCGTGAGGTCGCGCAGGTCATGCCCGTCGAGCAGGATGCGCCCCGACGTCGGATCATAGAGCCGGGGCAGCAGGTTGAAGACCGTGGACTTGCCGGCGCCCGACCGGCCGACGAAGGCGGTGCGGGTTCCCGGCTTGATTTCCAGCACGAAGTCGCTGAGCGCGACATGCCCGTCGGGATAGGCGAAGCCAACCGTCTCGAACCGGATGTCGCCCCGCGCGCGGCCGATCGTCTCCGGTCCGTCGAGGATCGAATTCTCGACATCGAACAGCATGAACACCCGGTCGAGCGCCGCGGCGCCCTGCTGCGTCTGCGCATAGGTGCCGCCGAGCCGCCGCGCCGGCCCGGAGGCGACGCCGAGCCCGGTCAGCAGGCCGGTGAAATCGGCGATCGAGATCGTGCCCTCGCTCATCCGCCAGCCGACGGCGAAGAGCATGATCGCGACGGCGAGCCCGGCCAGCGCCTCCATCAGCGGCGAGACGCGCGCGCTCCAGCGGTTCTGCTTGTTCTTCAGGCCGAACAGCCGCTCGAACACGGTCTCGGCGTTTTCGGCCAGCGGCTCCTCCAGCCGGTAGGTGCGGGCCATGCGGATGCCGGACAGCCCTTCCGTCACCTCGCTGGTCATCGCCGCCACCTCGGCCTGGGTGCGCCGGCTGATCTTCTTCAGCTGCGAGCCGATCAGATTGACCGGCAGCACGGCGAGACCGAAGACCAGGATCATCGTCAGGGTCAGTGGCCAGTCGATGGTCAGCATCACCGCGAAGGTGACGATCATGATGAGAAGGCCGGAGAGCCCGCCGAGGATGCTGCGGACCGCCCCGCCGACCATGGCGATGTCCGAGGAAAAGCGCGCGGCGAGGCCGGCCGGCGCCTCGGTCTGCAGCCGTGCGAGATCGGTCCCGACCAGCTGGCGGAACATGTGGGTCTGCAGATCCGCCTCCATCCGGGTGACGAACTGGTTGCTGCTGATCTCGCGGAAATAGTCCGCGCCGCCCTTGACCGTGGTCAGCACCACGACGCCGAGCGGGCCCCACCACATCACCGAATAGTCGGCGGTCTCGAAGGCGTGCATCACCTCCTGGATCAGCTTGGAATAGCCGGCCGAGCCGAAGGCGACGAGGATCATCATCACGAAGGTGAAGGCCATCAGCTTCCAGTTCGGCGACAGCCAGTCGCGCCAGAGCCGATAGTACGGCCCGAAACGGGAGGTCGCGGCGGAATTCGGGCTGGCCATGAGCGATGCGGGTCCGGGGGGGGTGGCGCCAACAGGCGTCGGGCGTATCACGCGGTCCGGCGTACGACAAAGCGTAAATCGCCGTTTCGCGCCCAGGCGCGCGGCGCTAGTGTCCGGCGACGACAAGGAGTTTTCGATGTCCCTGGCATACGGGCGCGATGTGCGCGCCATTCCCGGCCCCTCGATGATCCCCGACCGGGTACTCGCCGCCATGCACCGCGCCGCCCCCAATATCTATGAGGGGGAGATCATCGACATGACGCGGACCGTGGTCGAGGATCTCCGCCGGCTCGCGCGCACCGAGGGGTCGGTCGCGATCTATATCGGCAACGGACACGCTGGGTGGGAAGCGGCGCTCGCCAACATGCTGTCGCCGGGCCAGAAGGCGCTGGTGATCGCGACGGGCCGCTTCGGCTTCGGCTGGGCCGACACCGCGCGGCGGATGGGAATCGATGTCGAGGTGATGGATTTCGGCTTTCGCGCGCCCGCCGACGCCGCGCGGGTCGAGGCGCGGCTCCGCGCCGACCGCGGCCACGAGATCCGCGCCGTCCTCGCCACCCAGACCGACACCGCCTCCTCCGCGCGGAACGAGGTGGCGGCCTTGCGCGCGGCGGTCGACGCCGCCGGTCACCCCGCGCTCCTCGCCATCGACTGCGTGGCGAGCCTCGCCTGCGACCGGTTCGAGATGGACCGCTGGGGCGTCGATGTGATGGTCGCCGCCTGCCAGAAGGGACTGATGACGCCGCCGGGCCTGGCCTTCACCTTCCAGAACGCCAAGGCGCTGGCCGCGCGCGTCCCCTGCCCCAGCCCCTATTGGGACTGGGGTCCGCGCGTCGATCCGGCGGCCTTCTACCAGCTCTTCTGCGGCACGGCGCCGACGCACCATCTCTACGGCCTGCGCGTCGCGCTCGACATGATCCTCGCCGAGGAGGGACTGGAAAACACCTGGGCCCGGCACGAGACCTTCGCACGGGTGGTGGCGGCGGCGGTCGAGGCCTGGAGCACCGCCGGCGCGCTCGAGCTCAACATCGCCGAGCCCTCGGCGCGGAGCGCGGCGGAGACCACGATCCGCACCGCTCCGGGCGACGGCGCGCGCCTGCGCCGCTGGTGCCAGGACGCGGCGGGCCTGACCCTCGGCATCGGGCTCGAGGCGAGCGGCGAGGATCCGGCCAGCGCGTTCCGCGTCGCGCATATGGGCCATCTCAATCCGCCCGTCCTGCTCGGCACGCTCGCCACGATCGAGGCCGGCCTCGCCGCGCTCGGCATCGCCCATGGCCGGGGCGGGGTCGAGGCGGCGGCCGCGGCGGTGGCGGCGCATGGTCGGCCGGCGCCGGCGGAAACAAGTCCCTTGGCAAGATCAACCGTCATGATCTAGTGTTTTCACTCGCGGGCACCACCGCGTCTAGGGCCGCGGGGGTGTGTCGTGGATGATACGAATTCCAGATTTCAACAAGGAACAGGGGGATCACGCGTGAAAAAGACACTACTCCTGCTCGCCGGGGGCGCCATGATACTCGGCGCCTGCGCCAGCGAGACACCACAGCAGAAACACGAGGTCGGCTGCGTCGCCGGCACCCTGACGGGCGCGGTGGTCGGCGGCCTCGCCGGCAGCCTGTTCGGCGGCGGCGTCGGCAACAGCCTGATGACGGCGGCGGGCGCGGGTCTCGGCACCTACGCCGGCGAGAAGCTGGCCTGCGGTTGAGGGAGGGGCGCATGAAAACACTTCTGATCACGGGCGCCGGCGCGCTCTTCATGCTCGCGGGAGCCGCTTTCGCCCAGACGGCGGCCGGCCCTGGCGACATCACCACCGCGCATCTCGCCGCCCTGGACACCGACAAGGATGGCGCGGTCAGCAAGGAGGAGATGACGACCTTCACGACCGCGGCTTTCAAGCAACTCGACAAGAACGGCGACGGCTCCGTCACCCTCGTCGAGTTCGGAACGCTGATCACGCCGGAGAAATTCGCGGCGGTGAATACCAACGGCGACGGCGGCATCAGCCTCAAGGAATTCGAGGCGCAGGTCGCGGCGGATTTCGCGGCCGCCGACAAGGACGCGGACGGCCTGCTCAACTGAGGGCCGTGGCGGCGCGACGAATCCCCGGGGGCGGCGCCCTTGGGGATTCATGTTTCGCCCTCCGGGGAGTTGATCTAAGGATTGCACTGCGCGATCGAGGG
>JBGAJI010000059.1:0-872 GCA_044225035.1 Amaricoccus sp. | reverse complement strand
CTTATGGTCGCGGCGCTTGGCCTGGTCGCCATGATCCCGGCGGGCTGCACCAACGATCCGCATACCAACAACGAACTCGCCTGCGCCGGTGGCGTGCTCGGCGGCGCGGCGTTGGGTGGATTGGTCGGCAACCAGTTCGGCAAGGGCGGCGGCAAGCAGGCGATGACGGCGGTCGGCGCCGGCGCCGGCGCCGCGGCTGGCACCCAGACCGGCGCCTGCCGCTCGCTCTGAACCATTTCGCCCGGCGGCCGATGCGCCGCGCGCACTTCCCGAATAGGAGCATTCGATGGCTGACCTGATCGCAGTTGTCTTTCCGACCGAGGCCAAGGCCGAGGAGGTGCGGGAGAAGGTTCTCTCGCTGCAGAAGGACTATCTCATCGAAATCGGCGACGCGGTGATCGCGACCAAGACCGAGTCGGGGCACGTCAAGCTGAACCAGCTGATGAACACCACGGCCGCGGGCGCGGCCGGCGGCAGCTTCTGGGGCCTGCTGATCGGCGTCCTGTTCATGAATCCGCTGCTCGGCGTCGCCGTCGGCGCGGGCAGCGGCGCGCTCGCCGGGGCGCTGACCGACATCGGCGTGAACGACAAGTTCATGAAGGGGCTGGCCGCGGAAAAGCTCGAGCCGGGTCAGGCCGTGCTCTTCGTGCTGCTGCGCAAGGTGACCGGCGACAAGGTGCTCGACGCGATCCGCGGCGTCGGCGGCACCATCCTGCAGACCTCGCTCGACCACACGCGCGAGGAGAAGCTGCGCGAGGCGCTGGCCGGCACCGCGCCCGCGTCGACCGAACCCGCGCCCGCTTCCTGAGCGGTTTCGCAAAAGACGCCGCGGGGTCAACTCGCGGCGTAATTCTCGCCTATTGCGTCTGGGC
>JBGAJI010000058.1:0-19928 GCA_044225035.1 Amaricoccus sp. | reverse complement strand
CCGGCCGCCACGGTGGCGGCTCTCGATCCCGACGTGCGCGACTGGGAACCATGGGGGGCGCTGACCCCGGGCGAGACCGGGCTCGAAGCCTATCGCCGCATCGCCGCGGACCTCGCGAGGCTGATCGCGCCGGGCGGCCGCGCCCTCTTCGAGTTCGGCGAGGGGCAGGGCCCCGACGTGCGCGCGCTGTTCGAGGCGGCGGGCCTCGGCCCATGTCGCCTCCTCCCCGATCTTGATGGCCGGGCGCGTGTATTGGCGGTCGGCTGAGCGGCGTTTTCCCTTGTCTTTTCGGATTTCGTGCTTATAGGATGTGTCTATCCCGCCGGTTGAACGAATTCAGCCCTCCGAGGGCGCACCCGGGATACGCTAATGCAATGTGCATCCGGGTTGTCCATGGTAGCGCCAGTCGGTGCTCGGGGTGACCCATCAGCCAGGAACGGCGGAAACTCCGAAGTATGAGACCATCGAACAAGTCACGCTCCCGGAACAAGTCCGGGAACAGCAATCATGGCGGCGGCGGGGGAAACAACAACAACCCGCGGCGTACCATGGGCAATATCATCAACCGCGTCTTCGAGAGCGCGGGGCCCGATGGCAAGGTGCGCGGCACGCCGCAGCAGATCATCGATAAGTATCAGGCGCTGGCCCGCGACGCGCAGGTGGCCGGCGACCGGGTGGCCGCCGAGAATTATCTGCAGCATTCCGAGCACTACAGCCGCCTCCTCGGCGAGGCTCAGCGCGAACAGGGCGAGCAGAGGTTCAATAACAACAACAACGGCCACCAGAACCGGGACGAGCCGCGCGGCGACGACGACGCGGTCGATTTCGGGCGCGACATCTCCCCACAGCCGCGGCAGCAGCCCGAGCAGGCGCCGCATCAGCAGCCGACGCCGGTCGCCTCCGGCCTCGCGATGATCGAGCCCGAGGATTCCGACGATTTCGGCGGCCCGATCGAGACGCCGGAGGGCAATGCGCGGCGTCACGACACCTCCATCGCGCCGAGCTTCGCGCCGGTCGAGACGGTGGCGCCGGTTCAGGAGGCGCCGCGCCCCGAGGCCCCGGCGTGGGAGGCGCCCGCCGCCGCTTCCGTTGAAGCGCCGACCGCCACCGAAGCACCGGCCTCGGCCGAGGCCGCCGCCCCGGCGAAGCGTCCGCGCACCCGCCGCAAGGCCAAGGTCGAGCCCGAGGCCGGACAGGTGGCCGAGGCCTCGCAGCCGGCCGAACCGCTCTAAGCCTGCGCCAAACGTGTCAGCCCCGCGCCGCGACGGCGCGGGCGAGGCGGCAGAAGGCTTCGATCGACAGCTGTTCCGCGCGCTCGGTCGGCGGGATCCCGGCCTCGGTCAGCAGCGCCTCGACATCGCCGAGCGGCCGCAGGCTGGCGCGGAGCATCTTGCGCCGCTGGCCGAAGGCGAGGGCGACGACGCGGCCGAGGATCGCCGCGTCCGCCGGAAACCGCGGGGCGTCGAGCCTTTCGAGATGGACCACCGCGCTCGTCACCTTCGGTGGCGGCGTGAAGGCCCGGGGCGGCAGTTCGAAGGCGATCCGCGCGGTCGACCGCCACTGCGCCAGGATCGACAGCCGGCCATAGGCCTTGGACCCCGGCGCCGCCACGATACGCTCCGCCACCTCCTTCTGGAACATGAGGGTCAGCGTCTGCCAGAAGGGCGGCCAGACGGGCGGGGTCAGCCAGCGCACCAGAAGCTCGGTCCCGACATTGTAGGGCAGGTTCGCCACCACCCGGATCGGCGGCGTCAGATGGGCGAGAGGGTCGAGCGCCAGCGCGTCGCCTTCCAGCACCGTCAGCCGCCCGGGGTAGGCGTCGGCGATCGCGGCCAGCGCGGGCAGACAGCGGGCGTCGCGCTCGATCGCCACCACATGCCGCGCCCCTTCCGACAACAGCGCGCGGGTCAGCCCGCCGGGACCGGGCCCCACCTCCAGCACGTCGCAGGCCGCGAGATCGCCGGCCCGCCGGGCGATCTTGCCGGTGAGATTGAGGTCGAGCAGGAAATTCTGTCCCAACGCCTTGCGCGCCGCGAGGCCATGCGCGGCGATCACCTCGCGCAGCGGCGGCAGGCCATCGTCCGTCACCGGCCGGCCCGCCGCGTCTCGCCGAGCGACCGCGCGAGCCGCAGCGCGGCGATCAGGCTGGCCGGGCTGGCACGGTTCTGGCCGGCGATGTCATAGGCGGTGCCATGGTCCGGCGAGGTCCGTACGAAATCGAGCCCGAGCGTCACATTGACCCCGCCATCGAAATCCACCGTCTTGATCGGGATCAGCGCCTGGTCGTGATACATGCAGACCGCCGCGTCGTAGCGGGCCCGCGCCGCCGGGTGAAACAGCGTGTCGGCCGAGAAGGGGCCGGTCACCGCGATCCCTTCCAGCCGCAGGCGGCCGAGCACCGGGGCGATCACCTCGATCTCCTCCATCCCCATGGCGCCGCCTTCGCCCGCGTGGGGGTTCAGTCCCGCGACGGCGATCCTCGGCGCCGGGATGCCGAAATCGCTGATAAGCGCCCGATGCGTGACGCGCAGCGTCTCTTCCAGCAGCGGCGCGGTCAAGGCGCGCGGAACCTCGGCGAGGGGGACGTGGATCGTCACCGGCACCACGCGCAATTCCGGCGCGACGAGCATCATGACCGGCAACGGCGCGCCGCAGAGATGGGCGAGAAATTCGGTATGGCCCGGAAAGGCGAAATTCGCGCCGTCGCGCAGCGCCTTCTTCTGGATCGGGTTGGTACAGAGCGCCAGCGCGGCGCCGGAGCGGACGAGTTCCACCCCGCGCGCGATGATCTCGATGACGGCGGCGGCGTTCTCGGGAACCGGCGTTCCGGGCGGCGCCGGTCGGGGCAGGGGATGGGGCAGCACCGGCAGGCCTTCGGCCATCGCCGCCGCCGCGTCCGCCGGCGACGCGATCGGCCGTGGCGACAGGCCGAGGGCGCCGCCGATCGCCGCCAGATGGCCAAGATCGCCGATGATGAAGAACGGCGCCGCCTCGCGCAGTTCGAGCCACGCCTTGAACGCGATCTCGCCGCCGATCCCGGCGGGATCGCCCAAAGTCAGGGCGACCGGCGGTGTCATCGCGTGACGATCAGGGCGTCGCTGAGCAGTTCCTGGAGATAGCCCTGGCCAAAGCTGTTGATCCGCTCGCTGAACAGCTGTTGCCGCAGGGCATCCCGCACCGCCGGATCGTCGGTCTTGATCGGCTCCGGCGCGGCCTGCCGGTTCGCGATCAGCTTCAGGATCGCGACCCCGCCGCCGATCGGCATCGGCCGCGTCACCTGCCCGGGCCGCAGCAGCAGGATCTGGCTGCGGATCGCGGGCGGCATCTGGGCCAGCGGCATTTCGGACATGGCGCCGCCGTTCTCGGCCGTGGCACTTCGGCTGTAGTTGCGCGCGGCGTCGGCGAAGCTCGCCCCCCGCGACAGGTCGCGATAGAGATTGTCGGCGAAGGCGATGGTCTCGGGCTCGCCACGCTCGGCGAAGGGCAGGGCGATCTCGCCGAGCACCACCATCTCGCGCGGGGTGGTCGCCGCGAGTTCCAGCGCCTGGTCGAGGTCGGCGTCGGTCGGCGAGGCGCGGGCGCGGAAGCGGTTCACCACCACCTCGCGCCACATCAGGCCGGCCTCGACGAAATCGTCGATGGTCTGGCGGTCGATCTTTCGCGCGACCAGCACCTCGTTCACATTGTCCATGGTCAGGCCGCGATTGGCGGCGAATTCCTCGAGACCCCGCTGCACCGCGCCATCGGGCAGCTCGATGTCGAGATCCTTGCCCGCCTGAATCTTCAGCCGATCCTCGGTCAACTGCTGGATCGCCTGCGCGCGCAGATCGCCGGTCGCGCCCATGGCCCCGAGCAGCAGGGTGCGCTGATCGATGTCGTAATGGGTGATGACACCCTGGTTCACGGTGATCGCCGGAGCGAAGCGGTTGTCCGCCGCGGCCAGCGGCCCCCCAACCCCGGACGCGCCCAGTGCAAGGCAGCAGACCGCCAGAAGAGCCTTCCATGCCATTCGCATTCGTGCCCCTCCCGGGCAGTCTTTCGTCACGTCTTGCGCGCGGCGCACGCACCCGCGGGCCAATCGTGCTCGCTCGATCCGCCGAGCCCGGCGAGGCGCACGCTGAAGCCCACCGATGTCGAGGGCGGCACATTAGTCGATGATGTATAGCGGCGCGAGACCGAAAGGTCGAACTCGGCGCAATCATTGCCATAGGTCAGGCCACCCCCGGCCCGCAGGTTGGCGCCCGTCGCCACGTCGTAACGCCAGAGGCCGCGCACCTCCCAGTTCGGCAGCACGCGATACCGCGCGTCGAGGCCGAATTCGTTGGTCTCCGGCTGCTCGCCGTAATAGGGATTGTAGCCCTCGGCGAGATAGACATAGGCCGCGCGCAGCGCCCCCCGGTCCTGTTCATAAGTCATGGCGAATTCGTTGCGGTTGAAACTGAAATCGGTGTCGAAGAGCGCCCGGTTGACGAGGCTGAGCGCGGTGCCAAAATTGACCGAGACGGCGGCCACCACATCCGAGGCGTTTCCCGCGAGGCCGGTGCTCGCGTAGAAATCGGGATCGGCCTCGGCGCGGAACACCTGGCCGACGGTCACGCCGAGCGACCAGCCGGCCGGGTCGTAGCGGGTATAGCCGAGGCCGACATTGGCGCGCAGCCCGGTCTCGATCCGGTCCTCGCCTGGAAAACGGTTGAGCGCGAAGAGGTTCGTCTCATCGAACTCGACGAGGGTACTGTCGTTGTTCGGGACGTCGTCCTGGCCGAGCGTGTCGGAATAGATCACCTGGACGATCGGCTCGATCACATGCGCGGCCCGGCCGGTGGTGCGCATCAGCGGCCAGCGGAGTTCGAAATTCACGTTCGGATCGGCGCGTAACAGCACGTCGTCCGGCTGGTCCGGATCGTCCCAGACGCGATAGACATCGAAGCCCGCGACCGCGCCGGCCGTCGCCAGCACACCCTGGGGCAGGGTCCAGACCCGGCGCCAGTCGAGGTCGCCGCCACCGCGCAGCACGTCCTGGCCGTCCTGGCGCGTGATGCCGAGCGCCTGGGCGTCGAGCGACATCCGGCCGCCGACCAGCGGCGCGTCGAACAGCCGGTGATAGGTGAATTCGGGCAGCACGAAGGGAATGCTGGCATTGTCCTCGTCCTCGCGCAGGCTCTGGAAGGCGACGGTGCCGAGCTCGAAATAATCATGGTCGCGGTTGCGCAGGACGCGGGCGGTGCTGGTCAGAAGGTCGGTATCGGAATAGTCGAACTGCTGCAGGAAATTGTCGTCGCTGGCCAGCGCGAGGTCGAAGTCGGTGAGAAAACCGTCGCCGAGGCCGAAATCGCCGAGCGCGAATTCGCCGACCGCGAAGGCCGCGCCGCGGCCGGGGGTGCCGCCCATGCCGTCGTCGAGTGCGAAGACGCCGTTGAAATCGAAACCGCCGCTGGCATAGCGCTGGCGGTACTCGCCCTCGAAGAGCTTGGCGCCCGTCGTGGTGAAGAACGGCGTCACCGTCGCGTCCGCCGCCGGCGACAATACCCAGTAGTAGGGCACCTTCAGCCCCAGCCCGAAGATGTTGGAACTGACGCCGATCGGAACCAGAACGCCGCTCGCCCGGCCGACGGAGGGGTCGGGGATGCTGAGCCGCGGCAGATAGCCAACGGGGATGCCGTAGACTTCGAGCGTCGCATTCTCGAAGAAGATGCGCTTGGCCTCCGCGTCCTGCGTCACCCGCGCGGCGCGGATCGCCCAGGTCGGCTTCGGGTTGCCCTCGCAGATCGTGCAGGAACTGGCGATCGCCCGATAGAGCGTGGTGTAGCGTCCCTGCGAGCGCCGCGCCTCGGCGGCGGCGAGCTGCAACTGGCCGGCGATCAGCAGTTGCGCGCTCTCGATCAGGCCGTCGGTGATGTCGGCGGAGAGATCCGCGCTGTCGGCGAGCACGATGCCCCGCTCGGGGTCGGTCAACTGGATCGGGCCGATGGCGCGAATCCGGTCCGCCTTCTCGTCATAGGTGATCGAGGTGGCCTTGAGCACGCGCCCCTCGTACAGCACCTCGACGTTGCCGGTGGCGACGAGCAGGCCTTTTTCCCGATCATAGGTCACTTCATCGGCGATCAGGCTGGCCGGCGGTTGCTCGCCTTCCGGCGCCTGCGCGAACAGGCGCGTCGCGACGATCACGCCGGTGAGCGCGAGGCCGAACGCGATGAACCGACCTCCCCGACGCATGCCGTCCCCGTGACCCAAAAGCGCACTTTCACGCTTTGTTGTGAAACTCCCGTGATTACGTGATTATCCGTCTTCGAGATGCAACAGCAAGCCCAGCGCCAGCAGGATGGCGGCGACCGGCGGCGTCCAGGCCGCGACCAGCAGCGGAATCTGGCCGCGCGCGCCCAGCGTCTCGGAGAAATCCTTGAGGAAATAGAGCGCGAAGCCCGCCATCACGGCGAGCAGGATCATCACCCCGGTCTGGCCGAACCGCGTCGGGCGCAAGGCGAAGGCCGAGCCGATCAGCACCATGGCGGCGAAGAGCGCGGGCTTGGCCAGTTCGCTTTGCAGGAAAAGCCGGTGCCGCTGGCCGGAGAATCCCGATTCCTCCATCTGCGAGATGAAGGCGCCGAGATGCCAGAAGCCGACCACCTCCGGCGGCGCGAAACTGTCGAGAATCTGGTCGCTGGTCAGCGCGGTCGGCAGGGTGATCCGCGTGGCCTGCGACACGCGCTCGAAGCGGCCGTCCGCGTCGAGGTCCCATTGCGTCGCCTGTTCGAGCAGCCAGGCGCCGGGCGTCAGCCGCGCGGCCGGTGCGTCGATCCGGGTATAGATCGTGCCCTCGCGGTCGAAGCGATAGACCCGCACCCGGCTCAGCACCGTGCCGTCCGCGTTGGTGCGCGCCGCCTGGATCACGCTCTGCCCGTCGGCATCGGCCTGTCGCAGCCACACGCCGTCAGCCGAGAAGGAGAGCTGGCTGGCGCCGTCGCCCCGGAACTCGTCCTCGAGGGCGAGGCCCCGCTTGATGGTCGCCGCGACGAAGGGATTGACCACCGCGACGAAGATCGCGCCGAGGATCACCGCCGCCCCCACCGGCACCCGGATCAGCCGCAGCGCCGAGACGCCCGAGGCGCGCATCACCACGAGCTCGCTGCTGCGGGCGAAGCGCAGGAAGGTGACGAGGCTCGCCAGCATCAGCACCAGCGGGAAGATCTGGTAGAGCGTCTCGGGCGCCTGCAAGAGCGTGATGCGGATGACGTCGGCGCCGTTCGCGGCCGTGTCGCCGAACCGCCGCAGGTTCTCGACCGAGCCAAACAGCAGGACGACGAAAGCCAGCACGGCGAAGACCGCGAGCAGCGATCGCAGGAAACCGCGCAGGACATAGTTCCAGAGGATCACGCCGGCACCCCCGACGGACAGCGCGGCCGCGCCAGGCGCCGCGCCAGCACGACGACGTAAAGGATGCCGAGCAGGATCGGCAGATACATCAGCGGCCAGAGATCCGCCGATTCCTGCACGCGGGCGCGGGTGACGAAGACGAGGATCTGCAACAAGGCCGAAACGCCGATCGCGACGATCACCCGGCGGCCGAAGCCGCTGCGCCGGTAGCCGCCGGCGAGGATGGTGACGAGGGCGATCATCGGGAAGATGGTGGCGAGCAGCGGCAGGGTCAGCTTGTAGTGCCCCTCGGCCGCGTAGTCGCCGCGGCTGTAGCGGCCGGAGGCGAGCATCTCGTCGGTCGGCCGGATAAGCTCGATCACCGAGTATTCCGAAGGCCGCCGGGTCCGCGCGTTCTCGTCGCGCAGAAGTTCGCTCAGATCGAAGACGAACTGGTCGAACCGCACCGTGCTCATCTGCTGGCTGCGATCGTTCAGCGACAGGGCCACCCCGTCGAGCATCACGAGCCGCGCCTCGTCCCCCTCGCGCAGCAAGAGGGCGTGCTCGGCCGAATAGGTGACGGGCCGCAGGAATTCGCGCTGGTCGTTGAGGAAGATGCCCGACATTTCCCCCGCGCGGCTGGTGTCCTGGATGAACAGGGTCAGCCCGGGCAGCGGATGCAGGAACTGCCGCTCGACGATCAGCGCGTTGGCGAGGTCGGAGCGGATCGCCTGGGTGCGGTCGGCGAGGATACCCCCGGAGAGCGGCACCAGGAACATGAGCACCACCGCCATCGCCGCGCCGACCATCGCGCCGAAGGTCCCGACCGAGCGCAGGAGGCCGGCGGGGCTGAGGCCCGACGACATCATCACCACGAGCTCGGATTCGGTATAGAGCTTGTTCAATGCGAAGAGCGAGGCGCCGATCCCCGACAGCGGCAGGACGATGACGAAGACCTGCGGCATGACGAGCAGCGAGAACGTCAGGAAGACCATCGCGCTCTGGCCGCTGGCGATAACGGTATCGATCAGCCGCACCGCCTGGGTCAGCCAGACGACGCCGGTGAAGACCAGCACGAAGAAGCCGAAGGCCGTGATCAGCTGCGCAAGGATATAGCGGTCCAGTCGCCTCAAACCCGCGCCCCGTATCCTCGGCTCTCGTATCCTCGGCTCTCGTATCCCCGCGTCTCGTCTCGCACCATCGCGTCTCCCAGCTCCGCGTCGTCGGGCGCGGTGGCCGTCTGGCCAAGGCCGGCGAAAGCCGCTAGGGCTTGCCATCGCGTTGCAACCTACGGAGACCGCCGTGACCGCGCCACTGGAAACCACCTTCGCCGAGGTCGAGTCCGTCGAAATAAAGGACATCCCGGGCCGGATCGTCGTGTTCGTCGACGAGGATGGTGGCATGGGCGCGCTGGCCCGGCGGGTCGATCGCCTGTCCCGCGGCGCCGTCCGGCGCCTGTCGCAGAGCCAGGCCTTCGTCAAGGGCAAGGTCGGCGGCGGTCATGTGCTCGCCTTTCCCGGCGGCCTCGCGGCCGAGGCGGCGCTGGTCGTGAAGCTGCCCCGCCGGCCGACGGCGGCCGACGCGCGCCTCGCCGGGGCGTCCATCGCCGGTTTCAACGGGACGGTTCCGCTGACCGTGCTCGCCGGCGCGCTGCCCCGGGTGGCGGAGGTGGCGCTCGGCCTCGGGCTCCGCGCCTATGGGTGCGACAGCTACCGCACGCGCGAGGCGGACGCGCCGGCGCCGAACGGCGCCGTGCGCTTTCTCGTGCGCGATCCCGCGGCGGCGACCGAGGCCTTCGCGCCCTTCGCCGCGCAGATCGACGGTGTCTTCCTGACCCGCGATCTGGTCAGCGAGCCGGCGAATGTGCTGACCACCACCGAATATGCCAACCGGCTGCTCGCGCTCCGCGACATCGGCGTCGAGGTCGAGGTGCTGGAGGAGCCGGAGCTGGAACAGCTCGGCATGCGCACCCTGCTCGCGGTGGGGCAGGGGTCGGCCAGCCCGTCGAAGGTGGTCGTCATGCAATGGAAGGGCGCGGGCGACGATGTTCCCCCCTTCGCGCTGATCGGCAAGGGCGTGGTTTTCGACACCGGCGGCATCTCGATCAAGCCGGCCGCCGGCATGGAAGAAATGACGATGGACATGGGCGGCTCCGCCGTCGTCTGCGGCGTCATGCGGACGCTGGCGCTGCGCGGGGCCAAGGCCAACGTCGTCGGCATCATCGGCCTCGTCGAGAACATGCCGGACGGCACCGCGATGCGGCCCGGCGACGTGGTCACCTCGATGAAGGGCGATACGGTCGAGATCATCAATACCGACGCCGAAGGCCGCCTCGTGCTCGCCGACGTGCTCTGGTACGCGCAGGAGCGGTTCAAGCCGAGCGGCATGGTCGACCTCGCCACGCTGACCGGGGCGATCATCATCGCGCTCGGCCACGAGAAGGCGGGCGTCTTCGCCAATGACGACGGGCTGGCGCAATCCTTCCTCAACGCCGCCGCCGCCGAGGGCGAGGGGGCGTGGCGCATGCCGCTCGGCCCCGGCTACGACAAGCAGATCAAGAGCCGGATCGCCGACATGGCGAACGTGGGCGGCCGCCCGGCCGGCTCGATCACCGCCGCGCAGTTCCTGCGGCGCTTCGTGCGCGACACGACGCCTTGGGTGCATCTCGACATCGCCGGCGTCGCCTATCTCTCGAAGGACAGCGAGCTCGCGCCGAAGGGGGCGACCGGCTGGGGCGTGCGCGCGCTCGACCGGATGATCCGGGACCGCTGCGAAGGCTGAGGGCGATGGCCGAGGTCTGGTTCTATCAGCTGACCTCCTCGCCGCTGGAACAGACTCTGCCGCGGCTGCTCGAGCGATCGCTCGAACGCGGCTGGCGCGTGTTGCTGCGCTGCGGCTCCGTGGCGGGGATGGAGGGGCTGGACGCCTTGCTCTGGACCTATCGCGACGCGTCCTTCCTGCCGCATGGCACGTCGCGGCAGGACCATGCCGACCGGCAGCCGATCTATCTGACCGTCGGCGACGAGCATCCGAACCACGCGCGGATCCTGATGCTGGTCGATGGCGCCCGCGCGGCGCCGGACGAGATGCGCGGCTTCGAGCGCGCCTGCCTCGTCTTCGACGGCAACGATCCCCCGCGGCTGGACGAGGCGCGGCGCGACTGGCGCGCGGTCCGCGCCGCCGGATTGCCGGCGAAGTACCTCGCCCAGGAAGACGGCCGCTGGGTCGAGAAGGCGAGCGGCTGAGGTCAGACGCCGACGTATTGGCGGAACTGGGGCGCGTCGGGGCGGAGCGTCGCGGCCTCGACCGTCTCCACCGTTGTCCCGTTGACCACGAAGCTCACGCGGTCGGCGATGGACAGGACCGCCTCGACCCGCTGCTCCACGAGAATGATTGCGACGCCGGTCGCCTTCAGGCCCGCGATCGTCTCGCGGATCAGGGTTATCATCGAGGGTTGCAGCCCCTCCGTCGGCTCGTCGAGCAGCAGAACCTTCGGCTCGAGGCAGAGCGCGCGGGCAATGGCGAGCATCTGTTGCTCGCCGCCCGACAGGGTGCCGGACACCTGCCCGAGCCGGTCGCGCAGGCGGGGAAAGAGCGCCAGCACCCTGTCCCGCGTCTCGGCGCCGCGCCCGCGGGTCAAGAGGCCGATCTCGATATTCTCCGCGACCGTCAGCTCGGCGAAGAGGCGGCGGCCCTGCGGGACATAGGCGATGCCGAGGCGGGGGACGCGGTACGCGGGCAGGGCCTCGATCGGCGCGCCGTCGAGCAGGATCCGGCCGGCGGTGGGACGCACGAGGCCCATGATCGCCTTCAGCGCCGTGGATTTCCCCGCGCCGTTGCGACCCATGACGCAGAGCAGCTCGCCCGCCCCGACCGACAGCGACAGGCCGCGCAGCACGCGCCCCCCGCCATATCCCGCCCCGATCGCCTCGACCCGCAGCATCATCCCCCCAGGTAGGCGGCCTGGACGGCGGGGTCGGCGCGGATCTCCTCCGGCGTGCCGCGCGCCAGGATCTCGCCGAAATTGAGCACCGTGATCCGGTCGGCGAGATCCATCACCAGCTCCATGTTATGCTCGATGAGAAGCACCGACGCCCGGGCCGAAACCTCGCGGACCAGGGATTTGAACAGCTCGATCTCCGCCTCGGCGAGCCCCTGGGTCGGTTCGTCGAGGATCAGCAGGCGGGGTTCGAGCGCGAGGCCCATCGCGATCTCCAGCAGCCGCTGGTGACCGTAGGAGAGGGCCCCGGCGCGCGCTTCGGCGAAGCGGCCGAGATCGACGCGGGCCAGCGTGGCGCGGGCGCGCGCCTCGATGCCGCGCGTTCCGGCGCGCTGGGCGGCGATCGACACATTCTCCAGGACGGTCAGCCGGTTGTAGATCGACGTTATCTGAAAGGTATAGGCGATGCCGAGCCGGACGCGCGCCTGCGCCGGCAGATGGGTGATGTCGGTGCCCCGGAAGGAGACGCTGCCCGAACTCGGGGCGAGGCGGCCGCAGAGCAGGCTGACGAAGGTGGTCTTGCCGGCGCCGTTCGGCCCGATCAGCGCATGGATCTCGCGGTCGGCGAGCTCGAAATCGACGTCGTTCACCGCGCGCAATCCGCCGAAATGCCGGCAGAGCCGACAGGTGCGCAGGATGGTCAGGGCAGCCATCGCGACGCCTTCTCGCGCAGGAGGCCGAGCAGGCCGCGCGGCGCGAAGAGCACCAGCGCGACGAGGGCGAGGCCGACGACGAGCAGCGTGGCGGAGGTGACGCCGCCGCTGAGGTCGATGAGATAGAACATGAGAAGCGTGCCGACGAAGGGGCCGAGCACGGTTCCCGCGCCGCCGAGCAGCACCCAGAGCAGCGGCAGGATCGAATACTGGATCGAGGCGAAGGTGCCGCCGACATAACCGAACAGGAGCCCATAGAGCGCGCCCGCCGCCCCCGCGTAGAGACCGGAGGCCACCAGCGCGAGCAGGCGATAGCGGAAGGGGTCGTAGCCGAGCATCCGGCTGCGCTCGGCATTCTCGCGCATGGCGACCAGCACGCGGCCGGTGGCGGAGCGGACGAGCGCGAGATTGGCGAGAAGGGCGATGGCGAAGGCGGCGAGCGCGACGAGATAGCGGGTTTCCTCGCCCGAGAGGTCGAGCGCGCCGATCCGCCGCGCCGCCTGCGGCAGGACGAAGCCTTCCTCGCCGCGGGTGATCTCGCCGAAATAGAGCACGGCCAGATAGCCCGCCTGCGCGAACATCAGCGTGACGATCATGAAGGCGACGCCGGTGGTGCGGAGCGCCAGCAGGCCGATGAGCAGCGCCACGACGCCCCCGGCCGCCACGCCGGCGACCAGCGCCGGGCCGGCGGTCCATCCGCCGAGCACCACGGCGAGACCGGCGGCGTAGAGACCGGCGGCGAGGAACAGCGCATGGCCGAGGCTGAGCAACCCGGTGTAGCCGAAGGCGATATTGTAGCCCATGGCGAAGATCGCCAGCACCATGATCCGCGCGAGGCTGGCATGGTGATAGGCCGGCAACAGGAAGTTGAGCGCGAAAAGCAGCGCGAGAACGCCGAGATGCAGCGGGAGCGCGCGGTCGGCCCTCACGCCGCGCGCTTTCCGAACAGGCCCTCGGGCCGGAAGACGAGCACCAGCGCGACGAGCAGCGTGGCGAGGATCTTCGCCAGCGTCGGCGAGAAGAAGACCGAGATCATGCCGTCGCTCATCCCGATCAGCAGCGCGGCGACGAGCGTGCCGCGCAGGCTGCCCAGCCCGCCGATGATGACGACGATGAAGGAGAGGAGCAGAGGATCGCCGCCCATCAGGTAGTGCGCCTGGCTGATCGGCACGACCAGCACGGCGGCGACGGCGGCGAGGGCGGCGCCGAGGCCGAAGACACCGGCATAGACCCGGTCGACGTCGATGCCGAAGGCGGTCGCTGTCTCGCGGTCGTACTGGGTGGCGCGCATCACGAGGCCGAAGCGCGTGCGGGTCATCAGCAGCCAGAGGCCGAGGAGCAGCAGGACGGCGGCGCCGACCACGGCGAGCTTGTAGCCCGAATAGCCGAACCAGGGCAGCTGGATTCGCCAGTCGAACGGCGCGGCCACCGCGCGGGCGTCGGGCCCGAACAGGCTGAGCGCCGCCTGCTGGAAGATGTAGAGCAGGCCGATGGTGGCGACGATGGTCGCCTCGGGCTCGTAGTCGAGCCGCTTCAGGATCAGCCGGTCGGCCAGGATCGCGAGCCCCCCGACGAACATCGGGGCGAGCGCCAGCGCGGCCAGAAAGCCGAGCCAGGGCGGGCCGGCGAGATGGTCGGTGATAAACCAGGCGGCGACCGCGCCGAGCATGAAGAACTCGCCATGCGCGACATTGACGACGCGCATGACTCCGAAGACGAGGCTGAGCCCGGAGGCGGTCAGGGCGAGCACCGCCGCCATGACCAGCCCCTCGAGCGCGGCGAGCAGCAGGTAGGGTCCGAGATCCAAGGCCGACCGCCCCCTGAATTCAGTCGTCGCGCGGGATCAGAAGGGTTGGGTCAGGTAGTCGACCTCGTCCGGATAGAGCCCGTCCTCGATCGTGGTGGTATGCACCCGCTTCAGGGCGCCACCCTCGACCTTGGAGATATACTGATGGCCGAAGACCTGATGGGTGCGGCCGTTGAACACCTTGGCGCCCTGCGGATGCTCGTTGGACAGCGGAAAGTCGGTCATCGCCTCGAAGGCTTCGATCAAGGCCTGACCGCCGTCGCGGCCCTGATAGCCGGAAGCCTCCATCCCGGCCTTGAGGACGAACAGCGTCTCCCACGGGCTGAACATATGGGCATAGGTCGAGACATCCTTCGGATCCGCCGTCGAGGCGCCGGTGTCATCGACGCCGACCTTCGCGCGATAGAAGCCCTCGGACGGGGCGGCCTCGGGCTGGAGATAGCGGCAATGACCCTCCCAGAAATGCGATCCTTCAAGGAATTCAAGGCCGGGCGTGGCGATGTTCACGCCTTCGAGCGAGTCGATGAATCCGAAGATCTGGGGATGGTTCGCCGTGCCGTAGAACTCGCCCAGCTCCTTGACGAAGGTGAGCACGGCGGGGCCGACCATCACGTGATAGATGACCTCGGTCTCGCGCGGGATGCGCGGGAAATAACGGGTGAAGGAGGATTCGGTCGGCGGGATGGCGATGGTCTCGACCACCTCGCCGCCCTGCGCCTTGAGCGCGGCCGAGAAGAAATCGCGGTGGTCATAGCCGAAGGCATAGTCCGGATAGACCATGGTCACCTTCTTGCCGAGGTTCGAGGCGACCCAGGGCGCCATCGACTGGACCTGGCTCTTCACATCGGTGATGCCGGGCTGCAGCGTCCAGCGGTTGAGGCCGCTCGCCACGTGATGACCTTCGGAGCAGACGAGGTAGGGCATGCGCAGCTCGCCCGCGCGCGGCGCGGTGCCGACGACGACATGGCTGAAGAGCGCGCCGAAGACCGCGTCGCAGTTCAGCTGCGTCGCGAATTTCTCCATCAGCTCGGCGCCGCGCTTCGGGTCGGTGCCGTCATCCTCGAACAGGATCTCCACGGGCCGGCCATTGATGCCGCCGGACGCGTTGACGATCTCCAGCGCGGCTTTGGCGGTGCGCTCGTACCAGCGGCCATAGGCGGCGCCGATGCCGGTGCGGTGCAGCTGGAAGCCGAGGCGGATCGGCTCGGCCGTCTGCGCCTGGATGAAGCCGGGGAAGGCATGCGTCGCGGCGAGCGCGCCGGAACCTGCGGCGAGGCCCTTCAGCAGTGCCCGCCGGGACGTCGGGTGTGGGACAGTCATGGGATCGTTCGCGCTCCTGGGGATCATGCCGAGGTCGTTCGGGCGGGATCATCGGCAATCGCCGCCCTGGCCGCAAGGGCCTGCGCGGTGTCGGGGATGGTCGATTCCGCGTGTCGGCGCCTCTCCGACCGCGATCAGGCGCCGGCCATCACTGCGCGCTCGCCGTCGTCAGGACATCCGGCTCCTCCGCGACCGGCGACATGTTCGCGGCCACCGCCGCCAGAACGAACAGGGCGCTGGCCGTGGCATAGTCGATCCACGGGCCCGGGCGTCCGGCGAGACCGCGGGCCGTCGCTCCGGCGACGATGACCCCGATCTGTGCGAGCGCGATCGGGATCACCACCGCCGGCACAACGATCAGCGCCGAGGCTGGATCGTTCATCGGCACGACCTGCGGGAACAGCGCCAGATAGAAGACGAGGTTGTAGGGGGAGGAGGCCCCGACCATGAAGCCGGCGATGCCGTCCCGCGCAACGGTCGCGGCGACCGGCCCGCGCGGGCGGCGGGCGGCGCGCAGCGTCAGGATGGCGATGCCGACCAGGCAGGCGATGCCGGCCCACTTCATGGCCGGGAAGGCTTCGGGCTTTATGGCGACGACGCCGAGCGTGGCCGCCACCGCGGCGCCGACGAGCAGGACATCGGCCGCCAGGATCCCGGCGGTGACGGTCAGGCCGGCCCGCGCGCCCGATCGGGCCGAGCGGCTGAAGGTGAGCAGGACGCAAGGTCCCGGCAGCGCGGCGTTGACGAACGCGGCGATGGACAGGGTAAGGATGGCGAACGAAGACATAATCCTCCCGCCCCGCGTCGAGCGCGGGTGTTCTGAAATAGTTTTGCGGCGACTGCCGATAGGCGAAACTCGAGTGACGAATGGAAAAGAAATGTTTCCCGCGACCGAACGGGGCAAAATGTAACACATCGGGCCGGGCTTTCCAATCGCGCACCGGCGGGCTTCGAGCGGGGATCGCATTTGGATTGAACCGCGCGCGGCGTCGCAGCGTTCAGGAGGGCGGATCGTCTCATGCGATTTCCCTCGGCGCGCCACGCCGCTCGCATTTGACTCGGTCGCGGGGGAAAACGCGGCTACCGTCTCGCCCGAATCCGGTCGGGAAGGAAATCGGTCAATGAAGGGACGGAACGCAGCCGCCGCCACGCTGATGCTGGCCGCGACCCTCGGCACGCCGGTCGCGGCGGAGGATCGCCTGCTCGAGGAGGAGGTGAATTTCGCGGGCGCGATCGCCTTTCTCGGCGCCGGCGCGCCGGGCTTCGTGATCGCGGCCGTGCGCGACGGCGAGACCGCCTTCGCCGGCTTCGGCGAGACGGCCACCGGTTCGGGCAAGGAGCCGGACGCCGACACGCTGATGCGCATCGGCTCGATCTCCAAGACCTTCTGCGGCGACGTTCTGTCGAGCCTCGTCTCCGAGGGCGCGGTCGCGATGACCGATCCCGTCCAGGGGCATCTGCCTCCGGACTTCGAGGTGCCGGAGAAGGGCGGGCGCGAGGTGCGGATCGTCGATCTCATCACCCAGTCCTCCGGCCTGCCCCGCGAGGTGCCGCAGACCGGCGGTACGCCGGACGATCCCTTCGCCGGCAACACGATGGCGGCGCAGATCGCCGGACTGAAGGGCGATCCGCTGCTGTTTCCGCCGGGGACCGGCGCGCTCTATTCGAACTGGGGGCACGACCTCCTCGGCATCGCGCTCAAGGGCATTGGCGGCAAGCCCTATGCCGAGCTTCTCACCGAGCGGCTGCTGCGGCCGCGTGGCATGACGCGCACCAAGTTCAATCTCGCGCCCGGCGACGAGGCGAATGCGATGCAGGGGCATTTCTTCGACGGCGCGGCCATGCCCTTCGCGCCCACGCCGGAGACGATCGAATGCGCCGGCGGCCTCTATTCGACCGCGAGCGACATGCTGCGGTTCATGGCGTGGCATCTCGACCGCGCCGATACCGGCGAGGCCGAGCGGCGGCGGCTCGACCATGCCGGATGGCTCTATCGCGACGGGCTGACGCCGGTCAGCGGCCTCGACGACGGCGGCGAGATGGGCGCGATGGCGATGGGATGGGTGACCGTCTTCCCCGCGGGCCCGGCGCCGCTGATGCTGAACAAGTCCGGCGGGTTGCAGGGCGAGTTCTCCTATATGGTGATCGCCCCGACCCGCGGCGTGGGGGTATTCGCCTCGCTGAACCAGTTCAGTCTCGGCGGCTTCTCCCTGATGGTGAAAACCGCGAACGACCTCGTCGCCGCGCTCGCCCCGCGGTAAGGTTTGTCGGATGACGTTGGTTGACAGCGAATACACCGCCCTTTACCAACGCGCCCACGGACTCGTAGCTCAGCTGGATAGAGTGTCGCCCTCCGAAGGCTGTAGTCAAGTCTGGTGAAGGTTGAAGGTGCTGGGAAAAGGAACTGATTTAACAATGGCTTGAGTGAATTTCGGGTTCGCTCTTTAAGAAGCCAAAAAACTCACGTAAGCATGACGTAAGCACCTCGCGAACGGTATGCACCCGTAGCTCAGCTGGATAGAGCGCCGCCCTCCGAAGGTGGAGGCCAGAGGTTCGAATCCTCTCGGGTGCGCCATTTTTCCCATAAGAATCAAAGCATTACCAATTCTCTCTTTTCAAGAGATGTTGCTTACGCGGCGAATCCACGTAAGCAATGATGCTCATTTATCTTTCTATAACAATATCTTGGACCTGATTTTGCTTTGCCTCGATCTCAAGCGAGCGTCTCGGGAGCCATCGTGTTCGCGATTACGGGCTGCAGGCCTTCTGTAAGCCAGGCCAGTAGCAACTGGTGGATTTTGCTGGACCGCCGCTTTTCCTCACGGCAAGCTTTCGTATTGTCCTTACCAGATGGGGCGTGGTCGCCCGATGATTCCCAAGGGGCGCAAAGGAGCGCTACCATTTCGAGAACATGGGTATGGCGACCCGAACGGTGAGCGATGACTCTAACGCCTCGTGTGATCTTCGATTGAAAGCTGGAGAAAGACGTCAGCCATAGTCCGCCTTTGTGAGGCTCCGCGCTCCTGTAAAGGCCAGATATGGGGAAAGCCTTCCCCTGAGGCCGAGCCTTGGTCTCGGCCTACCCCTTCTGCCGGGAGACCCCCAGGCTGTGCAGAAACTCTCCCTGATGTCGCTGGGCTTGGATCTCGCCGGCTAGCGTTGGCGTGGCGCGACACAATTCAGCATCGTGCTACCTCGGGTTTGACAGAGTGAGCCCGATAGCTTTCGAAACCGCCTTACATCAACAGGCTAAGCGCAGCTCCACCCACGGCCGCCAGCAACACGACGACCCATGGCGGAGCTTTCCAGGCCATCAGCGCCACGAAACAAATCAAGGCCAGTGCGAAATCCGGCATGCCTCCGATCGCGCTGGTGAAGACAGGCGAATAAAGCGCAGCGCCGAGGATTCCGACGACTGCGGCATTGGCGCCCTGCATGGCCGACTGCGCCCACGTCTTACGGCGCAGTTGATCCCAGAAGGGCAACGCCCCGATCAGGATCAGGAAGCCCGGCAGGAAAAGTGCGACAAGAGCGATCGTCGCGCCGGCCACGCCGTTCGGCGCCGGTCCCATGACCGCTCCGAGCCAGGCGNNNGCCTGCGCTGCGCCATAACCCGCAAGGAAGGCATCATCGGACACCCATCCTGGCGTGACCGTTTCAGCCTGTAACAGCGGCAACACGACATGTCCGCCACCAAAGACAAGCGAGCCGGCACGAAAGAAGCTGTCCGCCAGCGCCCATCCTTGCGCTTGCCCCGCTAGGACCGGCAGGCCAATCAGTAGGGCGACGAACAGCGCGAAGGCCATCAGTCCGGCTTTGCGTGAAACCGGCACAGGCAGATGCTCGCCAATCGTGACCTGTCCTTTGCCAAGAGCCAGCCCGGCAAGTGCGCCCAGCAGTATGGCCGCCATCATCCCGATCGCTCCCGGCGCCCAGGCAAGCAGAAGCACGGCCACGACCGCGATCGTGGCGCGCTCCTTATCGGGGCACAGGTTTTTTGCCATGCCCCACACGGCTTGCGCCACGATGGCGACGGCGACGATCTTGAGACCATGTAGGACGCCAAGCGCTAACGGGCTTTCCAGCCGCGTAGCCGTCATGGCAAGCGCAAGAAGGATCATGGCCGATGGCAGGGTGAAGGCGAGGAAAGCTGCGAACGCGCCGAGCCATCCCGCCCGCGTCAGACCAAGAGCAAAGCCGACCTGGCTGGAAGCCGGACCGGGCAGGAACTGGCACAGTGCCACCAAATCGGCATATGCGCTTTCGCTCAGCCATTTTCGCCGCGTCACCAGCTCGTCCCGGAAATAGCCCAGATGTGCGATCGGTCCACCGAAGGAGGTGAGCCCCAGCTTCAGGAATGCGCGGAATACCTCGGAGACGCTTCCTTGAGACTGTTGCGGGCTATGATCCATTCAAGGGACCTCGTTGGTTGGGGCATTCTTGCGAGCGATGACGTGCGATCGGCGCGGGATAGATTCTCAGGTTGCAGCCGTCAGATTGACCCGCTGCATCAGGGCCTCGCCGCTCTCCTTGCGCTCGGAATAGCGGTCGGTCAGGTAGGGTGATACATCGCGCGTTAGCAGCGTGAACTTCACCAACTCCTCCATCACGTCGACCACTCGATCATAATATGACGATGGTATCATCCGGCCGGCTTCATCGAACTCCTGATATGCTTTGGCGACGGACGACTGGTTGGGGATCGTCACCATCCGCATCCAGCGGCCGAGCACCCGCATCTGGTTGACGGCGTTGAAGCTCTGCGAGCCGCCGGAGACTTGCATGACAGCGAGTGTCC
>JBGAJI010000209.1:0-2426 GCA_044225035.1 Amaricoccus sp. | reverse complement strand
GCGCATCGTCACGCTGCACGACGCCTCGACCATCGCCGCGGTGATCGTCGAGCCGGTGGCGGGCTCCACCGGCGTGCTGATCCCGCCGCAGGGCTACCTGCAGCGGCTTCGCGAGATCTGCACGAAGCACGGCATCCTTCTCATCTTCGACGAGGTCATCACCGGCTTCGGGCGCACCGGCGCGGCCTGGGGCGCGGAAAAGTACGGCGTCACGCCCGACATGATCACCTGCGCCAAGGGCCTGACGAACGGCGTTATCCCGATGGGGGCGGTGCTGACGACCGCGGCGGTGCACGACGCCTTCATGACCGGGCCGGAGAACCTGATCGAGCTCTTCCACGGTTACACCTATTCGGGCTCGCCGATCGCCGCGGCGGCCGGCATCGCCACCCTCGACACCTACCGCGACGAGGGGCTGTTCGAGCGCTGCGCGGCGCTGGCGCCGGTCTGGCAGGAGGCATTGCATTCGCTCCGCGACTGCCCGCACGTCATCGACATCCGCAACGAGGGGCTGATCGGCGCGGTGGAGCTGGAGCCGATCCCCGGCAAGCCGACCGCGCGCGCCTTCCAGGCCTTCCTCGATGGCTACGAGGCGGGAATCCTCGTCCGCACCACCGGCGACATCATCGCGATGTCGCCGCCGCTCATCATCTCGGAAGCGCAGATCGGCGAGCTGGTCGGCAAGCTGCGCGACGTTCTCAAGCGGCTGGGGTAGCGTCATGAAGCTCAAGTCACCGAAATCCATCGCCAAGGGTGCGGCAAAGGGCGAGGTCAAGAAGGCGACCGGGCTCAAGACGCCAAAAGGTTACGCCGAGTCCGCCGTGGAGGACGCGACCGGGCTGAAGCGGCCGAAGAAGCTCGCCAAGGAAGGCGTCGACAAGGCAGCGGGCGCGCCGGTTTCCAAGGCCACCAAGGTGGTGAAGTTCTGACGCATGGCCGCTCCTGGCGAGAATTTCCGGATCGACGGCACCCGGCTCTGGGAGTCGCTGATGGCGATGGCGGAGATCGGGCCGGGCATCGCCGGCGGCAACAACCGGCAGACGTTGACCGATGCCGACGCCGAAGGGCGGGCGCTGTTCCAGCGCTGGTGCGAGGCGGCGGGAATGACGCTCGGCGTCGACGAGATGGGCACGATGTTCGCCACCCGGGCGGGCGAGGATCCGGATGCCCTGCCGGTCTATGTCGGCAGCCATCTCGACACCCAGCCGACCGGCGGCAGGTATGACGGTGTCCTCGGCGTGCTCGGCGCGCTGGAGGTGGTGCGCTCGATGAACGACCTCGGAGTGCGGACGAAGCACCCGGTCGTCGTCACCAACTGGACAAACGAGGAGGGGGCGCGGTTCGCGCCGGCGATGCTGGCCTCGGGCGTGTTCGCCGGCGTGCTCGGCCTCGACTATGCCTATGGCCGCACGGACCTCGACGGCAAGCGGTTCGGCGACGAGCTGGAACGGATCGGCTGGAAGGGTGACGAGCCGGTCGGCGCGCGCCGGATGCACGCCTATTTCGAGCTCCACATCGAGCAGGGGCCGATCCTTGAGGCCGAGGGTTTGGAGATCGGCGTCGTCACCCACTGCCAGGGACTCTGGTGGCTGGAGTTCACCCTGACCGGCAAGGAAGCGCATACCGGCTCGACGCCGATGGAGATGCGGATCAACGCCGGCCTCGCCATGGCGCGGATCATGGAGATGGTGCAGGCGGTGGCGATGGCGGAGCAGCCGGGGGCGGTGGGCGGCGTCGGGCAGGTAAAGTTCAGCCCGAACTCGCGCAACGTGCTGCCGGGGACGGTGGTGTTCACCGTCGACATCCGCTCGCCGGAGCAGGCGAAGCTCGATCGGATGCGCGCGGCGATCGAGTCGCAGGCGGCGGCGATCTGCGAAGCGCTCGGCGTCGGCTGCGCCGTGGAGGCGGTGGGGCATTTCGATCCCGTCACCTTCGATCCGACGCTGGTCGCGCGGGTGCGCGGCGCGGCCGACCGGCTCGGCTATTCCAACCGCGACCTGATCTCTGGCGCCGGGCATGACGCCTGCTGGGCGGCCAAGGTCGCGCCGGCGACGATGGTGATGTGTCCCTGCGTCGACGGCCTCAGCCACAACGAGGCCGAGGAGATCACGCCGGACTGGGCGGAGAAGGCGACCAACGTGCTGTTTCACGCCGTGGTCGAGACGGCGGAGATCGTCTGATACGTGATCCGTTTGATCGCTTCGGACAAGCGCGTCGCCCGGCCTCTCGCGTCGGCGGTTGCGCCGGTCCTTCCGACATCTCGATAGAACATCGGCGCGCCTGCCTGGTCCGGCGCGAAGCGCCTGCCGGGGTAACAGGCTGGCGCTGCCGGTGCTGACGCACCGGCGGGGATATCTGCGCCGGAGGCGACAGCGGGGCCGCGGTTACTATCCGGCTCTCGCGTCAGGCCGGCGCGAGCCGGGTCT
>JBGAJI010000057.1:0-20018 GCA_044225035.1 Amaricoccus sp. | reverse complement strand
GTCGCCAGCACCTCCTCCAGCGCCACCTGCGCGTCGACGTCGATCGACAGGCGCAGCGGCGTCGCCACCTCGGCCGGGTCGCGCAGCCGTTGGTCGTACATGCGCTCGATGCCGGCCGTGCCGACGATTTCCGCCGCGTCGACGCCCTCGCGGCCGAAGCTGGCGCCCCCGAGGATATGCGCGGCGAGCGCGCCGTTCGGATAGAACCGCACCTCGCGCGGCCCGAAGAGCAGGCCGGGCTCGCCGAGGTCATGCACCGCCTGCCGCTGTTCCGGCGAGATGGTGCGCTTGATCCAGAGGAACTTGCGCCCATCGGTGAAGCGCGCGCGCAGGGTCTCGGCGTCGAGATCGGGAAAGATCTCGGCCAGGGCGTCGGCCGCCGCCAGCGGGTCGATCATCTGCGCCGGCTGGGCATAGAGCGAGGCGGTGACCAGATTGGTGGCGAGGATCGCGCCGTTATGGTCGACGATGTTCGCCCGCTGCGCCAGGATCGGCTCGCCCGTCCCCTCGGCGCGCGGCTCGACCGGCACCGCGGCGGAGAGCAGCGCCATCCGCCCCGCCACGGTGGTGAAGCAGAGGATGAAGACGACCCCGAGCAGCAGCAGCCGCGTCTCGGCCTTCTGCCGCTCCGCCCGGTGGCGCGCGGCGAGCCGGGCCGCGCGTTCCTCGGCCTCGACGAGGTCGGGATCGGTTCCCTCGGCGCGGGCCGAGAGGATGCGGGCGAGCGGGCGCAGGGGACGGCGGATCATTTCTTGGCTCCGGCGGGGGCGGATTTCGGGTCGGTCGCTGGCGCGTCCTCGGGGACGGTCGGGTCCGGCGGCGGCGGAAAGCTGACCATCCCGACGTCCGCGAACTGCTCGGGCGTCAGCTCGACCAGCGCCAGCGTCGCGGCATTGGCATCGACGAGAGCGCGCAGGCGGTCGGGCCGGTTGAGATAGGCCCATTCCGCTTCCAGCACGCCCAAAGCCTCGCGCTCGCGCGCGATCTCGGCGCGGAGGTCGGCGACCCGGTTCATCGCCTCCTGCGTCGCGTAGTTCACGCGGTAGGCCCAGGTCGCGCAGACCACGACCAGCACGGCGGACGAGGCGTAAAGGACCAGCTTCATCGCGCCCCTCCGATCGCGAGGCCCGGCAGGCCGAGGGCCGCGGGATCTACCCGCCCCGCGGGCGCGTCGAGCCGGCGGGCGAGCCGCAGCTTGGCGGACCGCGCGCGGGGGTTCGCGGCGACCTCGGCCGCGTCGGGTT
The DNA here is from genome assembly GCA_044225035.1 of Amaricoccus sp. Classification (GTDB taxonomy): domain Bacteria; phylum Pseudomonadota; class Alphaproteobacteria; order Rhodobacterales; family Rhodobacteraceae; genus Amaricoccus. The sequence continues at coordinate 18,774 of JBGAJI010000057.1, read as the reverse complement.
CGACCGCCTTGCGCGTGACGAGCGCGAAGCGCGGCGCCTCGGCGGCGATTTCGGGCGCGTGTCGGCTGGTGCGCGGCGCGGCGCCGGACCGGGCCTGCAGGAACCGCTTCACCACCCGGTCCTCCAGCGAATGAAAGGTGACGACGGCGAGCCAGCCGCCCGGCGCCAGCGCCGCCTCGGCGGCGGCGAGGCCCCGCGCCAGCTCGCCGAGCTCGTCATTGACCGCGATGCGCAGCGCCTGAAAGCCGCGGGTCGCCGGGTGCGGCTGGCCTGGCTTCGGCCGCGGCAGCAGCCGCTCGAACAGGGCGGCGAGTTCGGTCGTCGTCTGGAACGGCGCGACCTTGCGCTGCGCGACGATCGCCCGCGCGATGCGGCGCGAGGCGCGCTCCTCGCCATATTGGAACAGGATATCGGCCAGCGCCGCCTCCGGCAGCGTGTTCACGAGATCGGCCGCCGAAGGCCCGGAGCGGCCCATGCGCATGTCGAGCGGCCCCTCCTTCTGGAAGGAAAAGCCGCGGTCCGCCTGGTCGAGTTGCATCGAGGAAACGCCGATGTCGAGCACCACGCCGTCGAGGGCCGGCGCCCCCGCCTCGGCCGCGATCCGGTCGAGATCGCCGAAACGCCCGGCCCGGAGATCGAGCCGGCCGCCGAAAGCCTCCGCCCAGTCGGCGGCGGCGGCCAGCGCGTCCGGGTCGCGATCGACGCCGATCACCCGAGCCGCCCCCGCGTCGAGCAAAGCCCGGGTATAGCCGCCGGCGCCGAAGGTGCCGTCGAGCCACACGCCGCCGACGGGCGCGGTCCGCGCCAGAATGGCGTCGATCAGCACGGGGACGTGCCGCGCGAAAGGCGCCATCATCATTCGTCGTCCTCGTCGGCGATGCCGCCGAGCGCGGCATAGAGGTCGGTCGCCGGATCGCCCGGCACGACGAGATCGCGCAGCGCGGCGATCGAAGCATCGAAGACACTGGGCGTCGTGATGCGGAAGGTGTCGAGTTCGCCGAGGAAGCGCACCTCGTCGGTGGCGCCGATCCGCTGCTTCAACTCGGCGGGCAGCACGATCCGGCCCGTCGGGTCGAGCTCCATCTGCGTCGAGCAGGTGCTGTAGGTATAGGTGGCGAGTTTCCGCGCGACGCTGAACTGATCCATCTTGCGGATCCGCCGCTCCATCCGCGCCATCGATTCGATGGAGAAGCCTTCGAGATAGCTGGTGTCCTGATGGCCATAGACGAGGATGAAGCGCTGCGGACGGCCTGATTCCCATTCGGGATCGCCCTTCTCCAGCTCGCGGCGAAACGGGGCCGGGATCGACAAGCGACCCTTCGCGTCCAACTTGTGGACCGACTCGCCCCTGAACGACGCCTTCACCGGCCGCCAACTCCTATCCGCCTCGCCCTCGCCGGAAAACAATGACGGGCCGTGCCACCTGAAAGCACGACCCGCCATCCGGTCCTGTTTGGGCCTTCGGCCCGACTGCGCCACGTCTTACGTGCCTGCTCGTTCTTCAGTCGCGTCGGGTCTTCTTCGTCTTCGGAAAGAGCGGGCCTGTATGAAGCCTGCCGAGTCTCACTTGGGTCTTTACTTGCCCTTGTCTTGTATTCCGCTGCTCTCCGTGAGTTATGGGATACCATGGGATTTCATGGCACGCAACGGTTTTCGAGCCCACCGGGAATTTGATCGGGCGATCAGCGACTTTTCGCGCTTTTGTGCGTTGCAGCATTAGCCGATCACGGACATTACTTGTGGCGTCACGGCGCCGTTACCACCACATTTTGTGCAACCACCGATTGCACACACTCAAGCCTAAAATCAATAAAGTTGTATTTTTTTGGCCCGGTGTGGCCGCCAGGCCGCGCTGGCCACCCCGCAGACGGCGTTTTCTCGCGAATCGGACCATGGAATCCCACACCCATGAAATCCCATCGACGCGCTCCGCGGACCCACCGGCGCGGCCGCGATTCCCGACGCTCCGGGCGCGGGTCTTGCGTGGGGACGGGCGGCGGGATAAAGCGCGGGCGGCCGATGCCATCCGCGCGAGCCAGAGGACCGGATCCATGTCCATTGACGCCGAAACCGCGCGCCGCGTCGCCCATCTCGCCCGGGTCGAGGTGGCCGAGGCCGATCTCGCCCCGCTCGCGGCCGAATTGTCGGCGATCCTCGGCTTCATGGAACAGCTCGGCGAACTCGACGTGACCGGCGTCGAGCCGATGACCTCCGTCACGCCGATGCGCCTGCCCTGGCGCGAGGACGCGGTGACGGATGGCGGCTATCCCGAGCGGGTGCTCGCCAACGCCCCGGACGCGCGGGACGGATTCTTCACCGTGCCGAAGGTCGTGGAATAAGCCCGCGATCGCCCGGCAAACCGAAAGTCGTGGAATACAGCATGGCCGATCTCGCCCGCCTGACCATCGCCGAGGCCCGCGAGGCCCTGCGCACCCGACGGATCGGCGCGGCCGAACTGACCGAGGCCTGCCTCGGGGCGATCGCCGCCGCGGCGCCCTTGAACGCCTTCACCCATGTCTCGGCCGAGCGCGCCCGCGCCGGCGCGGCGGCGGCGCAGGCCCGGCTCGACACCGGCGAGGCGCCGGATCTCTGCGGCGTGCCGCTGGGCATCAAGGACCTGTTCTGCGTCGAGGGGCTGCCGGCGCAGGCGGCGTCGAACATCCTCGAAGGCTTCGTCCCGCCCTATGAAAGCACCGTCACCAGCCGCCTCTGGGAGCGCGGCGCGGTTTGCCTCGGCAAGCTCAATATGGACGAATTCGCCATGGGTTCGTCGAACGAGAGTTCCGCCTACGGCCCCGCGGTCAGCCCGTGGCGCCGCTCCGGCGACACGGCGCGCCGCTTACCCCCGGTGGTTCCTCCGGCGGCTCGGCGGCGGCGGTGGCCGCCGACCTCTGCCTCGGCGCGACCGGCACCGACACCGGCGGATCGATCCGCCAGCCGGCGGCGCTGACCGGCATCGTCGGGGTGAAGCCGACCTATGGCCGCTGCTCGCGCTGGGGCATCGTCGCCTTCGCCTCCTCGCTCGACCAGGCGGGCCCCATGGCCAAGACCGTGCGCGACGCGGCGATCCTGCTCGGCGCCATGGCCGGCCACGATCCGAAGGACAGCACGAGCGCCGAGCGGCCGGTGCCGGATTTCGAAGCCGCGCTCGTCGGCGACATGCGCGGCAAGCGGATCGGCATTCCGAAGGAATATCGGATCGACGGCATGCCAGCCGAGATCGAGGCTTTGTGGCAGCGTGGCGCCGAGATGCTGCGCGACGCGGGCGCCGAGATCGTCGAGATCAGCCTGCCCCGCACCAAATACGCCCTCCCGGCCTATTACGTCATCGCCCCGGCCGAAGCCTCCTCGAACCTCGCGCGCTACGACGGCGTGCGCTACGGCCACCGCGCGCGGATCGGCGCGCGCGAAGGCATCACCGAGATGTACGAGCGCAGCCGCGCCGAAGGCTTCGGCAAGGAGGTCCGGCGCCGGGTGATGATCGGGGCCTATGTGCTCTCCGCCGGCTTCTACGACGCCTATTACCTTCGGGCGCAGAAGACGCGGACGCTGATCCGCCAGGATTTCGAGGCCGCCTTCGCCGAAGGGATCGACGCGATCCTGACCCCGGCGACGCCCTCCGCCGCCTTCGGCCTTGGCGAGGTCGGCGCCGGCGATCCGGTCGAGATGTATCTCAACGATGTCTTCACCGTGACGGTGAACCTCGCGGGTCTGCCCGGTGCCTCGGTTCCAGCGGGACTCGATTCGGCGGGACTCCCGCTGGGGTTGCAGGTGATCGGACGGCCCTGGGATGAGGCAGGAATGCTCGACGTGGCATATGCGCTGGAAAAGGCGAGTGGATTTGCTGCAAAACCGCCAAAATGGTGGTAGAGCTGTGCCGAGGCATATGTATGCGAGGCAAAACATCGAGATGAAAAAACGAGTGATGGCGATCATCGCGGGCGGGCTGCTCTCGGCCTGCACCTCCGGCGATGTCACGGTTCCAGATCAGCCGGTCATCACCGAGGTGCCGAGCACGGGCACCGCTTCTTCCATGGGCGGCGAGCCGCTGCCGCCGGGCGTGCAGCAGGCGCCGCCCGGCGTCTCGACCGCCACCGCCGCGCCCGGCGTCGGTCGGCCGCTCGACACCGATACGCTGAACCTGCTGCAGACGACGCTGGAGGAGCAGAAGATCGACGCGGCGGTGGCCGAGCGCAAGCTCGCCGCCGACCGGGCGCAGCTGGTGATCGTGCAGCCGGGCGCGCTGCCCGATCGGGTGGAGGGGGTCAATGTGGCGCTCTTCGCCCAGCAGACCAGCAACGCGGTCGGCGAGCGGCTCTACAAGCGGGGCGGCAATTCGCTGTCGGCGGCGGCGGCCTGCAGGCGGTTCAAGCATCCCGACGACGCGCAGCGGGCGTTCCTCGCCAATGGCGGGCCCCAGGACGATCGCGGCGGCCTCGATCCCGACGGCGACGGCTTCGCCTGCGCGTGGGATCCGGCGCCGTTCCGCCAGCTCAGAGGCTGACATGCGGCGCATAGCCGGCGCGCAGCGGGGCGACGATGCTCGGCGGCGTCAGGCAGGGAAACCGGTCTCCGGGCGCGAAGCCGCGCTCGGGACCGTAACCCTCGAAGCTCCAGCGGCGCGCGCCCTCCGGCGTGCGCAACCAGAAGCCCTCCGCCGCGAAGATCGCACCGGCCGGAATCGCGGCGAAGGCGAGAGAGGCGCGCGGGCCGAGCCGCTCGGCATGGAGCACCAGGTCCATGTCGCCCGCGCGCGGCGGCGGGGCATCCCGCGCCCTGCCCCACGCGGCGGCGAAGGCCAGGGCGTCGGCGCGGCGGCATTCGAAACAGGGGCGGTGACCGGCGGCCAGCGCGGTGGCTTCGTCGAGGAAGAAGATCTCGGTATAGCCCGCGCCCATCACCGTCCGGCGCCGCTCGCGAAACGCCGTCAGGCAGCAGATCCAGGCACGCCCGCGCCAGCGCGCGGGCCCGAGCGCGCCGTCCGCGCGATGCAGCCGCCCGCCTCGGTTGCCCATCATCGTCCCCCGCGCCGGAACGGGAGGGAGCGTGCCATCCGGCGCGCAGCGGTTCTGGACCGGCAGGGGCTCCCCTCCAGCCGGAACTGAACCCATGGAACCCCGCGTTCAGTCAAGCCCCAACCACGGCCCGCGCCGGGCCGGCGCCCGGCCCGACATTGTGGTGATCCACTATACCGCCATGGCCACGGCCGAGGCGGCGCTCGACCGCCTCTGTGATCCCGCCGCCGAGGTCTCGGCGCACTACCTCGTCGCCGCCGACGGCGCGGTCTGGAAACTGGTCGAAGAGACCGAGCGGGCATGGCACGCGGGCGCCGGCGCCTGGGGCGAGGTCGGGGACGTGAATTCGCGGTCGATCGGCATCGAACTGGCGAATCCCGGGCCGCTCGAAGACTGGCCGCCATTCCCCGAGGCGCAGATGGCGGCGCTGGAGGCGTTGCTCGACGGCATCCTCGCCCGGTGGGCCATTCCGCCCGCGCGGGTGATCGGACATTCCGACATGGCCCCGGGACGCAAGTCCGATCCAGGGCCGAAATTCGACTGGCGCCGGCTGGCGCTCGGCGGGCGGGCGATCTGGCCCGAGGCGCCCCCCCTCGCGGCCGTCCCCGCGCCCGGTCCCGCCGACCCCGCCGCCTTCCGCGCCGCGCTCACCGCCATCGGCTATCCCGCCGAGGCCGAGGCCGCGCCGCTGCTCGGCGCCTTCCGGGCGCGATTCCGGCCGACCGGGCGCGGCCCGCTCGATGCGGCCGATCTGGCCGTCGCCGCCGCGTTGGCGCCGCGGTCCCGCGGGGATGGCGTTGACCGGGACGCGGTTTCGCTCTAGCAGGGGCGCGCGTGGACGGCCGGATGGCCGCGGCCCGGCGACGGGGCGAGGAAAGTCCGGACTCCAGGGAGAAATGGCGGCGGGTAACGCCCGCCCGGGGCAACCCGAGGGAAAGCGCCACAGAGATCAGACCGCCGGCCGTCGTCCCCGGACGCGGCCGGCAAGGGTGAAACGGTGGGGTAAGAGCCCACCGCGCCGGCGGCGACGCCGGTGGCACGGCAAGCCCCGCCAGGAGCAAGGCCAAATAGGGATCGCGCGGGGCCTTCCGCGAGAGTGGAGGCGCCAGGGTCCTCCCGCCCAGCGATCCGGGTTGGCTGCCAGAGCCCGTCGGCGACGGCGGGCCTAGAGGAATGGCCATCGGCGCGGCTTTCCGCCGCGCGACAGAATCCGGCTTACAGGCCGTCCACGCGCACACCCCGAAGCGCGCGCCCTCGCTGACCCGGCGTTCAGCCCTCCCGCGCGCCGGAAGCCCTACGAGACCCGCGCGCCGCTGGCTTCTCCCAGTTTCATATAGGAAGAATTCCTATCGGGCAGGACGAGGGGCCCCGCCAACAGGCGGGGAGAAAAATGACTCGCGGCCAACAGGCCGCTCCTGTCGCGGCCGCGCAGCGGCCGCCGGGCCCAAGGGCCAGCCCCGCGGGAGCCCCCCGGTCCCGGTCCGCAGGACCGGGATGCGCGCACCGTCAGGCCAGCGCCGCCGCCGGATCGGAGGCGGCGCGCACGAAATCGGCGATCAGACGCGGACATTTCAGCCCCGGCGCGCTCTCGACGCCCGAGGAGACATCGACCTGATCGGCGCCGGTCAGCCGCACGGCCTCCGCGACATTGGCCGGGGTGAGGCCGCCGGCCAGCATCCACGGCACCGGCCAGCGCCGCCCGTGGATCAGCCGCCAGTCGAAGGCGACGCCGTTGCCCCCGGGCAGCGCCGCGCCGGGCAGCGGCCGCGCATCGATCAGCAGCATGTCGACGACGGAAGCGTAGTCCGCCACCACCGCCAGATCCTCCTCGGTGGCGATCCCCACCGCCTTCATCACCGGCAGGCCGAAGCGCTGGCGAATCTCGGCGACCCGCTCGGGCGTCTCATGGCCGTGGAGTTGCAGCATGTCGAGCCGGACCACCTCGACGATCGCCTCGAAATCGGCATCCTCGGCATCGACGGTCAGCGCGACGCGGATCAGATGCTCCGGCATCGCCTGCGTCACCCAGCGCGCATCGGCCAGCGTCAGATGGCGCGGCGAGCGCGGGAAGAACACCAGCCCGCCATAGAACGCGCCGCTCGCCGCCGCGGCGGCCGCGTCGGCGCGCGATCGCAAGCCGCAGATCTTGACCCGCACCGGCCGAGGCTCAGTTGCCGATCAGGGCCAGAACGTCGTCGTCGGCCTTGCCGGTCGACTTGCGCAACCGATCGACCTCGCGGCCGAGCTGCGCCGCCTCGCGCGACTTCTGCGAGGCGCGGCGCCGGTGCTTGTGCTCGCGCAGCCATTCGAGCAGGTAGCCGATGACCATGCCGACCACGATGGACAGCAGGCTGACGAGAAACAGCGGCATCTGGACCGACAGGCTCAGCACCCGGTCCATGCCGGTAGGCAACAGATGCAGCGTGACAAGCTCGCGGTTGGCCAGCGACAGGATCACGATCCCGACGAGGATGAGGCAGAGCAGAAGGATCTTGATTGTCCGCATGACGGCTCCCGGGTTACGTCCGCCATCCTAGTCGGCGTTCAGACGGTCGCGCAACAGCTTGCCGGTCTTGAAGAATGGCACATGCTTTTCGTCCACCACCACCGCGTCGCCGGTGCGCGGATTGCGCCCCTGGCGCGCGTCGCGCTTCTTCACGGAAAAGGCGCCGAAGCCGCGCAACTCGACCCGGTTGCCGGCGGCCATCGCTTCGATGATCTCGTCGAAGATGGTGCTGACGATGCGCTCGACGTCGCGCTGGAACAGGTGCGGATTTTCCTCGGCGATCTTCTGAATGAGCTCGGATTTGATCATGCTCGCCACCTAAGTCCCGTCCGCCATCTCGGCCCAGCCGGGCAATTTCTCTCGCGCCTTGCCAATGCCTGGCATAGTGGCAGGATTCACCGCATGAGGGAATAGAGCTTGGGGCCGATCCGAGCCGATATTTCTCCAAGAATCCCGCCGCTTGACCCCGAAAGGCCGAGGACTCCGCCGAGGAGGCCGTCCTTGCTTTCCAGTTCCCAATCGACGGTCGGCAAGTCGGTCAGCGCGGGGTCGCGCGATTCGAGCCAGGCGATCGCCACCGGCTCGCCGCCGATCGCGTCGATCAGCCCGCGGTCGAGCGCCTCGCGCCCGGTGAAGACCTCGCCGGTCGCCACCGCGTCGAGCCGCGCGCCCTCGAGGCCGCGGCGCTCGCCGACGAGGCCGCGGAACCAGCGGAAACTCTCGTCGATCCGCGCCTGATCCAGCGCCCGCGCCGCGGGATTGGTCGGCCGGAAGGGCGACGGCTCCGCCTTCAGGTCGGAGGAGCGCACCGTCTCGACCCCGATGCCGAGCTTGGACATCAGCCCGGTGAAATCCGGATATTCGAGGATGACGCCGATCGAGCCCGTCATGCTGTTGCCGCGCGCGACGATATGGTCGGCGCCGATCGCGGCGATATAGCCGCCGGAGGCCGCGACCTCGCCAAGGACCGCCACCACCGGCTTCTTGGCCGCGACGGCGCGCAGCGAGGCGAAAAGCGCCTCCGAGCCCGCCGTCGAGCCACCCGGCGAATTGATGCGCAGGATCAGCGCCTTCACATTGTCACTGTCGGCGATGTCGGCCAAGAGCTCGTCCCGGTCGAGATCATCGAGGATGACGCCCGACACCTCATAGCGGGCGACCTGATCGCCGGACCGCGCGATCTCGTCCCACCAGACCACGAGGCACAACACAAGACCAAGCACGGCGGCGGCCAGAAAGCCGCGCCAGAAAGCGGAACGGCGCCATTTGCGGCGCCGTTCCTCGTAGAAATCGCGTTCGAGAGCGTCCAAGCTCAGGCGTCCAAGCTCTAGGCGTCGTCGTCGCGACGGCGCAGAGCCGCGCCAAGGATGTCACCGAGCGAGGCGCCGGAGTCGGACGAGCCGTACTGTTCGACCGCTTCCTTCTCCTCGGCGATCTCGCGCGCCTTGATCGACAGCTGGAGCTTGCGGCTCGCCTTGTCGATATTGGTCACGCGCGCATCGACCTTGTCGCCCTTGGTGAAGCGTTCCGGCCGCTGTTCCGAACGGTCGCGGCTGAGGTCGGAGCGGCGGATGAAATTCTTCATCCCGTCGTATTCGACCTCGATTCCGCCATCCTCGATCGCGGTGACCGTCACCGTCACCACGTCGCCGCGCTTCACGCCCGACGTCGCCTCGGCGAAGGGATCGGTACCGAGCGCCTTGATCGAGAGCGAGATCCGCTCCTTGTCGACGTCCACGTCGGTGACCACGGCCCGGACCACGTCGCCCTTGTGGAAATCCTGCATCGCCTCCTCGCCCGACCGGTTCCAGTCGAGGTCCGAGAGATGCACCATTCCGTCGATATCGCCGTCGAGACCGACGAACAGACCGAATTCGGTGATGTTCTTGATCTCGCCTTCGACCTCGGTGCCGTTCGGATGGCTGCGCGCGAAGTTTTCCCACGGATTGCCCTGGGTCTGCTTCAGGCCCAGCGAGACGCGGCGCTTGGCGCTGTCGATCTCGAGCACCAGCACCTCGACCTCCTGGGAGGTGGAGACGATCTTGCCCGGATGGACGTTCTTCTTGGTCCAGCTCATCTCGGAGACATGGACCAGCCCCTCGACCCCCGGCTCCAGCTCCACGAAGGCGCCGTAGTCGGTGATGTTGGTGACGCGGCCGGTGTGCTTCGAGCCGATCGGGAACTTCGCCTCGACCGAATCCCACGGATCGGCGAGCAGCTGCTTCATGCCGAGACTGATGCGCTGCGTGTCCTTGTTGATCTTGATCACCTGGACCTTAACGGTCTCGCCGATGTTCAGGATCTCGGACGGGTGGTTGACGCGGCGCCAGGCCATGTCGGTCACGTGCAGCAGGCCGTCGACGCCACCGAGATCGACGAAGGCGCCGTATTCGGTGATGTTCTTGACGACGCCGTCGACCACTTCGCCCTCGGTCAGCTTGGCGACGATCTCGGCGCGCTGTTCGGCGCGGCTCTCTTCCAGCACGGCGCGGCGCGACACGACGATATTGCCGCGGCGGCGGTCCATCTTCAGGATCTGGAACGGCTGGTTCATATGCATCAGCGGGCCGGCGTCGCGCACCGGGCGCACATCGACCTGGGAGCCGGGCAGGAAGGCCACGGCGCCGCCGAGATCGACGGTGAAGCCACCCTTGACGCGGCCGAAGATCTGGCCCTCGACGCGCTCTTCCTTGGCGGCGGCCTTCTCGAGGCGGTCCCAGGCCTCTTCGCGACGGGCCTTCTCACGGCTGAGCACGGCCTCGCCCTTGGCGTTCTCGACGCGGTCGAGATAGACCTCGACGGTGTCGCCGACCTTGATCTCGGGATTCTTGCCGGGGGCGGCGAATTCCTTCAGATCGACACGGCCTTCCATCTTGTAGCCGATGTCGATGATGGCCTGTCCCGCTTCGATGGCGAGGACGGTGCCTTTGACGACGGAACCCTCGTCGGGGGTTTCAAGCTCGAAGCTCTCGTTCAGCAGGGCTTCGAAATCTTCCATTGTGGCAGCGGATGCCGACATCCAGTTCTCCATTTGATGTTGCTGGCCAGGCGGTTGAGTCCACCGGTCTTTTCGGGGTATCGCGGCGCTGAATAGCAAAACGCGCCCGAAGTCAAGCGCCCGAGCGCTCCAGACGGCTCGTCACATAGGCGACCGCCTCGGCCACGGCGGCCTCGATGCTGAGTTCCGTCGTGTCGAGCAGGCGCGCGTCGCGGGCCGCGCGCATCGGCGCGACGTCGCGGCTTGCGTCCCTTGCGTCGCGGGCGCGCAGGTCGGCGAGCACCTGTTCCAGCGATCCGCCCAGCTCGGCGTGCCGGCGCTGGGCCCGTGCCTCGTCCGAGGCGGTGACGAACAGCTTCGCCTCGGCCTTCGGGCAGATGACGGTGCCGATGTCGCGGCCGTCGAGCACCGCGCCCCCCGGCCGCCGGGCGAAACGTTTCTGGAAATCGAGCAACCCGGCCCGCACCTCGGGCAGCGCCGCGACGCGCGAGGCGGCCTGACCGGCGCGGGCGGTGCGCAGGTCGGGCGATTCCAGATCCTCGGGGTCGAGGCGCCGGGCGAGTTCCGCCGCCCAATGCGGATCGATGACGCCCCGGCCGTCGTTCAGCGCCCGCATGCCGACCGCCCGATAGAGCAGCCCCGTGTCGAGATGGGAAAAGCCGAAAGTCTCGGCCACCGCGCGGCCGATCGTGCCCTTGCCGGAGGCGGCGGGGCCGTCGATCGCAACGGTGAACTGCGCGGTGAAGGGTTCGGGCGGCCTCGGCATCAGACCCCGGCCCGCTCCAGACCCGCGTCCGCGCCCTCGTCGATCTCGGCGCCGAGGCCGCGCATCAACCCGACGAAGCCGGGGAAACTGGTGGCGATCGGGCCGCCGTCGTCGACGGTGACCGGCCGCCGCGACGCGAGGCCGAGGCAGAGGAAGGCCATGGCGATCCGATGGTCGAGCCGGCTGCCGACCGTCGCCCCACCTTCGACGCCGCCCGGGCCCTTGCCATGGACGATCAGGAAATCCGGCCCCTCCTCGATCGCCACGCCGCAGGCCTCGAGCCCGCGGGCCATGGCGTCGATCCGGTCGGATTCCTTCACCCGGAGCTCCTTGATGCCGCGCATGACCGTCGCGCCCTCCGCCGTCGCGGCCAGCGCGGCGAGCACGGGATATTCGTCGATCATCGAGGCCGCGCGCTCCGGCGGCACCTCGATGCCTTTGAGTGGCCCGAAACGCACGCGGAGATCCGCCGCGCTCTCTCCACCCTCGTCGCGGCGGTTCAGGAAGGCGATGTCGGCGCCCATCTCTATGAGCGTGTCATAGAGACCGGCGCGGGTCGGATTGAGCCCGATGCCCGGCACCAGCACGTCCGACCCCTCGACCAGCAGCGCCGCCACCACCGGAAAGGCGGCGGAGCTCGGGTCGCGGGGGACGGCGATGGTCTGCGCGCGCAACTCGGGCTGGCCGACGAGCGTGATGACCCGCCCCTCGGCCGTGACCTCGGTGGCGATGGTGGCGCCGAAACCGGCCAGCATCCGCTCGGTATGATCGCGGGTCGGCTCGCGCTCGATCACCACGGTCTCGCCCGGCGCGTTGAGCCCGGCGAGCAGCACGGCGGATTTAACCTGCGCCGACGGCATCGGCGTCGCATAGCGCACCCGCGTCGGGCTGGCCGCGCCGCGCAGTGCGAGCGGCAGCCGCCCACCCCGGCGGCCATGCGCCTCGGCGCCGAACAGCGCCAGCGGCTCGGTCACGCGCCCCATCGGGCGCGAGCGCAGGCTGGCATCGCCGGTGAAGACCGCCGTCAGGTCGCTGGTCGCCATCGCGCCCATGATGAGCCGCGCGCCGGTCCCGGAGTTGCCGCAATCAATGACGTCCGCCGGCTCCTGAAACCCGCCGACCCCCACGCCGTCGACCGTCCAGGCGCCGGGCCCGGACCGCTCGACCCGCGCCCCGAAGGCCCGCATCGCCTTGCCGGTGTCGAGCACGTCCTGGCCTTCCAGCAGACCGGTGATCCGCGTCTGGCCGACGGCCAGGGCGCCAAGGATCAGCGCCCGGTGCGAGATGGACTTGTCGCCCGGCACCTCGGCCACGCCCCTGAGCGGGCCGATGGCCCGCGACCGCATCGGAATCGCTTCGCCGTGCCCCGCCATGATCCCCCTCCTCGCGCCGTTCGCCGGTCTCTTACGCGCTCGCCGCGCGCCGGTCCACAGGGCGGCGGCTCAGCGGCGGGTGAAGATGAGATAGTTCGGGCGACGGCCGGCGCTGATCGCCTTCGCCTCATAGCGGGTGCGGTGCCAGCCGGGCCAGGGCGCGTCGATCGGCGCCGCGCTTCGGTCGAAGGCCGGCACCTCGGCGATCGAGGCGAGGGAATGCGCGACATAGTCGGGGATATCGGTGGCAAGGCGCAGTTCGGCGCCGGACGCCATCACCCTTGCCAAAGCCGCGAGATTTTCCGCGCTGGTAAAGCGCCGGTCGCGATGCCGCGCCTTTGGCCATGGGTCGGGATACAGGAGATAGACCCGGCCGAGCGCGCCGTCGGGCAGAAGGTCGATCAGTTCCCGCGCGTCGCCGACATGGATCCGCGTATTGCCCTCCGCCCCGGCCAGCTCGATCTGCCGCAAGGCCATGGCCACGCCGTTGACGAAGGGCTCGCAGCCGAGAAAGCCGATGTCGGGATGCGCGGCGGCGGTGGCGGCCAGATGCTCGCCCCCGCCGAAGCCGATTTCGAGCCAGACCTCGCGCGCGTCGGGAAACAGCGTCGCGGGATCAATGGCGTGGCCAAGCGCGACGCCGGGCACCGCGAGCCGGGGCAGCAGTTCCTCGAGATGCCGGCGCTGGGTCGGGCGCAGCGCCTTGCCATGCCGGCGTCCGTAAAAGTTTCGGCGCGGCTGGGCCGCGCCGGTCACCGTTTCGATCATCTTTCCTCGGCGCCGCGGCTCAGACGGCGGCCTTCAGCCTGTCGGCGAGATCGATCCGCTCCCACGAGAAGCCGCCGTCGGCGTCCGCCGCCCGGCCGAAATGACCATAGGCCGAGGTCCGCTGATAGATCGGCTTGTTGAGGCCGAGATGGGTGCGGATGCCGCGCGGCGTCAGGTCGATGGCGCTGGCCACCGCCTTTTCGATCGCCGCCTCGGACACCGCGCCGGAGCCGAAGGTATCGGCATAGATCGACAGCGGACGCGCGACGCCGATCGCATAGCTCAGCTGGATGACGCAGCGCTTGGCGAGGCCCGCCGCCACCACGTTCTTCGCGAGATAGCGCGCGGCGTAGGCGGCCGAGCGGTCGACCTTGGTCGGATCCTTGCCCGAGAAGGCGCCGCCGCCATGCGGCGCCGCGCCACCATAGGTGTCGACGATGATCTTGCGCCCGGTCAGGCCCGCGTCGCCGTCCGGTCCGCCGATCACGAACTTGCCGGTCGGGTTCACGTGCCAGGCGGTCGCGTCCGTCAGCCAGCCCTCGGGCAGCACGGCGCGGATATGCGGCTCGACCATGGCGCGCACGTCGGCCGAGGTCATTCCCTCGTCGAGATGCTGGGTCGAGAGAACGAGGCTCGACACCTCGACCGGCTCGCCGTTCTCGTAGCGGATCGAAAGCTGCGACTTGGCATCCGGGCCGAGCCGCGGCTCCTCGCCGCTTTTGCGCACCTCGGCGAGGCGGCGCAGGATCGCGTGGGCATAGTGGATCGGCGCGGGCATCAGCTCCGGCGTCTCGGCGACGGCGTAGCCGAACATGATCCCCTGGTCGCCCGCGCCCTCTTCCTTGTTCTCGGCGGCGTCGACGCCCTGGGCGATATGCTCGGACTGGCCGTGGATATAATTGTGGACGTGGAGCGTGGCCCAGTGAAAGCCCTTCTGCTCGTAGCCGATGTCCTTGACGCAGTCGCGCACGATGTCCTCGACCCGTGCCAGCACCGCGCCCGGGCCGCGCACCTCGCCGCCGACCACGACGCGGTCGGTGGTGGCGAAGGTCTCGCAGCCGACGCGGGCCTCGGGATCCTCGGTCAGGAAGGCGTCGAGCACGGCGTCGGAAATGCGATCGCAAACCTTGTCGGGATGGCCTTCGGAAACGGATTCGGAGGCGAAGGTATAGTCGTTCCGGTTACTCATGCGGTCACCCCGTGAGAAAATTACCCGCGCCGTCCTACGCCACGCCGGGAAGCGAGGTCAATGACCGATCGCCCGTCGCGGGCCCCGCGCTTCGTCGCGGCCCGGGAGCCGGCGTTTCCCGCCGTTGAGACCGCTTTTCGGATCGAATATCGGCCCGCCGCGGGCGATTTCCCGGTGCGCGAGCGGCGGCCACGGGGGGCGGAAGCGACCATTTCCGTGGCGGCTCGCGCCTTGGTCGGGACGCGCCACCGCGAAGGCGCCGGTCGTCCCCGCGAGCAAGAGGCGCGGAACGCGCGCTTTCCTGCCATCTCGTTCAAGACCGGCGCTCCGCTCCCGATCCGGGAGCGGAGGCGCCGGGTCAAACCTGCGTCGACCGCCGCGCCAGCGCGCTGGTGGTCAGGGACCGAACCAGTGCGAGAACGGAGTTCCGCGTCTCCGGATCCGGGATCGCGGCATAGGCTTCGACCAGAATGCGCACCTCGTCGCGCAGCGGCCCCTCCGCCACCGCGGCCGCGGGCTCGCCCACGCCGTCGAGCCCCTCGAAGAAGTAGCTTGGCGCCACCCCGAGGAAGGTCGAGATCTGATACAGGCGCCCGGCGCCGATCCGGTTCGATCCCTTCTCGTATTTCTGGATCTGCGAAAATGTGAGCCCGAGATGCCGGCCGAGACGGCCCTGACTGATGCCAAGCGACTCCCGCCGCTGACGCATCCGCGTACCTACATGAATATCGACCTTGTTAGCAAAAAGAGACACCACTGACCCCGCACACTCACTTCAAGACAGACCAATCGCTCGGCCACCACATGCGTTGTGGCGTCGCGTCGGACCGCGCTACTCGGAAAACCCACCTCTCCCGCGATCAATCTATCTCTGCCTATGAAGTGAAATGCCACCGTAAAAGTTTGTAACAGTTAATACGAAAATGAAAGCGATCAGTGACAATCCCGGCCAATCGCCGAAGATGGAATAGGGCGTCGGCGGAAGTGCGCCGGGCAATGCGACGTCCAAGTAACCGGCGCGACCGAGGCCGAGACTCTCGACGATCTCGCCGCGCGCGTCGATCATCGCCGAAATTCCGGTATTCGCCGCCCGCGCGACCGGCAACCCCTGCTCGATCGCCCGGGCCCGCGCCTGCGCCAGATGCTGATAGGGGCCGGAAACCTCGCCGAACCAGGCGTCGTTGGTCAGCTGGGTGATCCATTCCGGACGGCCTTCCGACGCCCGCGCCTCGTCTGGAAAGATCGCCTCGTAGCAGATGAGCGGCAAGAACGGCGGCAGGCCGGGCGGTGCCACCAGCCGCGGCCCCGGCCCCGGCGAAAAGCCGCCGCCGGTCAGCGTCTCGAGGCCCGGGATGCCCAGCCGCGCGACGAGGCCGGCCTTCGGGATATATTCCCCGAAGGGCACCAGGTGATGCTTGTCATAGATCCCCTGCTCGGTGCCATCCGGCGCGAGCACGGCGAGCGAATTGTACCAGACCTGCCCCTGCGGCCAAAGCTCGACCCGGCGGATACCGGTGATGAGCCGCCCGTCCGGGCCGGTGGCGGCGGCGGCCAGAGCCTGGGCCGCGGGATCGTAGTCGAGCACGAAGGAGACCGCCGTCTCCGGCCAGAGCGTGACATCCGGCATCGGATCGGCCGGCGCGCGGGTAAGGTCGATCAGCCGCTGGAAGAATTCGGCGTCCTTGCCGGGCAGCCATTTCTCCTCCTGCCGCGCGTTCGGCTGGACGAGGCGCACGATCAGCGGCTCCGCCCGCTCGGGCGCCGGCGCGGCCAGACGCACGGCGCCGAAGGTCCAGCCCGCCGCCACCAGCGCCGCCGCGACCGCCGCCCCGCGCCAGGTCGCGAGGCCGAGCGACAGGCCGGCGACCAGGGTCAGGAAGCCGAGCACATGCGGTCCGAACAAGGCCGCGGTCTGCGCCACCGGCGTCTCGGTCCAGGCATAGGCCTGCAACCCCCAGGGAAAGCCGGTCAGCACATGCGCCCGGGCATATTCGGCCCCGGTCCAGAGCGCGGCGAGCACGAGCACCCGCGGCGCACCCGGTGGCCAGACCGCGCGGGCGATCCCGAAGGCGGCCGCCCAGAACAAGGCGAGGCCCCCCGCCATGCCGGCGAGGGCGAAGGGCGCCATCCAGCCGAAGCGCGCGGCGTCGATCATGAAGGGTTCGACGATCCAGAAGAGATCGGCGACGAAATAGCCGAGCCCCGCCGCCCAGCCGAGCAGGGCAGCGCCGAGCCACCCCTCGCAGCCATCGAGCAGCCAGAGCAGGACCGGCAGGCCGAAAAACAGCAGGATCGGCCAGTTGAGCGGCGCCTGCGCCCCGGCCAGCACCGCGCCGGCCACGAAGCCAAGGGCGAGCCGCCGCCAGCCGGCGAGGCGCCCGACGCGCAGGGCGAGGGCGGTCACACCGGCCCGCCGACCGGGCGCGGCGAAACCGCGCGGTGCGAACGGCGCGATGTCATGACTTTATTCCGCCGCCTCCGAGGCCGGTTTCGCCGACTCGCGGCGCAGCTTCAGGCGCAAGCCCTTGATCTTGCGCGCATCCGCGTCGATGATCTCGAATTCATGGCCATCGGGATGGGTCACCACCTCGCCGATCGCCGGCACCCGGCCGGCGAGCCGCGTGACGAGGCCGCCGAGCGTATGCACCTTCTCCGCCGTCTCGCGCGAGGCGAGCCGCGTCCCGGTTTCCTTCTCGAAATCCTCGAGATCCGCCCGGGCCTGGGCGAGGAATAACCCGTCGCCCTCGTCGCTCCACAGCTTGTCCTCGGCCTCGTCATGCTCGTCGGCGATGTCGCCGACGACCTGCTCCAGCAGATCCTCGAACGTGACCAGCCCATCGACGCCGCCATACTCGTCGATGACCAGCGCCATATGGATATGCGCGGCCTGCATCTTGCGCAGCAGCGCGCCGATCGGCATCGACGGCGGCACATAGAGCAGCGGCCGGATCAGCGGCGCGAGCTCGAACGGCCGCTTCGCCGCGCCGAAGCCGTAGTTCAGCGCCAGATCCTTCAGATGCACCAGCCCCTTCGGCTGATCGAGCGTCTCGGAATAGATCGGCAGACGGGTCAGCGTGCTGCTCTGGAACACCGAGACGAGATCCTCGATGGTCGAATCCTCGGACACCGCGACGATGTCGGCCCGCGGCACGGACACGTCGTCCACGCGCATCCGGCGCAGGTTGCGCAGATTGACCATGAGTTCGCGATCGTTGGAGGCGGCCTTGCCGCGGTCCGCGTCGTCGGATGCCTCGCGCCCCTGGTCCGGCTCGGGCGCGTCGCGCCGGAAGAGACGCGAGAAGAAGGTCGATCTGGCGGGACTGTCCGGATCTCCGTCGTCGGAAACGCGCTGTCCCGTGGCCGGCAGCCCGTCGGATGTCTCGCCCATGTCTCCTGTCCGGATGTCGCGCCCGAGGGGCGCCCCTAGCGCGAATATGGGTTCGGCAGGCCCATGCTGGCAAGTATTTTCGTCTCGAAGGCTTCCATCGCGTCGGCCTCGTCCTCCATCTCGTGGTCATAGCCGAGAAGATGCAGGACGCCATGCACGACGAGATGCGTCACGTGATCGGCGAGCGGGATCGCCGCCGCCGCCGCCTCCGCCGCGCAGGTCTCATAGGCGATGGCTAGATCGCCGAGAAACACCGGCTCGTCCTGCTCCGGCGCCGGCACGGGTCCGTCGAAGGCGGGCCAGGACAGGATATTGGTCGGCGCCGGCTTGGCCCTGAACTCCGCGTTGAGCGCGGCGATCCGGGCGTCGTCGCAACCAAGCAGGCTGAGCTCGTGCTGGTCGGGATCAAGGCCGGCGGCGCTGACCGCCGCCCGCGCCGCCCGCTCGGCCAGCGGCCCGAGGCCCGCCTCGGCCCAGCGCGGATCCTCGATCACCGCGTCGACGAGTCCACCTTCCGAATCGGAATCCTCGCGGGTCACGCGTCGACCGGGCGGGCGGTCTCGTAGGCGCGGATGATGCGGGCGACCATCGGATGGCGCACCACATCCTCGGCGGAGAAGCGCGCGAAGCCGATGCCTTCGACCTCGCGCAGCACCCGCTCGGCCTCGATCAGGCCGGACATCACCCCGCGCGGCAGGTCGATCTGGGTCACGTCGCCGGTGATCGCCATGCGGCTGCCCTCGCCGAGGCGGGTCAGGAACATCTTCATCT
>JBGAJI010000208.1:0-2441 GCA_044225035.1 Amaricoccus sp. | reverse complement strand
GAAGGCGAGGATCGTCGCGCCGAACCGCGCCATCAGGCGCAGGCCGCCCTCCGGGTCGGAGGTGACGAAACCCAAGGTCGGCAGGGTGCCGGGCGCCGCGTAGAGCATGGCCACGGCATAGAGAAACGGCGCGAGGCCGAGATAGCCGAGGATCAGCGCCGGAACCGGAATGCGGTTCAAGCCACCTCCTCGCGCAGGACGCGGGGCACCTTGAACTCCACATCCTCCCGCGCCGTCTCGACCAGATGCTCCGTCACCGCGTAGCGCGCCTTGAAGGCATCGATCACCTCGTCGACCAGCACCTGCGGCGCCGAGGCGCCGGCGGTGATCCCGACGGCGGCGATGCCCTTGAGCGAGCGCCAGTCGATGTCGGCGGCCCGTTGCACCAGCTGGGCATAGCCGCAGCCGGCGCGCCGCCCGACCTCGACCAGCCGCTGCGAATTCGAGGAATTGGGCGCGCCGATGACCAGCAGCGCGTCGATCAGCGGCGCCATCGCCTTGACCGCCTCCTGCCGGTTGGTCGTGGCATAGCAGATGTCCTCGCGCCGGGGCCCGACGATGTTCGGAAAGCGCGCGCGCAGCGCCGCGACGATTTCGGCGGTATCATCGACGCTGAGCGTGGTTTGGGTGATGAAGGCGAGCCGGTCGGCGTCCTCGGGCGCCAGCCCCGCCACGTCGGCCACGGTCTCGACCAGCACCACCTCGCCGGCGGGCAGCTGGCCCATGGTGCCGATCACCTCCGGATGGCCGCGGTGCCCGATCATCACCATGCGCAACCCGTTCTCATGGTGCCGCTCGGCCTCGATATGCACCTTGCTGACCAGGGGGCAGGTGGCATCCACATAGAGCATGCGCCGCGCCTCGGCCTCGGACGGCACGGATTTCGGCACGCCATGCGCCGAGAAGACCACCGGCCGATCGGGCGGGCAGTCGGCCAGCTCCTCGACGAACACCGCCCCCTTGTCGCGCAGGCCATCGACCACGAACTTGTTATGCACGATCTCGTGCCGGACATAGACCGGCGCGCCCCATTTCTGCAGCGCCATCTCGACGATCTTGATCGCCCGATCGACACCGGCGCAAAAGCCGCGCGGCGCGGCGAGGTAGAGGGTCAGCGCTTCGGCGTCGTCGGACAGGGGCGCGTCGGGCATGGATACTCGCAAGGCAACCAGAAGGTCGCGATACTATACCGGTGACCCGGCCGGATGACAGAGGCAATGCCGGGAAGGTGAACGGCGAAGGCCGTGCGATTCAATCTTGCCGGCCGTCCCGGCTCAATCTTCCTCGTCGGCCATCGCGGTCTGGGACGACGACGACGCCGCCTCGCCACGCGGCGGGCGGCCGATCACCTCGCGCAGCTCGTCGAGCTCGATGAAATTGTCGCACTGCCGGCGCAGCTCGTCCGCGATCATCGGCGGGCTCGACCGGATGGTCGAGACGACGGAGACCCGCACGCCCTGGCGCTGCAGCGATTCCACCAACGGCCGGAAGTCGCCGTCGCCGGAGAAGAGCACGATATGATCGACATGCGGCGCCATCTCCATGGCATCGACGGCGAGGTCGATATCCATGTTGCCCTTGACCTTGCGCCGGCCCATCGAATCGGTGAATTCCTTGGCGGGCTTCGTCACCATCGCGAAGCCGTTGTAGTTCAGCCAGTCGACCAGCGGCCGGATCGGCGAATATTCCTCGTTCTCGAGCAGCGCGGTATAGTAGAAGGCGCGCAACAACTTGCCGCGCCGCATGAATTCGGTCCGCAGCAGCTTGTAGTCGATATCAAAGCCAAGCGCGCGGGCGGCGGCGTACAGGTTGGCGCCATCGATGAACAGCGCGAGCCGCTCGTCACGGTAAAACATTGCCCGATTGTCTCCTCTAAGGACCGCTTTGATAATGGGATCGGGAAAGGGCGTTCCATCGGTCCGCGACTGCTTATATTCCGGTCACCCCGGCAACGAAAGCCCAATCGAAACCGGCACGTGGAGGCAGATTTCCGACATGACCTGGCTGATCGCGCTCGGCTCGAACCTGCCATCCGCGCTCGGTTCGCCGAAGGAGACCCTGGAGGCGGCGCTGGCCGCGTTGCGCGACCGGGGTCTCGCGGTGACGGCGCGGAGCCGCTGGTATCGCAGCCCGGCCTTCCCCGCCGGCGCCGGCCCCGACTTCGTGAACGGCGCCGCGGCGATCGAGAGCGAACTGCCCGCCGCCGCGGTACTCGCCGCGCTGCATGAGGTGGAGCACGAACTCGGGCGCTCCCGCGCGCGGCGGTGGGAGCCGCGGGTCTGCGACCTCGACCTGCTGGGCGGCGGGGACCGCGTCCTGCCCGACCGCGAGACCGCCGCCCGTTGGACGGCGCTGCCCGAGGCCGAGCGCGGCGCGCTGGCGCCGCCGGAACTGATCCTGCCGCATCCCCGGCTGGCCGAGCGCGCCTTCGTGCTGATCCC
>JBGAJI010000207.1:0-2443 GCA_044225035.1 Amaricoccus sp. | reverse complement strand
CAGGCCGATATGGTTGATCGTCGTCATCCCGGCGTCGATCTCCAGCCCCAGCCGGCGGATGGTCTCCGCCGAGCGCGAGAAGCCGTAGGAGGCGAGGCCGAACGGCAGGCGGTTCGCCTCGGTGATCGCATCGTCGAGCGCGCCGTAGGGATTGACCACGGCGACAGGGCCGAACGGCTCCTCGTTCATGATCCGGGCCGAGAGCGGCACCTCGGCCAGCACCGTCGGTTCGAAGAAATTGCCGATATTGCCGATCCGCTTGCCGCCGGTGACCAGCCGCGCGCCCTGATCCACCGCGTCGGCGACGAGGCCCTCCAGCGCGGTGACCCGCCGCTCGTTGGCGAGCGGGCCCATCTGGGTGGCGGGATCGAGGCCGTTGCCGACCCGCGTTCCGCCGAGTATCGCCGAGAAGTCGGACAGGAACGGCTCGAACGCCGCCTCTTCGACGAGAAAGCGGGTCGGCGAGATGCAGACCTGCCCCGCGTTGCGCAGCTTCGAGGCGGCGATCACCTTCGCCGCCTTGCCGATATCGGCGTCGGCGGCGACGATCACCGGCGCATGGCCGCCGAGCTCCATCGTCGCGCGCTTCATATGCTGTCCGGCCAGCGCGGCCAGATGCTTGCCGACCGGGGTCGAGCCTGTGAAGGAGATCTTGCGGATGACGGGATGCGGGATCAGGTATTCCGACACTTCCGACGGCACGCCATAGACGAGATTGATGACCCCGGCCGGCACGCCCGCGTCGGCGAAGGCGCGGATGAGCTCGGCCGGCGAGGCGGGCGTCTCCTCCGGCGCCTTGACGATGATCGAGCAGCCGGCGGCCAGCGCGGCCGACACCTTGCGCACCGCCTGGTTGATCGGGAAATTCCAGGGCGTGAAGGCCGCGACCGGCCCGACGGGGAGTTTCAGCGTCATCTGGGTGACGCCGGGCGCGCGCGCCGGGATGATCTGGCCATAGGTCCGCCGCGCCTCCTCGGCGAACCAGTCGATGATGTCGGCGGCGAGCAGGATCTCGACCCGCGCCTCCGCCAGCGGCTTGCCCTGTTCCCGCGTCATCAGGCCCGCGATGCTCTCGACGCGCTCGCGCAGCGACTCGCCGGCGCGGCGCATGATCCGATAGCGTTCGAAGACGCCGGTTGACCGCCAGGTGGCGAAGCCGCGGTCCGCCGCCGCCAGCGCCTCGTCGAGATCGGCGATCTCGGCCCTTGCCAGCTGGCCGATCACTTCGGAGGTCGCCGGGTCGCTGACCGGGATCGTGCGCCCGGCGGCGCCGGGGCGCCAGCGGCCGTCGATGAAGAGCAGGGTGTCGGGATAGGTGGCGGACATGATTGTTCCCCTGTTTGTCTCGACCGGTTTGTCTCGACCGGTTTGTTTCGGCCGGTTTGTTTCGGCCGGCGCGCTCGCGCGCGTCCGAACGCCGTCGAAATGGCCTCGGCCACCTGCATGGCCCCTGGCGCGCCGATCCGCAACCGCTTGCGCGCGCGCCGAGAGCCCGACAGTCTCGGGCCACGCATCCTTTCAAACGAGGCCGCCATGTCCCGATCCGGCTCTCTCGCCAATCTCAAGGTGATCGACGCCAGCCGCGTGCTGGGCGGCCCCTATGCCGGGCAGATCCTCGCCGACCATGGCGCCGACGTGATCAAGATCGAGCCGCCCGCCGGCGACGAGACCCGCGGCTGGGGGCCACCCTTCCTCGACGACGCGGCGAGCTACTTCCTCGGGCTCAACCGCAACAAGCGCGGCATCGCCGTCGATCTCGCGCAACCCGCCGGGCGCGCGCTGCTGCTGGAGCTGCTGGAGGGGGCGGATGTCTTCATCGAGAATTTCAAGACCGGCACGCTGGAACGCTGGGGGCTCGGCGCCGAGGAGCTGTCGCGCCGGTTTCCGCGGCTGATCCATGCCCGCGTTTCCGGCTTCGGCGCCGACGGCCCCTTGGGCGGACTGCCGGGCTACGACGCGGCGATCCAGGCGCTGTGCGGCGTGATGAGCGTCAATGGCGAACGCGGCGGCCAGCCGCTGCGCGTCGGCGTGCCCGTGGTCGATATCGTCACCGGCCTCAACGCGACGATCGGCATCCTGATGGCGCTGAACGAGCGGGCGCGGAGTGGCGAGGGCCAGTTCGTCGAGGCGAGTCTCTATGACTGCGGCCTGTCGCTCCTGCATCCGCAACTGGCGAACTATTACCTGTCGGGCAAGGTGGCGGCGCCGCTCGGCAACGCGCATCCGAACATCTGCCCCTACGACAGCTTCGCCACCGGGACCGAATCGATCTTCCTCGCCGTCGGCAACAACCGGCAATTCGCGACGCTCTGCGCCATGATCGGGCGGCCCGACCTGCCGGAGGATGCGCGGTTCGCGACCAACGGCCAGCGCCTAGCCCATTGCGACGCGCTGAAGGCCGAGCTCGAGGCGGCGCTGGCGGGGTTCGACGGGGCCGAGCTCT
>JBGAJI010000056.1:0-20144 GCA_044225035.1 Amaricoccus sp. | reverse complement strand
CCCTACGCAAGTTTGCTCCGGGCGCGGGGACATCTTGAGCCGCCGTGTTGGGAAGGCGATCGCCGAACGTGGTCCCCTTCGACGCGCGCACGGAGCGGGCGGGTTCGGGGCTGGACGGGGCCGGGGGTGAGCCGCTAGTCAGGGGGCAATCAAGCAAGAGGATCGCAGGGATGGAGCGGGCGTTCGTTTTCCCCGGACAGGGGGCGCAGGTGATCGGCATGGGGCGCGATCTGGCGGAGGCCTATCCGGTGGCGCGCGCGGTGTTCGACGAGGTCGATGACAGCCTCGGCGAGAAGCTGTCGGCGCTGATCTGGCAGGGCGATATCGCCGAGCTGACCCTGACCGCCAATGCGCAGCCGGCGCTGATGGCGACGAGCCTCGCCGCCTTCCGGGCGATGGAGGCCGAGGGTTTCGGCATCGACAAGGCCGCGTTCGTGGCCGGTCATTCCTTGGGCGAATATTCGGCGCTGTGCGCGGCGGGGGCGCTGGCACTCGGCGACGCGGCGCGGCTGTTGCGGCTGCGCGGGCGGGCGATGCAGGAGGCGGTGCCGGTGGGGATGGGCGCCATGGCGGCGATCCTCGGGCTCGATCTCGCGGCGGTCGAAGAGGTGGCGGCCGAGGCGGCGGGCGGCGAGGTCTGCGCGGCGGCCAATGACAACGACCCGGCGCAGGTGGTGGTCTCGGGCGGCAAGGCGGCGGTCGAGCGGGCGGTGGAGATCGCCAAGGCGAAGGGGGCGAAGCGGGCGCTCCTGTTGCCGGTCAGCGCGCCTTTCCATTGCGGGCTGATGGCGCCGGCCGCCGAGGCGATGGCGGCGGCGCTGGCCGGGGTGGCGCTGGCGGCGCCGGCGGTGCCGCTGGTGGCGAACGTGGCGGCGGCGGGCGTCAGCGACCCCGAGGAGATCCGGCGCCTGCTGGTCGAGCAGGTGACGGGACGGGTGCGCTGGCGCGAGAGCGTGCTCTGGATGGCCGGGCAGGGCGTGACCGAGATGATCGAGATCGGCGCCGGCAAGGCGCTGAGCGGCATGATCCGGCGCATCGACAAGGAGATCGCGGTCCGCGCGGTCGGCGCGCCGGCCGATATCGAGGCGCTGCTGGGCTGAGCCCGCGCGGTCGTGGGCGCGGGATTGTTTCGATAGAGGCGCGACGGGCGCCGACGAGGAGACGGGCGGGAAGATGTTCGATCTGACGGGCAAGGCGGCGCTGGTGACCGGGGCGTCGGGGGGGATCGGCGGCGCGGTCGCGCGGGCGCTGAGGGCGCGCGGGGCGGTGGTGGCGCTGTCGGGGACGCGCACCGGGCCCTTGGAGGCGCTGGCGGCGGAGCTGGGCGAGGGGGCGCATGTGCTGCCCTGCGACCTGTCGGACGCGGCGGCGGTCGAGGCCTTGCCGAAGCGGGCGGTCGAGGCGATGGGCGCGCTCGACGTGCTGGTGAACAACGCGGGCGTGACGCGCGACCAGCTGATGATGCGCATGTCGGACGCGGATTGGTCGACGGTGCTCGAGGTCAATCTGACGAGCGTGATGCGCCTGTCGCGCGGCGCGCTGCGCGGCATGATGAAGGCGCGCTGGGGGCGGATCATCAATATCAGCTCGATCGTCGGCGTCACCGGCAACCCCGGGCAGGCGAATTACGCGGCGAGCAAGGCGGCGGTGATCGGCATGTCGAAGAGCCTCGCCGCCGAGGTGGCGAGCCGGGGGATCACCGTCAACTGCGTGGCGCCGGGCTTCATCGAGACGGCGATGACGGGTGCGCTGAGCGACGAGCGGAAGGCGCGGCTCCTGGCCGGCATTCCGGCCGGGCGCATGGGCACGGCGGACGAAATCGCGGCGGCGGTCGTCTATCTCGCCTCCGCCGAGGCGGCCTATGTCACGGGCCAGACGCTGCATATCAACGGCGGTATGGCGATGATATGACGGTGGAACCGGGCGCCAGCATTAACATTTGCCACGGGCCGGGGTTATGCTATAGCGCGCGACGAGCTTATCCGGGACCGCTTGTTTGGTCCGGGCCGTAAGGGGTAACAGAGGCCGCGGCCGTCAGGGCCCCGGCGGGAATTCCAAGAGTTTGGGTGCCCCCAGAGGGACCGGACCAATAGAGGACGAGACAATGAGCGATATCGCGGAACGCGTCAAAAAGATCGTGGTCGAACATCTGAGCGTCGACGAGTCCAAGGTGACGGACAACGCTTCGTTCATCGACGATCTGGGCGCGGACAGCCTCGACACCGTCGAGCTGGTGATGGCGTTCGAGGAAGAGTTCGGCATCGAGATCCCCGACGACGCGGCCGAGACCATCCAGACCTATGGCGACGCGGTGAAGTTCATCACGGCCAATTCCTGAGCCGACGCGCTTTCGGATCAAGGGGCGGCGCCCGGCCGGGGCGCCGCCCCTTTGCTTGTGGTTTTCCGCGGCCAGCGGCGCGTCTTGACGCCGGTCGCATGTCGGGGCGGCCTTCGCGCTTGTTCGGCCGTCGGCTTTCACGGTAAAGGGGGCGGGCGAAAACAGGATGGAAGCCAAGGCTATGCGGCGGGTGGTCATTACCGGGCTGGGGCTGGTCACGCCGTTGGCCTGCGGGGTCGAGGCGAGCTGGTCGCGACTGATCGAGGGCAGGTCCGGGGCGGGCAAGATCACGCGGTTCGACGCCAGCGATCTCGCGACCGACATCGCCTGCGAGGTGCCTTATGGCGACGGGTCCGAGGGTACGTTCAATCCCGACGACTGGATGGCGCCGAAGGAACAGCGCAAGGTCGATACCTTCATCCTTTATGCGATGGCGGCCGCCCAGCAGGCGATCGAGGACGCGGGCTGGACGCCCGAGGACGAGGCCGAGCGCGAGCGGACCGGGGTCATCATCGGCTCGGGCATCGGCGGGCTGAGCACGATCGCCGATACGTCGATCATCCTGAAGGAGAAGGGGCCGCGGCGGATCTCGCCGTTCTTCATCCCGGGCAGCCTCATCAATCTCTGCTCGGGGCAGGTTTCGATCCGTTACGGCTTCAAGGGGCCGAACCATTCGGTTGTCACCGCCTGCTCGACCGGCGCGCATGCGATCGGCGACGGGTCGCGGCTGATCAAGTATGGCGACGCCGACGTGATGGTCGCGGGCGGCGCCGAGGCGGCGGTCTGCGCGCTGGGGATCGCGGGCTTCAATGCCTGCAAGGCGCTGTCGACCGGGTTCAACGACGCGCCGGAGCAGGCGAGCCGGCCCTATGACAAGGGGCGCGACGGCTTTGTCATGGGCGAGGGCGCGGGCGTCGTCGTGCTGGAGGAATACGAGCACGCGAAGGCGCGGGGCGCGAGGATCTATGCCGAGGTGATCGGTTATGGCCTGTCGGGCGACGCCTATCACATCACCTCGCCGGCGCCGGATGGCGACGGGGGGTTCCGCGCCATGTCGGCCGCGCTGCGCGACGCGGGGATCACGGCGAGCGAGATCGACTATGTGAACGCGCATGGCACCTCGACGCAGGTTGGCGACGAGATCGAGCTGGGCGCGGTGACGCGGCTGCTCGGCGACGCGGCGGCGGGGGTGACCATGTCCTCGACGAAATCGGCGATCGGGCACCTGCTCGGCGCGGCGGGCGCGGTGGAGGCGATCTTCTGCGTGCTGGCGCTGCGCGACCAGATCGCGCCGCCGACGCTGAACCTCGAGAATCCGTCCGTGGAGACGCCGATCGACCTCGCCCCCAAGGTGGCGGTGAAGCGGGAGATCAAGGTGGCGCTGTCGAATTCCTTCGGCTTCGGCGGCACCAACGCGTCGCTGGTCCTGCGCCGGGTGGAGTGACGCCGGTCCCATGATGCGCCATTTCGCGGCCAACGCGCTGACGATCCTGATCATCGGGCTTGTGCTGTTCCTCGGGCTGATCCTGTGGGGCAAGGCGGAGTACGAGGCGGCGGGGCCGCTGACCGCGCCGTTGCGCTTCGAGGTGGAGAAGGGCGAGGCGCTGGGCAGCGTCGGCGAGAAGCTGGCCGAGAGCGGCGCGATCAGCGACGCGCGGCTGTTCCGGGTGGCGGCGAAATATACCGGGCAGGACGCGGGCCTGAAGTTCGGCGAATACGAGATCGGTCCAGGTGCGTCGATGAAGGACATTCTCGCGCTGATCAACAAGGGCGGCAATGTCCTGCGCCAGATCATCGTGCCGGAGGGCTGGACCAGCTGGCAGGTGGTCGAGATGTTGAACGGCCGCGAGGAACTGAGCGGCGAGGTCGCCGAACTGCCGGCGGAGGGATCGCTGGCGCCGGCCGGCTATGATTTCCAGCGTGGCGACGATCGCAACGCGCTGATCAAGCGGATGCAGGCGGAGCAGGAGAAGATCCTAGCGGAGGCCTGGGCGACGCGGGCGCCGAACCTGCCGCTGCGCACGCCGGAGGATCTGCTGACGCTGGCCTCGATCGTCGAGAAGGAGACCGGGGTTCCCGAGGAGCGCGGCGAGGTGTCGGCGGTCTTCGTCAACCGGCTGATCCGGGGCATGAAGCTGCAGACCGACCCGACGGTGATCTATGGTGTCACCGGCGGCAAGGAGACGTTGGGGCGCGGATTGCGGGCGAGCGAGCTGGCGAAGATCACGCCGTACAACACCTATGCCATCGTCGGTTTGCCGCCGACGCCGATCGCCAACCCGGGCAAGGCGGCGATCGAGGCGGCGGCGCATCCGGTCGAGTCGGGCTTTCTCTATTTCGTGGCGGACGGCAGCGGCGGCCATGCCTTTGCCAAGACGCTGGAAGAGCATAACCGCAATGTCGTGACCTGGCGGCGGCTGGAGGCGGAGCGCGCCTTGCAGGAAAAGGCTGAGGAGGAAGCGGGCGGCGGCGCGGACGAGTCCGGTGATGGGGTGGCGCCGGCGCCCGCGCAGTAAAGTTGCACAACCACAGATTTAGCTGTTGACAGAGCGAACGCCTTCGGGTATAGCTTATGTCAAGCTGGTAGAAATGGGTCGGCAGGCGCGTCGCAAGACGCGGCCTGCCTTTTCTTTTCCTGCCCGGGCGGAGCAGCCAGGGCGAACGTCACATGACAATCTCAGCAGAAAGTACGGCGGCGGCGAGCGATCTGCTCGAACGCACGCTCGAATTGTATCGTGATCTTTCCGTGGCTCTTCGCGAACGGATCACGCGGTTCAAGGGTAGCAGCGGCATTGGCGACGTCGACTGCGTGAAGGACGTGGACGCGCTGCGCGCGCACCACAAAGCGCTGCAAACTGTTCTCGAACTCGAGGCTGGTCTTGTCAAACGAAGCAGAGCAGGGGCCAACGGGGCGGGTGGTGAACTCGACCTCGACGGGGCCCGCGCCGAGATCCTTGCGAGACTTGCTGTCTGGCCTGCCGCGAGGTGAGCTGGAGCAATTCCTGGACGCGCTGACACCGAACGCGCTGGGGTCTCTGCCCTGGCTCTTCGAGCATTGGGCATTGGACCATCAGCTGCCCCCCGCGGGGGACTGGACCACCTGGGTGATCCTGGGCGGACGGGGGGCGGGCAAGACGCGCGCGGGTTCCGAATGGATCCGCGCGCAGGTGGAAGGCGCCGGGCCGCGCGATCCGGGGAAATGCTCCCGGATCGCGCTGGTCGCCGAGACGGTGGATCAGGCGCGGGAGGTGATGGTGTTCGGCGAGTCCGGCATCCTCGCCGCCTCGCCGCCCGACCGCCGGCCCGAATGGCAGTCGACGCGCAAGCGCATCGTCTGGCCGAACGGGGCGGTGGCGCAGCTGTTCTCGGCGAGCAATCCCGAGGCGCTGCGCGGGCCGCAGTTCGATTGCGCCTGGTGCGACGAGCTGGCGAAATGGAAGAAGGGCGAAGAGACCTGGGACATGCTGCAGTTCGGCCTGCGGCTCGGCGCCCATCCCCGGGCGCTGGTCACCACGACGCCGCGCAGCAGCGCGCTGCTCAGGGCGATCCTGGCGGATGCCGGCACGGTGAAGACCTCGGCGCCGACCAGCGCGAATGCGATGAACCTCGCCAAGGGGTTCCTCGACACCATTACCCGCAAGTACGAGGGCTCGCGGCTCGGGCGTCAGGAACTCGACGGCGAGATGCTGATGGACGACGAGGGCGCGCTGTGGAGTTGGGCGATGCTCGACGCCGCGCGGGCCGGCCGTATCCTGGAGCATGACCGGGTCGTGGTGGCGGTCGATCCGCCGGTGACGAGCGGGTCGGACGCCGATGAATGCGGCATCATCGTCGCGGGCGTCCTGCGCAACGGCGATCCCCGGGACTGGATCGGCGAGGTGATCGCCGACGGCAGCCTCGCCGGCGCCTCGCCGCGCGCCTGGGCCGAGCGGGCGGTGGAGCTCTACCACCTGCACCGCGCCGACCGGCTGATCGCCGAGGTCAATCAGGGCGGCGAGATGGTGGCGACCCTGATCCGCCAGGTCGATCCGAACGTGCCCTTCCGGGCGGTTCGGGCCAGCAAGGGCAAGGCGGCGCGGGCCGAGCCGGTCGCCGCGCTCTATGAGCAGGGGCGGGTGTTCCATCGCGGCGTCTTCAAGGCGCTGGAGGATCAGATGACCGCGCTGACCATCGGCGGCTACACGCGGCGGGGCAGTCCGGACCGGCTCGACGCGCTGGTCTGGGCGATCACCGATCTGATGATCGATCCGGCGGCGAGCTGGAAGGCGCCGAGGGTTCGGCGCCTCTGAGCGCCCGACATTCGAACGGGCGGCCTTCGAACGCCCGGCCTTCGAACACGGCGACACATTCAATAGTCAGGAGCGGGCTTTTCATGGTCTTGCAGATTTTCCGCATGGCGAAGCCGGCGGCGGAAGAGGCCAAGGCCTCGGCCGCGGCGCCGCTGGTGGCGTTTCAGGGCGCGGGCAAGGTGGCCTGGTCCGCGCGCGACGCCGCGACGCTGACGCGCATCGGCTTTCTCAACAATCCGGTCGGCTATCGCTGCGTGAAGATCATCGCCGAGGCCGCGGCGGCGGTTCCGGTGGTGGTTCAGGACGCCGAGCGCCGGTTCGACACGCACCCGGCGCTCGATCTTCTGGCCGTGCCGAATCCGGGGCAGGGCGGCGCGGCGCTGCTGGAGAATTTCTACGGCCACCTGCTGCTGACCGGCGATGGATATCTCGAGGCGGCGGGCGAGCATTTCTCGGGCGGGCCGCGCGAGCTCTATTCGCTGCGCCCGGACCGGATGAAGGTGGCGCTCGGGACGGATGGCTGGCCGATCGCCTACGAATACAGCGTCGGGGCGAAGAAAGTTTCGTTCGACATGCGGCAGGACCGGGTGCCGATCCTGCATGTGAAGAGCTTTCATCCGGTGGACGATCATTATGGCCTGTCGCCGCTGCACGCGGCCGCGAGCGCCATCGATGTGCACAATTCGGCGAGCGCCTGGTCGAAGGCGCTGCTCGACAACGCCGCCCGGCCGTCGGGGGCGATCGTCTACAAGGGCGCGGACGGACAGGGCTCGCTCGCCTCGGACCAGTATGCGCGGCTGATCGACGAGCTCGAGAGCCATCATCAGGGCGCGCGCAACGCCGGTCGGCCGATGCTCTTGGAAGGCGGGCTTGACTGGAAGCCGATGGGCTTCAGCCCGAGCGACATGGAGTTTCACACCACGAAACAGGCGGCGGCGCGGGACATCGCGCTGAGCTTCGGCGTGCCGCCAATGCTGCTCGGTCTGCCCGGGGACAATACTTACGCGAATTATCAGGAGGCGCATCGCGCCTTCTACCGGCTGACCGTGCTGCCCCTGGTGGCGAAGAGCCTGGCGGCGCTGTCGGGGTGGCTGCCGGCCTTTTATGGCGCGCCGTTCCAGATCAAGATCGACGAGGACAATGTGCCGGCGCTGGCCGACGAGCGGGTGACGCTCTGGAACCGGATCAGCGCCGCGAGTTTCCTCAGCGACGCGGAGAAGCGGCGGATGCTCGGCCTTCCGGCTCTTCGGGAGGATTGATGCGGGCCAATGTCACCCGCGGCGGCGGCTCGCGCTTTCTCTACGAACCCTTCGACGTCGCCTCCGCGCGCATGGAGGTGAACGAGCGGATCGCCGAGGAGCGGTGGCAGCAGCTGGAGCGCCGCCTCGTCCATATCGAGGTGACGCTCGACCGGCTGGAAAAGCGGATCTGGCTGGCGGCCTATGGCGCCGCCTCGCTGATCCTCGCCGACATCGCATACGGGCTCGTCAACCTAGCAACGTCTTCTTGAGGGAAGGGCAGTGATGCAAGCGTTTGGGGGCTACGGCCCGCTTGAAACCAAATTTCGCAAGTTCGATGGCGATCTCGCCCTGAAGGAAGGCGCGGAGATCTCGGGCTATGCGAGCCTCTTCGGCGCGACGGACCAGGGTGGCGACGTGGTGCAGCGCGGCGCCTACGCGGCGAGCCTCGCGCGGCTCGCCGCGGCCGGCAG
This sequence comes from Amaricoccus sp., assembly GCA_044225035.1. Lineage (GTDB taxonomy): Bacteria > Pseudomonadota > Alphaproteobacteria > Rhodobacterales > Rhodobacteraceae > Amaricoccus. Next base: position 11,806 of record JBGAJI010000056.1, on the reverse strand, counting down.
CGGCGTGAAGATGCTGTGGCAGCACAACCCGGCCCAGCCGATCGGACTCTGGGAGGAAGTCCGCGAGGACGCCCGCGGCCTCTTCGTCAAGGGGCGGCTCTTGACCGAGGTGCAGGCGGCCCGCGAGGCGCACATCCTGCTGCAGGCGGGAGCGATCGACGGCCTGTCGATCGGATATCGCACGCTGCGCAGCGAAAAGGCGGGAACCGGCCAGCGGCTTCTGCACGAGATCGAGCTTTGGGAGGTCTCTCTGGTGACCTTCCCGATGCTTCCCGAAGCACGGGCGCAGGCCGAGGCTTCCCAGCCGGAAGACAACCTTGCGCAAACCCTGGCCGACACCTTTCGCGCGGCGAGGGCAATGCTGGCGTGAGGTCTGGCCCGCGCTTTCAACATCAAGGAACCATGCCGATGCAGACACCCGAAACCAAGTCCCGCGGGGCCAGTCTCGCCCCGGGTCAGAGCCCGAACCTGGAGGTCAAGGCCGCCTTGTCCGGGTTCCTCGGCGAATTCGACGCCTTTCAGTCCGAGATCAAATCGAAGCTCAAGGAACAGGAAACCCGTTTGGCCATGCTCGATCGCAAATCCGCCGCGATGTCCCGCCCGCAGCTCGCGCGCGGCGCCGAAGCCGACGTTCCCCACAAGAAGGCCTTCGCGGCCTATCTGCGGTCGGGCGATGACGACGGCCTGCGCAACCTGACTATTGAGGAAAAGGCGCTTTCGACCGCCGTCGCGGCGGACGGCGGCTATCTGGTCGATCCGCAGACCGCCGCGCAGATCGTCGGGGTGCTCCGGTCCTCGGCCTCGATCCGCACCATCTCGAATGTGGTAAGCGTCGAGGCGAGCGCCTTCGACGTGCTGGTCGACCATACCGATACCGGCGCCGGCTGGGCCACCGAGAGCGCGGCGCGGACCGAGACCGGCACGCCGCAGGTCGATCGCATCTCGATCCCGCTGCACGAGCTGTCGGCGTTGCCCAAGGCGTCGCAGCGGCTGCTCGACGACAGCGCCTTCGATGTGGAGGGCTGGCTGGCGCAGCGTATCGCGGACAAGTTCAGCCGCGCCGAGGCCGAGGCCTTCGTCAAGGGCGACGGCGTCGACAAGCCGACCGGCTTTCTGCACTATCCCAAGGTCGATACCGACCTCTGGGCCTGGGGTTCGATCGGCTATGTGCCGACCGGCGCGGTGGGTGATTTCCTGGCGAGCGAGCCGGCCGATGCGATCGTCGATCTCGTCTATGCGCTCGGCGCCCGCTACCGTGCCAATGCGACCTTCGTGATGAATTCGAAGACCGCGGGCGCCGTGCGCAAGATGAAGGACGCCGACGGTCGTTTCCTCTGGTCCGACGGTCTCGCCGCCGCCGAGCCGGCCCGGCTGATGGGCTATCCGGTGCTGATCTCGGAGGACATGCCGGATATCGCCGCCGACGCCTTCGCGATCGCGTTCGGCGACTTCCGCGCCGGCTACACCGTGGCCGAGCGGCCCGACCTGCGGATCCTGCGCGACCCGTTCTCGGCCAAGCCGCATGTCCTGTTCTATGCGACCAAGCGGATCGGCGGCGACGTCAGCGACTTCGCGGCGATCAAGCTCCTGAAATTTGCGGCGAGCTGAGGCGGGTTCCGACCTTTCCGAAGTGAACGCAAATGATCTGCCCCGGACCGGTCGGGGCGGATCTCGCACACCCCCGCGCGCTCCAGTCGCTGCTCCTCCCTCCGCTCGGGCGGCGCGGGGGTGTGCTCTTGTCGGATGAGTGGAGCAGGCGATGAGTGGTTACGCCCTGAAGTCTTCCGCGCAAGCGGCGACATGCCTGATGGATTGGCAGAACGGCTATCTCGCGCCCGGCGAGCGGATCACCGCGGATCTCGGCTGGAGTGTTCAGCCCTGTCACGAGGGTGGCGGCGATCTGGCCGTCGTCGAGCAGCGCCACGATCTCTTCCGGTCCTGGGCGAAGCTGGTCGGGGGTGTCGAGGGCCGCGTCTATATCGTGTCGAACCGGGTTCGGACCAATGACGACCGCGTGCTGCGGCGCGCGATCGTCATGCGGATCGCTTTGGGCCACGGCCCGCATTGAGGAGTTCCAGATGATCTTGACGGAAGTAGCCGCGCCGTCGGCGGCGGCGGTGCCGGTGCGCGCCTTCGGTGAGCATCTGCGCCTCGGGACCGGATTCGCCGACGATGGTTCGGAGGACGTGGTTCTGGAGCTCTATCTCCGGTCGGCAATGGCGGCGATCGAAGCACGCATTGGCCGCGCGCTTCTTGCCCGAGAGTTTTCCTGGAGCGTGACGCGCTGGCGCGAGGATGCGAGCCAGGGCTTGCCGATCGGGCCGATCCGAACGGTTGATGCGATCACGCTGGTGGAAGCCGACGGATCGGGCACGGCGGTCGAGCCGGAGAGCTGGTCGGTGCTCCGCGACAGTCAGCGGCCGCGGCTCGTCGGCAAGTTCGGGCGGAACTTGCCGCGCATCCCGCGTTCCGGTCATGCCGAGATTCGCTTCACGGCGGGTTACGGCGATGCCTGGAGCGACGTTCCCGCCGACCTCCGGCAGGCGGTGTTCCTGCTCGCCGCGCACTTCTATGAGCACCGCTCGGAAGGATCGGTTTCGGGGACGATGATCCCGTTTGGCGTCCTGGTCCTGATCGAGGCCTACCGCTCGACGCGGATCGGCGGGGGGCTGTCGTGACCGAGGTGACCTTGTCGCGCCGGCTGGTGCTCGAGACACGGGAAAGCCTGGCCGACGGCGCTGGCGGCTTCGCGGTCAGCTGGCGGGCGCTTGGGACGCTGTGGGCCGACGTGCGGGCGCGGTCGGGTCGTGAGGAACTCCTCGCCGCCCAGCCGACGTCGCGGGTGAAATCGCGCATTCTGGTTCGGGCGGCGCCCGTCGGCGCGCCGTCGCGGCCGCGACCCGAGCAGCGGTTTCGCGAGGGCGAGCGGGTCTTCAATATCCTGGCCGTCGCGGAATACGACCCTCACGGACGCTACCTGGCGATCGATGCCGAGGAGGGTGTTCTGCCATGACCTATCGTTATTCGGCGGTGTTGCAGGCCGCGGTCTATCAGCGGCTTTCCGGTGACGAGGCGCTCGGAACCCTGGTGGGCGGCGCGATCTATGACGCGCCGCTTCAGGGGCGGGACGACGCGGCGGCGCCGGATCGCGTGACTTTGGGCGACGAGACCACCCGCCCGTTCGACACCAAGACCAGCGCCGGCGCGATCCATGATTTCAGCGTGAAGGTGCATTCGGCGCGCGACGGGTTCGACACGGCGAAACGGATCGCCGGTGCCGTCTGCACCGCCTTGCTGGACGCGCCCTTGGCGCTGTCGGAAGGGCGGCTGGTTTCGATGCAATTTCTGCGGGCCAAGGCGGAGCGGGGGGCAGCGCCTGAGAAGCGCAGGATTTCCCTGCTCTTTCGGGCCGTCGTGGACGAGAGCAACTAACTTTTTGAAGCGAGGACGTAGACATGGCGGCCCAGAGAGGCAAGGACCTGTTGGTAAAGCTCGACATGACGGGCGCGGGCGTTTTCGAGACGGTGGCGGGGCTGCGCGCCTCGCGGATCACGTTCAACGCCGAGACCGTCGACGTCACCAATCTCGGGAGCGACGGACGGTGGCGTGAGCTGCTGTCGGGCGCGGGCGTCCGGAGCGCGGCGATCACCGGATCGGGCGTATTCCGGGACGATGTAACCGACGAAAGAGTTCGAGCGATCTTCTTCGCCGGCGAGATCCCGGCTTTCCAGGTGATCATTCCGGATTTCGGAATCATCGAAGGTCCGTTCCAGATCACGAGCATCGAGTACTCCGGACAGCACGACGGCGAAGCGACCTACGAGCTGTCCCTGGCTTCGGCCGGAGCGGTGAGCTTCGAGGCGATCTGATGGCCAATCCTTTTCGCGGCGAGGTCGAACTGACGATCGACGGCGAGCCGAGGGTGATGCGGCTGACGCTCGGCGCCCTGGCGGAGCTCGAAGCGAAACTGAAATGCGAGTCGCTGCTGGACATGATCACGCGGTTTGAGACGGGCGGGTTCCGGGTGCGGGATCTGATCGGACTGCTGACGGCTGGCTTGAATGGCGGCGGCTGGAAGATCGGCGAAGGCGATCTGGTGAAGAGCCAGATCGAAGGGGGCCCGCTGGCGGCGGCGCAGGCGGCGGCGCAATTGCTGAAGCTGACCTTCACCTTGCCGCACGCAGACGAAGACGAATGAAGCGTGTCGCCTGGCACCGGCTCATGCGGCTGGGGCTGGTGCAACTCGGGCTGCGACCCGATGAATTCTGGAACCTGACCCCAGCCGAATTGATGCTGATGGCCGGCGGCGGCCACGGCCGAGACGCCTTGTCGCGGGACGGGCTCGAGGCGCTGGCGGCGCGGTTTCCGGACCATCCAGGCGCGCGGGCGGAAGGAAGGGAGTGATCATGGCGGACTACGAGGCGGACATCGGCGGGCTCGAGGCGGAGTTCCTGAACCTGGAAGGCAGTCTGACCGGGCTCGGGAGTGTCGCGAGCACCTTTCGGCGTGAGCTCGACAGTGTTCAAGGCAGCATGAAGGACGCCGGGCGCGAGGCGACGAGCATGCAGCGGTCAGTTTCTTCTTCGCTGCGAAAGGCCTTCGAGGGAGTGATCTTCGACGGCGAGAAGCTGTCGGACGCACTGGCCGGCATCGGCAAGAGCATCACGGGTTCGGTGTTGTCGCAGGCTCTGGCGCCGGTTCAGAAATCGGTCGGGACCGCGGTGAATTCCGGGATCCAGTCGATCATCGGCGGGCTTCTCGGCTTTGCCGACGGCGGGGCGTTCAGCGGAGGAAGGGTAGCCGCGTTCGCGAGCGGGGGCGTCGTCGACTCGCCGACGCGTTTTCCCATGCGTGGTGGTACCGGCCTGATGGGGGAGGCCGGTCCCGAGGCCATCATGCCGCTCGCGCGCGGAGCCGACGGCAAGCTGGGAGTCAGGTCGGGGGGAGCCGGTGGCGCCGTTCACGTGACCATGAACATCACGTCTCCCGATGCCGCCAGCTTTCAGCGATCGCATTCCCAGGTCGCAGCCGAAATGAACCGCGCGATTCAGCGCGGACGCCGGAACATGTAGGGGGCGCCTTTCCATGAGCTTTCATGAAGTCCGGTTTCCGGCGCCTTTGTCGGTTGGCTCCAGTGGCGGGCCGGAACGACGCACGGAGATTGTAACGCTCAACAATGGATTCGAGGAGCGGAATTCGCCTTGGGCGCATTCCCGGCGACGCTATGACGCCGGGCTCGGCGTCCGCTCGCTCGACGATCTGGCGGAGGTCATGGCGTTCTTCGAGGCGCGGCAGGGACAGCTGTACGGCTTCCGCTGGAAAGACTGGACGGACTTCAAATCCTGCGCTCCCTCCGCGCGACCTTCGGTGCTCGATCAGCGGATTGGAACAGGAGACGGGTCGACGGCGGCTTTCGATCTTGTGAAGCAATACAGTTCGGGGGCTCAGACCTATAGGCGCCTGATCAAGAAACCGGTGGCCGGAAGCGTCGTTGTCGCCGTCGCGGGCCGTGAACTTGAACCGGGGGTCGAGTATTCCGTCGACGTGGAGATCGGGCGCGTCGAACTGCTGGCGGCGCCAGCGGTTGGGACCGACGTCACGGTCGGATTCGAATTCGATGTTCCCGTTCGCTTCGACACGGACCGGATCAGCGCGAGCCTCGCGGGGTTCGCGGCAGGCGAGATTCCGTCGATCCCAGTGGTGGAGGTTCGAGTCTGATGCGGGCGATAGACGCCGAGTTTCAAGCTCGGCTCGACAGCCGGGCCACACGCATGTGTCGGTGTTGGAGGGTGACGCGAAAGGACGGAACCGTCTTCGGATTCACCGACCACGATCTGGACCTCACATTCGAAGGCGTCGTGTTTCGGGCGAGCAGCGGCATGGATGCAAGCGCGCTGCAGACCGCGACGGGACTGAGTGTCGATAACGCCCAGGCGGTCGGCGCGCTGAGCGACGCGGCGGTCACAGAAGACGACATCCGGGCGGGCAGGTTCGACCAGGCGGAAGTGCATCAATGGCTGGTCGATTGGGAACGTCCTGATCTCCGGGTCCTGCTGTTCCGTGGCCGATTCGGGGAGATCCGACGTTCCGACGGCCGCTTCGAGGTTGAACTTCGGGGGCTTACCGAGGCCCTGAATGTCCCGGTCGGCAGGAGCATCCTCAAGGCATGTGATCGCGTGCTCGGAGATACCAAATGTGGCGTGGATCTGTCCGACCCTCGGTTCTCGGCCGAGGGTGAGGTTCTGACGGGCAGTGGCGGAGCGCGCGTCGTAGCGAGTGGCTTGGGGCGGTTCGAAGCGGACTGGTTTTCCGGTGGGAAGCTCGTCTGGGTCTCGGGAGCAAATCGCGGCGAGGTCGCTGCGATCAAGACGGACCATCTCGCCGGCGCGAGCAGGCGGTTCGACCTCTGGCAGGAACCCTACCGAAGCATGGTGGTGGGGGAACGGTTCCAGGTGTTCGCAGGGTGCGACAAACGCGCCTCCACATGTCGAGTGAAGTTCGGCAATTTCCTGAACTTCAGGGGGTTTCCTCACATTCCTGGCGAGGATTGGGTGACGGCCTATCCAAAGGATGGAGCGATCCACGATGGCGGAAGCCAGCAATAAGACATCGGCGGGTGAGGCCATCGTTTCTCGCGCTCGACAATGGATTGGAACACCGTATCGGCACCAATCGAGTTGTCGGGAAGCCGGGACCGATTGCCTTGGGCTGCTTCGCGGTGTGTGGCGCGAAGTTTTGGGCGAGGAACCGGAGAGGATTCCGCCCTACACGGCAGATTGGTCGGAGTGCGGTGGCGGGGAAAATCTTCTGGCCGCCGCGCGTCGGCATCTGGTGCCGGTGGCGAAGCCAGATGCGCGGCCAGGGGACGTTCTTATCCTTCGCATGAAGGAAGAGGGGGCGGCCAAGCATGTCGGTATTCTGGCGTCGTCCGAAACCGGTCACCCGACCATGATCCATGCCTTTTCGGGATACGGCGTTGTCGAGTCGCCGCTTACCCCCGCTTGGGCGCGGCGGATTGTTGAAGTCTTCAGATTTCCCGAGGAGCGCGGCTGATGGCAACCTTGGTACTGGCCGCCGCCGGTTCGGCACTCGGCGGCGCGATGGGCGGATCGCTTGCCGGAATGACCTCGCTCGCTTTGGGCAAAGCGATTGGTGCCACTTTGGGCTCGGTCGTGGATCAGCGCCTTCTCGGTCTAGGCGCCGAACCGGTCGAGACAGGGAAAGTCGACCGTTTTCGAGTCATGGGCTCCAGCGAGGGGGCCGTTCTGCCACGCGTATTTGGTAGAATGCGAGTCGCTGGCCAAATCATCTGGTCAAGCCGATTCCTCGAGCACGTGAGCTCTCAGGACGTCGGCGGAAAGGGTGGCGGACAACAGGTTCGCGAATATAGCTACAGCATCAGCTTGGCGATCGCCCTGTGCGAAGGCGAGATCATTCGCTTGGGTCGCATTTGGGCTGATGGACTGGCGATTGATCAGTCGACGCTGACCCTGCGCCTGCACCTTGGCGGCGAAACGCAGGTTGCCGATCCGCTGATCGCCGCCATCGAAGGAAATGACGTCGCGCCGGCGTATCGCGGCACGGCCTACGTCGTCATTGAGCATCTGGATTTGTCTCCCTTTGGCAATCGGATTCCCCAGTTCAATTTCGAGGTATTCCGCCGGACCTCCCGAGAGGTGCCAGGACTGCCAAAATCACCGGCGGAGAATATTCGCGCAGTGGCTCTAGTTCCGGGGACTGGTGAGTATGCTCTGGCCACCGAACCCGTCCGCTTCGATCTCGGAAAAGGCGAGAGCAAAATTGCGAACATACATAATGACGCAGGCGTCGCGGACCTAAAGGCATCGATCGGCCAGTTGGTCTCTGAACTGCCGAAAGTCGGCTCTGTTTCCCTGGTCGTCACCTGGTTCGGAAATGATCTTCGATGCGGTGTTTGCGAGTTGCGGCCCGGCGTCGAACAGTCGATTCAGGACGGAACGCCGATGCACTGGAACGTGTCGGGCACGGCGCGTTCGGCGGCGAAGGTGGTCAGCCAGATCGAAGGGCGACCGGTTTTCGGTGGGACGCCATCGGACGAGTCGGTTATTCAGGCGATCCGCCACCTGCGCGAAATGGGACTTCAGGTGGTTTTCTATCCATTCATTCTGATGGATATTCAGGACAGCAACGGCCTGACGGATCCGTGGACGGGATCGGAAGACCAGCCCACCATTCCTTGGCGGGGCCGGATTACCCTATCCGCCGCGCCGGGTCGTCCGGGCACTCCTGACAAGACGTCGGCGGCCGCGCAGCAGGTAGGCGCGTTTTTCGGTCGCGCGAGCAGCCAGGATTTTCAGCCTGATGCCGCCTCCGTCGCATATGTCGGACCTGAAGAGTGGTCCTATCGCCGCTTCATTCTTCACTATGCGCACCTGTGCGAGGTCGCCGGCGGAGTTGACGTGTTCTGCGTCGGGTCCGAGATGCGCGGTGTTTCTCAGATCCGTGGCGCGAACGGGAGTTATCCCGGGGTGGCGCAGCTTTGCGATCTCGCGTCCGAAGTGCGCGCGGTTGTGGGGGCGTCGACGAAAATCGGTTACGCGGCCGATTGGTCCGAGTACTTTGGGCACCATCCGGATGATGGTTCGGGTGACGTTACCTTTCATTTGGATCCGTTGTGGTCTCATCGGGACATAGATTTCATAGGTATCGACAATTACATGCCGCTGTCCGACTGGCGGGACGGCTCAGATCACGCCGACGCGGCGGTGGGATCGATCTATAACCTCGAGTATCTCAGTGGAAATGTCGCGGGCGGAGAGGGATATGACTGGTACTATGCCTCGTCCACCGATCGTGACGTCCAAGCGCGTACTCCGATCACCGACGGCGCATACGGCGAGGACTGGACCTTCCGCTACAAGGATTTGGTCAATTGGTGGTCCAACAAACACGTACACCGGGTAGGTGGGATCAAGACCGAGGCCTCGAATTGGGTCCCGCAATCGAAGCCGATCTGGTTCACGGAACTGGGCTGCCCGGCCGTCAACAAGGGTACGAACCAGCCTAACGTCTTCTATGATCCGAAGTCTTCGGAGAGTTTTTTCCCCTATTACTCTAGTGGGTCCCGTGACGACTTTCTCCAGTTGCGGTATCTCCAAGCGATGTTTCTGCATTGGGAGAAAGCGGAGAACAATCCGGTATCCGCCATTTACGACGGTCCGATGGTGGACATGACACGCGCGCATGTCTGGGCATGGGATGCGCGACCCTGGCCGGATTTTCCAAACAGGATGGAGACATGGTCGGACGGCGATAACTATTCACGTGGACACTGGCTAAATGGCCGGATGACCCAGGTCTCTCTCGCCGAAGTTGTGTCCGAGCTCTGCCTCTCCGCGAATGTGGACACTATTGATGTGGCGAACCTGTACGGTTCTGTCAGCGGCTATGTGGTTGAGGCCGTCGAAAGTGCGCGACAGAGTCTTCAACCGCTTATGCTCGCCTATGCGTTCGATAGCGTTCCCGTTGGAGCCCGGGTCGGATTTTCCTCCCGAGATGGCATAGTCGTCGCTGACCGGGATCCGGATAGCTTCGTGGTTTCTGCCGACGGGCCCGCCGTGACCCTTGTTCGCGCTCCATCAGCGGATGTTCCAAGCCGCGTAACCTTCGGCTTTGTGAAGGCCGATGCCGATTATGGTTCCGGCGCTGTCGAAGCGGTTTACCCGCATCCAGCCGAGCCAAATACCGCGCAGTCCAGCGCTTCCCTGGTCCTTTTGGGCTCGGATGCCGAGGCGATCGCGACGCGGTGGCTTAGTGAAAGCAGAATTGCCCGAGACACCGTCACTTTCAGGCTTCCACCGTCGGATTTGCGGTTCGCGCCAGGTGATGTCTTGGCTGTCGCGACAGGCGACAGGTCGGACCTGTATCGTATCGATCGTATAGACGAGGCGGGTCATCGGGTAATCAACGCGGTGCGCGTGGAACCAGCGACCTATGAGGCGCCGACCTACAGGAGCGAACCGAGAGCGTCGGCGGTCAATATATCGGCCCAGTCCGAGGTATACACCGAGTTCCTAGATCTCCCCCTCCTTACCGGAGACGAGGTTCCGCACGCTCCACATGTGGCGGTGTTCAAACATCCGTGGTCTGGATCGGTGGCTGTGTACTCGGCCAGCGACGACAATGGATACGCATTGAACCGCACGATTTCCAAACCGGCAACGTTTGGGGAAACTCTCGACGTGCTTCCGGCGGGCATTCCCGGTCGTTGGATGCGCGCCGCCATTCGGGTTCGGATCCGTCATGGAGCATTGGAGAGCCGAAGTGCCACGAGCGTCTTGAATGGCGCCAATGTGGCTGCCCTGCGCAATGGTTCGTCGGATTGGGAGGTATTCCAGTTTGAACAGGCTAAACTCGTTGCGCCACAAGTATATCTGCTGTCGGGCTTGCTGCGGGGGCAAGCCGGTACGGACGGGCAGATTCCGGACGAATGGCCGTTGGGGACCGATTTCGTTCTGATTGACCGGGCGCTTTCCCAAATCGACCTGCCGGCGTCTTCGCGCGGAATAGAGCGCCACTATCGCATTGGGCCCGCAGTGAAATCGTTCGACGATGCGAGCTATGTCCACCGAGTGCTCGCGTTTGATGGCGTCGGCCTTCGGCCGTACAGGCCCGCGCATTTGAAAGCGGTGCGTTCTCCGACGGGCAATATCCTGATCAGCTGGACGCGGCGTACGCGAATTGACGGGGACGGCTGGCAGGGCGTGGATGTTCCGCTCGGTGAGAGCAGCGAGCGGTATCACCTTCGAATTCTCATAGGTACCGTCGCTGTTCGCGAAGACTATGTTCAAGAACCGAAATTCATCTATCTAGGATCCGCCCAAGAACTGGACAACGCTGGGACTTTTTTGACGATAGAAGTCGCTCAGATTTCCGATCGATTTGGCCCTGGCGCCTATGAAAGGATCAAATTCAATGGCTAGTACAACTCAGTTTGGATTGCCTCTCCTCGCTCCGTCGCAGGCGCAGAAGCATGTGACGATGAACGAAGCGTTGGCAATTCTCGATGCCGTGGCTCAGCTTCGTGTTCTTTCCTCGACGGTTCAAATTCCACCCACGGATGTCGACGAGGGGGGGGCGTATCTCGTGCCGGTTGGGGCGAGCGGAGAATGGACCGGACGATCGAAACGCGTCGCGGTTTGGAGTAATGGGGGCTGGTTGTATCTGACACCAAAGGCCGGATGGTGTGCCTGGGATGAGGAGACGAACGGACGCCGCGTTTTCGACGGAACCGATTGGGTCGCGGACGCTCTCGTCATATCCCCGAAAGGCGCGAGTGCCTCGTGGCGGTTGATCGAGTTCGATCACTTGGTCACCGCCGGTACAAACAACACGACCTCATTCACGATTCCCGGCAATTCTCAGGTTCACGCAGTGACCGGAAGAGTGGTCGAGGCGCTTTCCGGCACGGCCCTGACGGGCTGGCGCATAGGCGTCGCCGGCGCCGACAATCGGTACGGGTCGGGCATCGGTACCGCGCGAAACGCGTCCTTTATCGGGGTAAGCGGGACGCCCGTGACCTACTACGAAAACACTCCCATCCAACTCCGAGCTGATGCTGGGAGTTTCCTAGGCGGCAGGATTCGGATAGCAGTAACTTTAACAGAGTTCCGCGCCCCGCGCGCGGACTAGGGTCGGGACTCAATCAGGTCCACCATAGGATGACGGCTGCGATTTCGACGGCGGCGAGGAAGTTCCGGGCGAGCTTGTCGTAGCGGGTTGCGATGCGGCGGAAGTCCTTGAGGGCGCAGAAGGCGCGCTCGATCCG
>JBGAJI010000206.1:0-2471 GCA_044225035.1 Amaricoccus sp. | reverse complement strand
CGTCGAGGCAAAGGCCGCCGTCGGAGCGCCAGAGGGTCCGGCGGCCGGGCAGGAACCGCTCCGCGCCGAACGGCTGGCCGTCGCGGGTGAAATAGAGCGTCCGCCCCTCGCTGAACGCCTCGAACTCGTCGGCCGGGACCGGCTGCGCCCCGGGCGCGACCGCCGAGAGGCAGAGGGCGGCGAGCGCCATAGGCAGAAGCGCGCGGATCATTCCTTCGAAAATCCTCCTCCGACGATGCTCCCGAGCCTAAGCGAGTCCGGCCGGGCTTGGCCAGCGCCGCGATCGGCCCCGAATGGCATGGAGGGCGCGCGGAAGCTGTGCTAACCGCACGGGAACGGCTGGGAAAGTGCGACGACATGGATATCTTCGCGGAAATCAAGAGCCTCGTGCTCCAGGGGATCGAGCGGCTGGTGGCGGAGGGGACGCTGCCGCGCGGGCTCGATCTCGGCGCGGTGACGGTGGAGCCGCCGCGCGACCCGGCGCATGGCGACATGGCGACCAACGCCGCGATGGTGCTGGCGCGGCCGGCGCGCAAGGGCCCGCGCGAGATCGCCGAGGCGCTGGCAGAGGCGCTGGCCGGCGCGCCGGGCCTCGTTTCGGTCGAGGTGGCGGGGCCGGGGTTCCTGAACCTCCGGCTCGACCCGGCGCGCTGGTTCGCGCTCATTCCCGAAATCCTGGCGCGCGGGCCGGATTGCGGCCGGTCCCGTCTGGGGCAGGGCCGGCGGATCAATGTCGAATTCGTTTCGGCCAATCCCACCGGCCCGCTGCATGTCGGCCACACGCGCGGCGCGGTCTTCGGCGACGCGCTGGCCGGCCTGCTCGATTTCGCGGGCTACGAGGTCACGCGCGAATATTACATCAACGACGCGGGGGCCCAGGTCGATGTCCTGGCCCGGTCGGCCTATGAGCGCTATCGCGAGGCCTGCGGGCTGGACCCGGAGATCGCCGAGGGGCTCTATCCCGGCGACTATCTGATCCCGGTCGGCGCGGCGCTGCGCGAGAAATACGGCGACAGCCTGATCGACCTGCCCGAATCGGCGTGGCTCGGCGAAGTGCGGGAATTCGCCACGGCCGAGATGATGGATCTGATCCGGGGCGACCTCGCGCTGCTCGGCGTCGGGATGGACCGGTTCTTCTCGGAGAAATCGCTCTATGGCACCGGCGAGATCGAGGCGGCGCTGGCCGCGCTGGAAGCCAAGGACCTGATCTACGAGGGCGTGCTGGAAGCGCCGCGCGGCAAGACGCCGGAGGATTGGGAGGCGCGCGAGCAGACTTTGTTCCGCTCGACCGCCTATGGCGACGACATCGACCGGCCGGTGAAGAAGTCGGACGGCGGCTGGACCTATTTCGCGCCGGATATCGCCTATCATTACAACAAGGTAGAGCGCGGCTACGATGAATTGATCGACGTGCTCGGCGCCGATCACGGCGGTTATGTGAAGCGGATGAAGGCGGCCGTCGCCGCGCTGAGCGACGGGCGCGTGCCGCTCGATTGCAAGCTTTGCCAGTTGGTGAAGCTGACCCGCGATGGCGAGCCCTTCAAGATGTCGAAGCGCGCCGGGAATTTCGTCACCTTGCGCGACGTGCTGGAGCTTGTCGGGCGCGACGTGACGCGGTTCGTGATGCTGACGCGCAAGAACGACGCGCCGCTCGACTTCGATTTCGGCAAGGTGCTGGAACAGTCGAAGGAAAATCCGGTCTTCTACGTGCAATACGCCCATGCCCGGGCCTTCTCGGTGCTCAGCCGCGCGGCGGGGGCGGGGTTCGCCACCGGCGACGCCGATCTGGCGGGCGCCGATCTCGCGCCGCTCGGCACGGCGGCGGAATTGCGGCTGGCACGGACGCTGGGGGAATGGCCGCGACAGGTCGAAGTGGCGGCGAGCAATCACGAGCCGCACAGGATCGCCTTCTATCTATATGAATTGGCGTCCGAATTTCACGCCTTGCAGCATCAGGGCAAGCTCGATCCCGACCAGCGTTTCCTGCGCGAGGACGCGGGCGAAACGACGCGGGCGCGGCTTGCGCTGGTGCGTGCGACGGCGGTTGTCATATCGGCCGGTCTTGGTATTCTGGGGGTAACTCCGATGAATGAGATGCGATAAAGCATCCGCGCGTATTTCGGGGTTGGAGCAGAGGCGCATACACGATATGGTATGGCAAAACAGGCAAGAACCCCATGCGCGATCTTTACAGCGACGACTACGAGTCCGTTGCGGGCAATAGCCCTGACCAGGTGATCCCTTCGTCGTTGCGGCGGCTGGCCGGGGCGGCGGTGTTTCTCGGGGTGATCGGGGCCATGGGTCTCTGGTCTTATCGCCTCGGGACACGCGACGCGGCCGAGGTGCCGATCGTCAAGGCGATGGAGGGGCCGACCCGGGTGGCCCCGGCCGAGCCGGGCGGGCTTCAGGCCGAGCATCAGGGGCTCGAGGTCAACAAGGTGCTGTCGGGCCAGACCGCGGCGGCGCCCAGT
>JBGAJI010000055.1:0-20332 GCA_044225035.1 Amaricoccus sp. | reverse complement strand
CGCGGCGCGCGCGGGCTCCTCGGTCGCCACGCTCCGCCAGTCACCGGAGGGCCAGGCATAGCTCGCCGCCTCGGTGGTCAGCCCCGCTTCGGTCAGGACGCGGGCGGCGGCGGCGAAATCGCCCTTCCGCGCATAGGCGCGCGCCCGGATCTCCGCCGCCGCGGCGCCGTCGATGTTCGCCCCGTCGGCCAGGGCGGCGTCGGGATCATTGAGCCGCAGATGCGCCTCCGCGGCGCGCATCCCGGCCGGCTGCGCGCCGCGCGCCGTCGCCGGGGCGAGAATGTCGAGCGCGGCGCGCGGCAGGCCGATCGCCAGCAGATGCTCCGCGATGGTCAGGCGCGCCGGGTCGTTCGCCGGGTCCGGCCCGATCAGCGCGCCTTGCGTCAGCATGATCTCGGCATAGGCCGCCTCGCCGACCTCGGCCGGATCGGCGGCGGCCAGCAGGCGGACGGCGAGCGTGTCGATCGCGGCGGCGCTCTCCGGCAGGTCGTCGCGCGCCGCGTTGATCTCGGCGATGGCGAGGCCGAGCGCCGCCTCGCGCGCCAGCTCCTCGGCGAGCAGCGCGCGCAGCTCGGCCTCGCGCGGCGTATGGCGGTTCTCGAGCGCGGCGGCGCGCAGGTCGGTGACGAGATTGCCGGGCGCCGGCAGATCGGATTCGAGCGTCAGCCGCGCCAGCCGGATCAGCGCCTCGACGGAGACGGCGGTATTCGCGGCGGCGAGCGCGTTCATGGCCCGCGCCGCCTCCATCGGATGGCCCTCCGCCGCCATCAGCCGCGCCTCGCCGAGCCGCATCGCGTCCGAGCCGGACTCACCCGGGCGGATCGCGGTGTCATGGATCAGCCGCGCGGCTTCCGGATGGCCGGCGTCCAGCAGCCGCGACATCAGAATCGGGCCGACCAGCGCGCGCGTATCGACCGGCAGCGCCTCGAAGGCCTCCTGAACCGAAGCGAAGCCCGCCGCGTCATGATAGGCGGGCGCCGCGCCGCCGATGGCGAGCCAGAGGCCGTGCGCGCCAGGGCAGATCGCGGTCAGGGCCAGCGGCCCGTCGGCCGCCACCGGCCGCCCCTCGACCGCGCGCGAGAGATCGAGCAGCGCCGCGCGGTCTGCGAACGGGGTGTCGAGTCCCAGCAAAAGGTTTTCGGCCTCGATGCCGAAACCGAAGCGGATATAGAGCCGGGCAAAGTCGGCCAGCGCCTCGGGATCGGGGGTGTCGAACTCACCGACGACCCGGCGCTCGAGCGCCGGCTCCTGCGCGAACAACGCCTGGCCGTTCGACCATTGGGCGAAATCGAAGACCGAGTCCGGCAGGCATTCCGGCGCCGGCGGCTGCTGCTTCATGCGCGCCGCCGCGAGGCGGGTGTCGCGATCGAAGACCGTGGTCGCCTCGACCTGCTCGTGATCGAAGATGTCGAGCGGGAGGTCCTCCAGGGTGGCGCGCGGCGTCGCCGCGCTGACCGCCGTCAGCGGCGCGCTGGCGGGGTCCGGACGGGCGAGCGGCTTCGGCGCCTCGGCCATCGCGGCGGACGGCGTCTCGGCTTTCGGTTGGGGTTCTCCATGCGCTTCCGGCGCCGGAGTCGGCTCGGAGAGCTCGATCAGCCCCTGGCTCGCGGCGCGCGCGATCTGGCGCAGCAGCACCTCCTCGGCCGAGGCCACCGCCGCCGCCTCGCGTTCGGCGCGGGCGGCGGGATCCTCGGGCGCGGGCTCGGGAACCGGGACGGGTGGCGCCGCGTCCCGGTCGCCTACGTCGAGCGCGAGATATTGCGCCCCGACGAAGGCGGTGCTGACCCGGCAGTCGCAATCGATCTCGACCTCCACGGTCGTGCCCGTCGCGCCGGTGGTCGCGCGCACCGACTGGATGCGCGTCTTCGGCAGCTTCTCGAACGTGCCGGTGGTGGAAAAGTCCAGCGCCTTGCCGGGGAAGAAGATGGACGCGCCGCCGTCGCGCGTCTCCAGCGACCATTCGGTCTTCGGATCGACCGTCAGCACGATGCGCGAAAAGCCGACATGCTCGCCGCCCCGGATCGCGCCGCCTTCGGCGCCGAGCGCCGGCGCCGCGGCGAGCACCGCCGCGAGCGAGACGAGACCGCGCCGGATCATGCCGCGAGGCTCTGTTTCGACGCCTTCAGCGCCCCTTCGAGCTCGTTGTAGGACGGGCGCAGGCTCGCCGGAGTGTTCTGGCGGCCGACCTCCACGCAGACGTTCGGCGCGTGGTTATGCAGGGCGGCCACCATCACCTCGCGGATCAGGTTGTAGAAATGCTGGTCCTCGTCGATCACCGCCTTCACCCGGTTGGCGAAGGGGCCGACGAAGCCATAGGCGAGGAACACGCCGAGGAAGGTGCCGACCAGCGCGCCGCCGATCATCTTGCCGAGGATTTCCGGCGGCTGGTCGATCGCCGCCATGGTCTTGATGACGCCGAGCACGGCGGCGACGATGCCGAGCGCCGGCAGGCCGTCGGCCATCTGCTGCAGCGTATGCGCCGAATGCAGGGCATTCTCGTAATTCTGCTCGATCCGCTTGCCGAGGACTTCCTCGACCTGGTGCGGATCGTCGTAGTTCATCGAGGCCGAGCGCAGCGTGTCGCAGATGAGCGCCACCGCCTCGTCGTCGGCGAGGATGCGCGGATAGGCGTTGAAGATCGGCGAGGCGCCCGGATCCTCGATATGGGTGTCGAGTTCGACCGGGTTCGACCGCGCGATCCGGATCAGCTGGAACATCAGGCAGAGCAGATCCTGGAAATCCTGCGTCTTCCAGTGCGGTCCCTTGAAGACCTTGCTGACATCCTTCAGCGTGTGCTTGATCCCGTGCATGTCGTTCGAGATCACGAAGGCGCCGAGCGCGGCGCCGGCGATCATCATCATCTCGAACGGCAGCGAATGCAGGATGATGCCGATCTTGCCGCCGGCGAAGGTATATCCGCCGAATACGAAGGCGAACACGATGACGATGCCGACGATGCCGATCATGACTCAAATCCCGCGGTTGCGCGTCCCGTATCCGCGCCGGTGATCCGAGTCTCGTTTCGGCTCCGGGCGAGCGTTTCGCCCTCTCTGACGGGTGGACCTTAAGAAACCTTCAAACCACGCGGTTTCACGGCGATTTTCGGCGTTCGCCGCTATTTTGTCGGCACGGCGGAATTGCGGCTGGCGATGGTCAGAGTGACGGCGTAGGCGGCGTCGGGATTCATGCTCGACAGCACCTGCGCCGCGATTTCCGGCCGCATCCGCGACATGAGGCCGGCGGCGAAGGCGACGTCCATCCGGTCGAGGATCTTGGCCGCCTCGGCCGGCTTCATGTTCTCATAGACCGTGGTCATGCGGTCGATGTCCTTCTCGGCCGCCTTGTCGGCGGTGGCGAGCGTCGCCTCGAGCTGCTTGCGCGCCTTTTCGAAGGCGGCGAGCTGTTCGGCGAGCTTGGCTTCGGCGACGTTCAGTGTCTGCTGGCGGTCGGCGAGCTTCGCGGCGTCGGCGTCGAGCTGTTTCTCCCGCTCGCGCAGGGCGGCCATCAGCGCGTCGGCGCCTTCCGCGGGGGGCGCGGCGGCGGTGTCCGCGGCCATCTGGTCCAGTTCCTCGGCCAGCGCCAGCCCGCCATGGGTCAGCCGGAGCGCGGCCGAGCCGAGGAAACAGAGCACGATCAGGCCGACACCGCTGATCGCGGGGGTCCGCTTCGTCATGGGGTCAGCGGCCTCCGCCCGCGATCGCCCGCAGCGCGTCGAGGATCTCGTCCTCGTCGCGCGCCACGACCGGCTCCGGTTTCGTCCGTCGCAGGAGACCGCTCAGCGGCGGCAGGGCGCGCGGCTTCGGGATGTCCGGCGCCGACGCGGCCCGGGCGGGCGCGGATTCAGGCTCGGGGCGCGCCGCCGCCGGTTTCTCGCGCCGCGGCGGTTCGGCCGCCGGGGGCTCGATGGTTGGTTCCTCGCGACGCTGGACCGCGCGCGGCGGGGTTTCGGGCAGCGTCAGCGGCCGGGCGACGGGGGCGGGCGGAAGCTCGGCGCGCGTCGCCGCCAGCGGGGCGATCTGCGCGGCCGGCGCCACGTCCTGTTCCTTCACGGTGGCGAGCAGCAGGCGCAGCTGGGCGGCGGCGGTCTCGGCGCGCGCGCTCAGCTGGCTGAGATCGTGGCGCGTCTCCTTCGCGGCGTTTCGCGCTTCGTCCAGCGTGGCGCGGGCCAGCTCGATCTGCCGCGTCAGGTTGACGATCGAGCCGCCGAGCCCCTTGTCGAGATCCTTGAGGTCGCGGACCCGGCGCGCCAGCACCCAGCAATAGGCGCCGGCGAACAGCGAGGCGGCCATCAAGAGACCATCCATGAGCAATCCCATCCGCCGCTCCTCTAGTTCAGGATGAATTCGGTGATCAGCAGGTCGCGCACCTTGCCCTCGCCGGTCACCACCTGGATCCGCCGTAGCATCTGCGCGCGCAGCCGCGGGATGGCGGCGGGCTGTTCGAGGTCGCGCACCTCGACCGCGCGCAGGTAGGTGTTCAGCACGTCGAGGATACGCGGCATCAGTTGGGTCACCGTCGCCGACTGCTCGGGATCGACCTCGAGCTGACCGGTGAAGCGCAGATGCCGCGCCGAGGACCCGGGCGGCAGGGAGATGGTGATCGGGTCCATCGCCACGAAGGCGATCCCGGCCAGCGGTCCCGCCTCGGCGGACGCGCCGTGACCGCCTTCCTCGCCATGGCCGGACGAGGCCTCGCCATTGCCCGCGGCCGCTTCGTGACCGCCACCGCCCTTCACGAGGTCGGGCGAGAGAAGGCCGGAGTAAACGCCATAGAAACCGGCGCCCCCCAGAAGGGCCGCGCCGATCACGCCGAACAGCAATCCCTTCTTGCCCCCCTTCGGCGCTTCG
The DNA here is from genome assembly GCA_044225035.1 of Amaricoccus sp. GTDB lineage: Bacteria > Pseudomonadota > Alphaproteobacteria > Rhodobacterales > Rhodobacteraceae > Amaricoccus. Next base: position 15,485 of record JBGAJI010000055.1, on the reverse strand, counting down.
GACGGGGCGGCTGCGGTTGCGGCGGCGTCTGTCATTGGAAACCCAGAGGTTAAAGTTCGCGGTTCGATCGCAATTAACCTCAGGACCACTAACCAAATGTTAAGCCTGTTCAGTCGAGTATCCGACAACGGACACCGGTGGTTAACCCCCGGGCAAGGGTTCTTGAACGGAACCGAACAGCGAACGAGGCCGCGTTGAAACAGATCCAGGCGCTGTGGGAGGGGCTCGACCCGCGTCGGCGGATCATCGCGGCCCTCGCCGTCGTCGCCATCGTCGCGGCGATCTTCGGCATCAGCCGCGTCGCCACAACGCCCTCGATGGCGATGCTCTATTCCGGGCTCGACCCCGCCGCCGCCGGCGAGGTGGTCGCGGCGCTGGAAGCCGACAACGTGCCGTTCGAGGTGCGCGACGCCGCCATCTATGTCGAACAGTCCCAGCGCGACGCGGTGCGGATGCGGCTCGCCGCCGATGGCCTGCCGGCCGGCGGGGCGCAGGGCTACGAGATCCTCGACGGTCTCTCCGGCTTCGGCACCACGAGCCAGATGTTCGACGCCGCCTATTGGCGTGCGAAGGAGGGAGAGCTGGCGCGCACCATCACCGGCTCGCCCAACGTGAGGGCCGCGCGCGTCCATCTCGCGGCTCCGGTCAGCCAGCCCTTTGCCCGCAACACGGCCGGCACGGCCTCGGTCACCGTCACCATGGCGCGGGGCGCGCTCGACGAGAACCAGGCGAAGGCGATCCGCTATCTCGTCTCCTCGGCCGTGCAGGGCGTCGCGCCCGACGCGGTGGCGGTGCTTGATTCCGTGACCGGCGTGGTGCTCGCCGGGTCCGAGGACACCATCGCCGGCGGCGCGATCCCGCGGCCCGACGACCGGGCCGAGACGCTGCGCGGCAATGTCCAGCGCCTGCTCGAGGCGCGCGTCGGTCCCGGCCGGGCGATCGTCGAGGTCAATGTCGACGCCGACATGGACAGCCAGACGATCAGCGAGCGGGTGATCGACCCCGACAGCCGCGTCGCGATCAGCAGCGAGAGCGAACAGAACCAGGAAAGCGCGCAAGGCACCAATCCCGGCGTCACCGTGGCCAGCAACCTGCCCGACGGCGACGCGGGTGGCGCGGGCGAGAACAGCCGAACCTCCAGCCGCACGTCCGAGCGGCAGAATTTCGATGTCTCCGAGACCAAGCGCGAGCGGGTGATCCAGCCCGGCCAGGTCCGGCGGATCAGCGTCGCGGTCATCGTCGACGGCATCACCGAGACGGCGACGGACGGCACGCAGAAATGGGCGCCGCGGCCGCCGGAGGAGATGGACACTTTGCGCATGCTCGTGCAGTCCGCCATCGGCTTCGATTCCGAGCGGGGCGACACGGTCACGCTGGAATCGCTGCGCTTCACGCTGCCGGCCGAGCAGGGTTCGCTGGTCGAGCGCTCGGGCTCGGCCTTCCTCGAAGCGCAGGGCGCGCGGCTGGCGCAGATGGTGGTTCTCGCGCTGATCGTGCTGGCCCTCATCTTCTTCGTCCTGCGCCCGATGCTCAGCCGCCAGCCGGCCGTCGAGCTTCTGGAGCTGACCGGCCCGCGCGACCCGGCCCTCGGCCCGGATCCGGTTCGCGCGCTCGGCAACGGCAAGGAGGTGCTCGACCTGCCGCCGCAGACCGTCACCAAGATCGACCGCCTGCGCGAGGTGATCGCCAGTCGCGGCGAGGATAGCGCCGCCGTGCTGCGCAGCTGGATCGAAGCGCCCGAGACTCACAAGGAGCCCGCCGGATCATGACCGCCTTCCGCCTCGAGACCTTCGCTCCGGCGGCCGATCCGGCCCGCGCCCGCGCCGACGAGGCCGCGCGCAGACAGGAAGCGGCGCGGGAAGAAGCCTATCGCGACGGCTTTCTCGCCGGCCAGTCGGCGGCGATGGACAGCTTTCTCGAAGATCAGGCCCGCCTGACCAGCGACCTGATCGAGGCGTTGAACGACGCGAACCTCGGCAACGAGGCGGCGCGGCGCCATGTCGCGGCCAGCGTCGCGCCGATGGTCCGCGCGCTCTGCGAGGCCATCACCCCCGCGCTGGCCGAGACCGGCCTTTTCGCCGAGATCGCCCGGCTCGTCACGCTGGCGCTCGAAGCGGCGCCGGAAGCACGGCCGAGGCTGCGCTGCGCGCCGGAACTGGTGCCGACGTTGGAGGCGATCCTTGCCGAGCGCGGCCTCGACGCGACGGTGGAGATGGCGCCCGACCTGCTGCCGCGCGAGGCGCAGGTCTTCTGGGACCAAGGCTATGACCAGCTCGATCTCGACGCCTGCGTCGCCCAGATCCGCCATTGCATCGCCTCGCATCTCGGCCCCGCCGGCAAGGCCAACGCGCAAGTGAACCCCGAGGACACGACCGACCATGGATGACATCGAGCACGACGATATCCCGCGCGGCCCCGCGCTCGATCCGGCGCCCGAGGCCCCGGCCGAGCCCGCGCATCGCGCGGCGCGCGGCGGCGCCTTCATGGGCGTGCCGATCGAGGTCACGATCTCGGTCGGCAAGGCGCGCCCGCTGGTCAGCGAGCTCGTCGAGTTGCGGCGCGACTCGGTGCTGACCCTCGACAGTTCGATCGACGATCCGGTCGAACTCTATATCGGTGACCGGCTGATCGCCCGCGGCGAGCTGCAGGAGCTCGGCGACGACAGCGGGCGGCTCGGCGTGCGGCTGACCGAAGTCGCCGACTTCTCGAATGAGCTTTGAGCGCCTGACATCGCGGTCCCTGATGCTCGGCGCGCTCGCGGCCGGGCTGCTTCTCCTTGCCTATCCGGCGCTGGCGCAGGAGGTGTCGATCAACCTCGGCGACGGTCAGTCGTTTTCCTTGCGCACCGTTCAGCTGTTCCTGCTCATCACCGTGCTCTCGCTCGCCCCCGGGCTCGCGATCATGGTCACCTGCTTTCCCTTCATGGTCACCGTGCTCTCGATCCTACGCCAGGCGATCGGCGTTCAGCAGGCGCCGCCGAACATGATGATCGTCAGCCTCGCGCTGTTTCTCACCTGGTTCGTGATGGAGCCAGTCTTCACCGAGGCCTGGACCAACGGCGTCTCGCCGATGATCGAGGGCACCCTGCCGCCCGAACAGGCCTTCGCGCCGGTGATCGCACCTTTCCGCGTCTTCATGGAGGGCCGCGTCGATCCCGGCACCGTGCGCATGCTGACCGACGCCGCGCCGCGGCCGCCGGCGCCGGGCGCCGAGACGCCGCTGTCGGTCCTCGTGCCGTCCTTCCTGCTCAGCGAGATCAAGCGCGGCTTCGAGGTGGGATTCCTCATCTTCCTGCCGTTTCTGGTGATCGACCTCGTGATCGCCGCCATCCTGATGTCCATGGGTATGATGATGGTTCCGCCGGCGATCGTCTCCTTGCCGTTCAAGCTTGCCTTCTTCGTGATCGCCGACGGCTGGACCCTGCTCGCCGGCGCCATGGTGCGGAGCTATCAGCCATGAGCGACGCGACCGCGCTCGTCCCGGCCAAGGTCAGCCGCGTCGACAAGCCGCGCGCGCTGGCGGCGCGCCCCGAACAGATGCCGGCGCCGATCGAGAAGGCGGCGATGATCCTGACCGCGATCGGCCCGGAACTCGCCGCCGGCTTCCTCAAGGAAATCTCGCCGCCCGACATGGAACGCTTCGCCCGCGCCCTCGCCGGGCTCGGCAAGATCCGGCAGGAGCTGCTCGACGCGGTGATCGTCGAGTTTCTCGAGGCGCTGACCAGCGGCCCCGAGATCAGCGGCGGCGCCAACGCGGCGCGAAAGCTGCTCGGCGCGGTGATGGGCGAGGGCGACGTCTCGCGCCTGCTCGATGGCGGCCGGGGCGACACGCGCTCGGCCTGGGACCGGCTGAACGAGGCGCCCATCCCGGCGATCGCCACCTTCCTGCAGGCCGAGCATCCGCAGACCGCCGCCGTCATCCTGAGCGAGATGCGCGCCGAGGTCGCGGCGAGCGTCCTGGAACGGCTCGACCGGTCGTTCGCCCAGACCGTCGTCCTGCGCCTGTCGCGCGTACCGACCCTCGATCCGGGCATCGCCGCCAGCATCATGACCGCGATCGATCGCGATTTCCTCTCGGTGCTGCAGCGCAACCTCTCGAAGCGCCGCCCGGCCGACCTGATCGCCGGGCTCATGAACAATATCTCGTCCGAGGCGCGGGACGGCTTTCTCGGCTATCTCGAGGCGCAGGAGCCGTCGCTCGCCCAGGACGTTCAGCGCACGATGTTCACCTTCGAGGACATCGCGACGCGCGTGCATGGCCGCGACGTCGCCGGCGTCCTGCGCGACGTGCCGGAGGAAGAGCTGATGAAGGCGCTGAAGCTCGGCGAGAGCCAGGGCAGCGCCACCGTGCCCTTCATCATGGAGAACCTGCCGCGCCGCCTCGCCGACCGCTACGTCGAGGAACTGGCCGCGCTGACCGAAGTGTCGCGTAAGGAAGGCGAGGCCGCGCAGATCGAGGTCACCAAGGCGATCCAGGCCCAAGCCCGCGTCGGAGCCATCCGCCTGATCGAAAAGGACCCGACGGCGTAAGGGACCAGCCCCCGGGGTGGTCGCATTCCGACTGGACCGCGCGCGAGGTCGCGGCGGGCGTGCCCTGGTCGTGCCGGTGGCACGCCTTCGGCGAGACGGCGCACCTGCCACGATTGAGAGCCCCCGGAGAATCCGCCCCCCTCGCGTCCTACGCAAGCTTGCTTCGGGTGCGCGCCCGCGCGACCCCCCACTGACAGGTCGGCAAGGCGCGGACGCGGAAAAATCTCCCGCGCGCCAGGAAGGCTGTTCGTCGAATGCGATCCTCCCGCCGGCCCGCCCGCGCCGCCTTGCCATTCGCGCGACTTCCCGCGTAGGCTCGGGGCCAAGCGCGGCGGAGGGCCGGCCAGCCGCCTCCACGCCGCGGCGCCCGGGGGACGCACCATGGACAACCAGCTGCATCACAAGGCGTTCCTGCTGCTGCTCGGGCTGGTGACGGTGGCGTTTGCCTGGCTGCTGCTGCCCTTCTACGGGGCGGTGCTCTGGGCGGTGATCCTCGCCATCATCTTCCAGCCGATGCAGCGCGCGATCGAGAAACGGCTCTGGCCGCGGCGCAATATCGCCGCCTTGATCAGCACGCTGATCTGCGTGGTCATCGCCGTCATCCCGATGACCCTAATCATCGCCTCGCTGGTCGGGGAGGGGGGGCGGCTCTACGACCGGTTCCAGAGCGGACAGGTGGATGTCTCGATGATCGTCGCCGAACTCCGCTCCGATCTGCCGGCGGAACTGGAGACCTGGCTGCGCGAGGTCGGCGTCGGCGACTATGACGCGCTGCGCGAAAGGTTGAGCGGCGCGCTGATGCAGGGTAGCCAGCTCGTCGCCGGACAGGCGGTCAGCGTCACCCAGAACACGCTGCATTTCGTCGTCAGCGCCGGGATCATGCTCTATCTGCTGTTCTTCATGTTCCGCGACGGCCGCCAGATCGGCCATGCGATCTTCACCGCCATGCCGCTCAGCCCCGAATACAACCGGGCCCTGATGCAGAAATTCGCCACCGTGGTGCGGGCGACGGTCAAGGGCAATGTCATCATCGCCATCATCCAGGGCATCATCGGCGGCGTGGCCTTCTGGCTGGTCGGCATCGAGGGCGCCTTCTTCTGGGGCGTGCTGATGGCTTTTCTCTCGATGCTGCCGGCGGTCGGCGCCGCCATCGTCTGGGCGCCCGCCGCCTTCTATCTCTTCATCGTCGGCGACTATGTTCGCGCCTTCGCGCTGATCGGGGTCGGGGTCGGGGTGATCGGCCTCGTCGACAACCTGCTTCGGCCGCCACTGGTCGGCAAGGACACGCGCCTGCCCGACTATGTGGTGCTGGTCTCGACCGTCGGGGGCATGTCGCTGATCGGCATCAACGGCTTCGTCATCGGCCCGCTGATCGCCGCGCTGTTCATCGCGGCCTGGACCCTGTTCCGCGACGACCGCCTCGCCGAGACGGAGACGCCGCGCGAGGACGCGGCCGAGCCGTTCGATCCCGCCCCGCTCGGCCGCCTGGAATAGACCGGTTTGCATCCGCGCGGCCCGCGGGCTACGGAGGGGGCGGGTTCCCCGGGGTAGGCCATGGCGTTTTTCCAGAAGCTCAAGGACCGTCTGTTCAAATCCTCCTCGAAGATCGACGAGGGGCTGGAGGCGATCCTCGACGAAGCGCCGGCCGAGGCACCGGTCGAGGCGCCGCCGGTCGGCTCCCCCGCGCCCGCGCCCGCCGAGGCGGAGCGGCCGGGCCTCGTCGGCCGGCTGTTCGGCGGCGAGCGCGAGAAGGGCAGGGTGCTCGACGACGCCATGCTCGAAAGCCTCGAGGAGTTGCTGATCTCGGCCGACATGGGGGTCGAGACCGCGCTGAAGGTCACCGCCAACATGGCCGAGGGCCGCTTCGGCCGGCGCCTGGGCGCGCGCGAGATCAAGGAACTGCTCGCGGGCGAGATCGGCGCGATCCTCGGGCCGGTTGCCCGGCCGATGCCGATCTATCCCAAGCGCCCGCAGGTGGTGCTGGTCGTCGGCGTCAACGGTTCCGGCAAGACGACGACCATCGGCAAGCTTGCGAGCCAGTTCCGCGCCGCCGGCAAGAAGGTGGTGATCGCCGCCGGCGATACGTTCCGCGCGGCGGCGGTGGAGCAATTGCAGGTCTGGGGCGCGCGCGCCGGCGTGCCGGTGATGACGGCGGCGCAGGGCTCCGATCCCGCCAGCCTCGCCTTCGACGCGATGGCCCGCGCCGAGGCCGAGGGCGCCGACCTCCTCCTGATCGACACCGCCGGGCGGCTGCAGAACCGCGAGGATCTGATGGCCGAGCTTGCCAAGATCGTCCGGGTGATCCGCAAGCGCGATCCCGAGGCGCCGCACAACACGCTGCTGGTGCTCGACGCGACCACCGGGCAGAACGCGCTGCGCCAGGTCGAGATCTTCGCCAGGATCGCCGATGTGACCGGCCTCGTGATGACCAAGCTCGACGGCACGGCGAAGGGCGGCGTCCTCGTCGCGCTGGCCGACCGGTTCGGCCTGCCGATCCACGCGATCGGCGTCGGCGAGCAGATCGACGACCTCGCGCCCTTCGACCCCGACGAATTCGCCCGCGCCCTGACCGGCCTGTGACGGCCCTGCCATGACATAAGCGCGAGCGCGCCGGATGTTGTGGATTTCGCAAGGCGGCGCGGCTATGACGCCGGCATGGCCGAACGACATATCCATCCGCTGTTGAAGCTCGCCCTCGAAGTGGGGCCGATCGCCGTGTTCTTCCTCGCCTACCGCTGGGCCCCCGTCGCCCCGGGGCTGGAGGTGGCGGAACGGCAGCTCGAACAGATGCTGTTCGCGACCAAGGTCTTCGTGCCGGCGATCCTCGCCACGCTCGGGCTCAGCTTCGCCCTGACGCGCAAGCTGCCGAAGATGGCGGTCATCACCGCGGTCGTGGTGACGGTGTTCGGCGGCCTGACCCTGATCCTGCGCGACGACACCTTCGTGAAGATGAAGCCGACCATCCTCTACGGCCTCTTCGCCTCGATCCTCGGCCTCGGCCTGCTGCGCGGCCAGAGCTATCTGAAATACCTGATGGACGAGCTGATCCCGATGCGGGACGAGGGCTGGATGAAGTTCACCGGCCGCTTCGTGGTGTTCTATCTCTTCCTCGCCCTGCTGAACGAATTCGTCTGGCGCCTCTACGGCACCGACACCTGGGTCAATTTCCGCACCTTCGTCCTGCCGATCGCCAACGTCGCCTTCATCATGGCGCAGATCCCGCTCTTCCAGCGTTATGCGATGCCGGAGGAAAAGCCGGAGGCCGACGGGTCCGCCTGACGTATTCGGTCAGCGTCACATCGGCCCGGCGGACGAAGGCGTTTCCGGGTGCCGTGACAGGATAAACACGGCCCTTTCGCGGACGGAGCGGCTGGGGTCGCTGGTTAGTCGCCCCGCCAATTCGCGCATCTGGTCGCCTGAGAAAGGATGCGGGATCACGGCGTCCAGCGCGGCCCTCCGAACGAGCGCCGATCGATCCAAAGCCGCCGCCGCGACAATGGCCTGTCTCGGCGGACGCAATGTCAGGGCGCGCGACGCAAGTACCGGAACCCGGACGCGTTCCCCCATGGATTTGTCTATCCACTTCCATTCGCTGCCCGCGTGCCAGCTCGCCTTCATCTCGGCGATGGTTCGGACGGCCAGAGCGCGCACCGAGGGCTGCTTCGCTTGCCCTGCCAGGCATTCCAGGTACGGGTCGAGGACATCCTGTTTCAGTGCCGCGCGCAGAACCCGCGAGGCGGGGCCAGTTTGAGCGTTCAGGATAAGGTCGGCCAACCTTGCACTCACGTCGGGTCTCGCGAAGGCCGTATCGACAACCTCGCGTTCACTGTCCCAACGTTGCCAGCTGTCCTGTCGAAGCAGAAGATCCGTCGCTGCTTCGGCGATCACCTCGGGCGGCGTCATTGGAAAACAACGTTGCGCGCATTCAAAGGCCGCGCTTCGAACGGGCCGCGCCCAGTCATTCAGGCGAAGCACCACCGCCGCGAACAGGAAGGGACTGGGCAAACCCTCTTCGATGCGCCGTAGCGCCGCTTCCCTGATCTGGCCGATGTTGTGGAACAGGAACAGGTACGACAGATCGGGAAGCTTGCGCAGCTGCTCCGCGTCCGAGACGCGCCGTCGCGACAGCCGCTCCACCAATGAAGGCGGTCGGCGCTCATAGAGCCTCGCCGCCATGGCTATTGCCCGATCGGCCTTGCTGAGGATCGCCAAAGGCAGCGCGGAAATACCCGCGACGGCGGCGGGAAGCTCCGCTTCGACGCTATGGCTATTCTCCAGCCGCTGGCCGACGGCCGCCAATGTCTGTGAGACGTCGGGGGGCAGCACACTCGCCTTCGACATATCCACATCGTGACATATGCGACCAGTCTTATCAATTCGGGACCGATACCCTGGATCTGCCTTCGATCGCGCGACGGCTTATCGCCGGATGAGGTCCAGCGAAGCGCCCGACAGCGGTTCCGCGCCGGTTTCGGTGACGAGCGAGGTGCGGGCCAGGGTCATGGCGAGGCCGGCGTCGGCGTCGAACAGGATCATGTGCAGGAAGAAGACGTTCCCCGGGCGCGCGAGGTAGGACTGGCCGGCATAGGCCATCGGCCAGTCCATCCAGTTCGGGGCGAAGGTGGTGCCGAGCGAATAGCCGCAGGCGTAAAGCATGTTGCCGCCCTGGCCGCGCGCCACCATCACGCGGGCATGGGCGTCGAAGGCGGCGCCGAGCGGCTCGCCCGGGCGCAGCGCCGCCTCGGCCGAGAGCAGCGCCTCCTCGCAGGCGGCGTGCATTTCGACAAGGCGCGGGTCGAGGCGCCCGACGACGATCGTCCGCATCAGCGCGGCATGGTAGTGCCGCCAGGCGGCGGCGAATTCGAGGGTGAGGAGGTCGTCCGCGTCGAGCCGCCGCCGCCCGGAATAATAGCGGCACATGAGGGCACCGGGGCCGGAGCCGATGATCTGCTCGTTCGCCGGATCGTCGCCGCCGCCGCGATAGATGGCGCCCTGCAGCTCGGCGAGGATATCGCCTTCGAAGGCGCCCGGCGCGGTGGCGCCCGCCGCGGCCTCGAGCGCCGCGTCGGCCAGCGTGGCGGCCCGGCGGACATGGGCGATCTCGGCCGGACTTTTCACCGCGCGAAGCTCGCTGATCATCTGCGAGGCGTCGGCGAGGCGGGTGAAATCCTCCAAGGCCTCGGCGACCCGCTGGCCCTTGGCGGCGGTCAGGCCATAGGCCTCCCATTCGATGCCCATCACGCCGCCGCCGACCCCGAGCTCGGCCAGAAGGTCGCGCAGGTCGCGTTCGGGACGCGCGTCGGCGCCATCGACCCAGATCCGGATCTCGGGGATGATCGAGGTGAAGCGCGCCTGCAGCCGGTCGGCCGAGCGGGTGAGGAGGGCGAGCCGGCCGTCGTCGGTCAGCACCAGCGCCTGGAAATGCACATAGCCGAAGGTGTCGTAGCCGGTCAGCCAGTACATGCTCTCCTGGCGAAAGATCAGCAGCGCCGAAAGGCCGCGGCGCGCCATCTCGGCCAGCACGGCCGCCTGGCGCGCGGCGAATTCGGCCGGTGCGAAATGCAGGTTCACGACGCGCCCTCGATCACCGGTCTCAGCTCTTTCTCGAAGGTCTCGCGGGTCAGTGGCCCGGGATAGCGCATCAGGATGGTGCCGCCCGGCCCGATGACGAAAGTCTCCGGCACGCCGTAGATCCCCCAGTCGAGCGCGGCCCGGCCCGAGGAATCGGCGCCGATCCGGGTGAAGGGATCGCCGAGCTCCGCGAGGAAGCGCGCCGCGTTCTCCGGCTTATCCTTGTAGTTGACGCCGATGATCGGAACGCCGCTCGCACCGATCTCGCGCAGGACCGGATGCTCGGCCCGGCAGGGGGCGCACCAACTCGCCCAGAAGTTCACGAGCTTCACCCCCGGCGCTTTCAGGTCGGCGTCGGTCGGCGCCGCGCCGTCGCCGAGCGCTTCGATCGTCGCGAGGGACGGCGCCGGCTTGCCGATCAGCGCGCTCGGCAATTCCTCGGCATTCTCGCGCCGGAGGCCGAACCAAGCGACCGCCGCGAACATGAGGAAGATGAGCGGCGGCAGCGCCAGCAGCGGATTCAACTTGCGTCGGCTCATCCCGGCTCCCTTTCGCGGCTTTCCGCCGCCCGCAATTCGCGCGCGACGCGCCGCGCCCGCGCCAGACTGGCGCCGATCAACAGCGCGATCAGCGCCAGCGTCACACCATAGGCGCCGAGCACGGTTCCCGCGTATTGCGCGAGATCGGGCATCATGCGCGCGCCGCCGCCGCGCGCAGCGCCCGCAGCCGCCGGGCGCGGATCTCGGTCCGTGTGCGCAAGAGCACCAGCGAGACGAAGAGCAGCACGAAGCCCGCGATGCAGAAGACCAGCGGCAGATAGAAGGCGTTGTCGACATTGGTCTCGCGGTCGAGCGACAGCGACGGCCCCTGATGCAGGCCCTGGCTCCAGAAGAAGACCGCGTAGCGCGACAGGAGGGCGAAGACCGAGCCGACCATGCAGAGCAGCGCCGCGAGGTCGGCCGCCTTGTCGGGGTCGTCGATCGCCCCCCAGAGCGCGATATAGCCGACATAGAACAGGAACAGGATGAAGAACGAGGTCAGCCGCGGGTCCCAGGCCCACCAGGTGCCCCACATCGGTTCGCCCCAGATCGCCCCTGTCAGGAGCGCGATGACCGTCATCGTCGCCCCGACCGGCCCGGCGGCGCGGGCGGCGAGCGCCGAGACGTGATGGCGACGGATGAACCAGATCAGCGACGCGACGAGCATCATCAGCCAGGCATTGATGGCGATCAGCGCGGCGGGAACGTGGATGAACAGGATCTTGACCGTCGCGCCCTGCTGGTAGTCGTCGGGCGTCAGGAAAAAGCCCCAGACGAGCCCGATCCCGAGCGCGAGCCCGGTCAGCGCCCAGCACCAGGGCAGAATCGCCCCGGAAAGACGCATGAACTCGGAGGGATTGGCGTATTTCCAGAGCGACATGGCCCCGCCATCTAGGACGGGCGCGGTGGTGCCCGCAAGCCTCGGCGACTCGGACCTTGGTCCATGATAACAACATATTGAGCCATTGCGCCGCGCGGCCGCAAGTCGGGGTAGTCGGCGAGCGATTAACAACTCGCTACTCGACGAAGCCGAAACATGTTAGAATGTCCGGATATTTCGAGGGAAGGGGATTTGAAATGAAAGTGGTATTTGGAGTCGTGATCGCGGTCGTCCTCGCGGTGATCCTGGGCCTCGCCTTCGGCACGCAGCCGAGCGCGGCGCAGAGTTCATCCTGCAACCCGGCCGTCGAGAAGTGCTCCTGAAGGGGCGGGGGCGCCGTTTCTAGGTACTCCCGCGGCTCGCGGGCCGTCGGTTTCGAGCTCTCGCCGGTCGCCGGCGTCGGTCCGGCGGTGGAGGTAGCGTCGTGGATCCAAGTTCGACGAACTTCTGGGTCGCGCTGGCCTTTGGCACGGCTGCGATCTGGCTGAACGCGCGGTCGCAGTTCAACCGCTCGACCTATGCGCAGTCGCATGAATTCAAGCGGTTGCTGGCAAAACTTCAACCGTCGGACCTGCAGAAGGGCAATGCCTACACGCAGTCGTTCCTGCTCTATTGCGTCGTCCTGACCATCGTCTACTGGCTGATCTGCCTCTATATCGTCGTGCAGCCCTGGATCCAGAGCTTTGGCTTCGTGATCCCCGGCACCGATTTTCTCGACGGCGTCGCCGGCGCGGCGAAGCTGCCCGAGCCTACGGGCGCCGCCGTCGCGGGCGTGGCGTTCGACGAGGCCGGCGGCCTGCTCGGCGTGGTCGAGCGCGCGGGGCCGAGCCCGAGCATTCCGCTAACGGTCAGCCTCGCGGTGGTCGGGCTCGCGCCCAACGTGCCGGTGCTCTACCGCCTCGAGGAATATTTGCGCGCCATGGCGCACCGGCTTTGCGGCATCCCGACCCAGCTCGTCGACAGCGGACTCGTCCTGCGCCGCGCGCCGTTGCTGCCGAAAACGGTGAATGAGGGGATGCTGCTCTCCGCCACCGACTGGGACCGGATCAGGCTCTATGGCGCGGCCGCGCGGGCCGCGCATATCAGCGAGCCCGAGTCCTTCCACGGGGATATCGCCAAGATGGTGGCGCTGCGGCGCTGGATCCTGCGCCGGCGGGTGTTCCTCTCGGGCGGGTCCGGCTTCACCGAATACGAATCGATCGAATCCGAGGTGCGCCTGCGTGTCGAGAAGCTGCTTTCCGATCTCGACGCCGCCTCGGCCACGCCTGATGCGAGCGAGGAGGACAAGGCGGCCGCGCCGGCCAAGACCTTCGACTGGCCGTCGCTCGCCGCCGAGACCGAGCAGACGGTGGCCGACCTCTGCCTGCTCGTCGCGCTCCTCAGCCAGCGGACCGATTTCCGCCGCGCGCTGACCGAGGCGCGGGACGCCGAGCGCGGCGAGTCGGACGAGGACTTCACTCAGCGCACGGAGGCGGCCACGCTGCTGCGCTCGGCGCTGGAACGCGCCTCGCTGATGACCGATCGGGGGTCGATCGGAATGCTCGTCTTCACCCGGTGTTGTGGCGCCATCCTGATCGTCGCGGCGCTGTCCGGGTTCTTTCTCGGCGACACGCGCGAGGCGCAGGGGGCGGGGGTGTTCGGATCGCTCTATCTCGCCGGGGTCTATTGCGTGAACGCGACGCTGACCTATCTCATCCCGCTGTTCTTCGCGCTGAACTATCAGCAGGAACGCAAGAAAGCCTATTCCTGGGAGAACGTCTTCTCCGACAAAGTGCGCTACGGCGCGTTGGCGACGCAGCTCGCCTTTCTGTTCTCGGTCGCGTTCCTGATCGCGCTCGCCGGGCGCCTCGCCTTCAACATCGCCAAGGCGGCGATGGCCGTCGGCATCGTCGAGGTACAGGACAGGATGGCGCTCGTCATCGACTACGCGCTCCGCGTCGAGGCCATCGCCAGCATGAACGCCGCGCTCTTCGCCACGCTCGTGTCGCTCCTGATCGACGCGGCGGACGATCGTGAGGTGTTCGACCGCGCCAAATGGCGGCTGGTGGCGCTGATGACCGGGGCAATGGGTGCGATCGCCGCGATCCAGCGCGCGTCGGCCTCACTGGTGTCCGGTGTCAGCATCGATCCGTTGCTCGTCGCCAAGGCGGCGGCCGCGCCGCTGCTGGTCGGGCTCGTCGGCGGCCTGCTCGTCGTGCTGACGCTCGAGGACGAGGTGCCGAAGGCCCCGCGCGCGCCGCGCGCGCCGGATTCGCCGCGGCCTGTCCGGCGGCCAGCCGAGGGCGCGGCGCGATGAGCGGGCACGTTCACCGCCGGGCGCTGGCGATGATCGCCTGCCTCTTCGTCTGGCTCGGCGCGCCGGGTCCGCTCCAGGCGGACGACGAGACGGAGACCGTCAATATCGGCGTGCGGCTGGACGCGGCGCCTTTCGCTTGGCAGGACGGGGAGACAGGCGCGTTTCGTGGCTATCTCAACGATCTCTGCGTCGAGGCGGCGACGCGCGCCGGCTTCCATTTCGAGCAGTTTCCCGTCTCGGCGGAGGAGCGCGCCAAGATCATCAAGGGCGACCCGGTCCTGCGAACCGGGGGCCGCGGGGTTACGTTGGACGTGCTCTGCGACCCGACGACGATCACCCTTGCCCGGCTTCAGGACCTAATCAGGGCGGGCGGCGAGACGCTGACCTTCTCGCCGATCGTGTTCGTCGCCAACAGCTCCTATGTCTCGAAGGTCGGGTTCGCGGCATCGGCCGGGATCGCGGCCGACAATCTCGCGGCGCAATCAGCATTCGAGGACCAGACCGGCTCCTGGCGAGACGAGAAGGGCTGCGTCTGCTCCGAAGCGACCTGCGCGGAGGGGGGCGGATTCCTGCGCGCGGCCTATGTCACGGGGACGACGGCGCGCTTCAATATTCAGCAGGCGGTCAAGCGCGACGATCTCGGCGCGGGGATCAGTGTCTGCCCGGTCGAGATGCCGTCGCACAGCGCCATGGTCAAGGCGCTCTGCTTCGACAGCGCGATCAGCGACGCGAAGGGGGCGCAACGGGACATGGCGGCGCATGCCGTGCAATACGCCTTCGGCGACACCGACATCGCGCAATTCTACGGCGGGCAAAGCGCGTGCAAGATCAAGCCCGCGGATCGCCCGCTGAGCTACGAGCCCTATGCCTTGCTGGTGTCCGACCACATGCCAGGTTTTCGCCCCCGCTTCATCGCGGCGCTTTACGAGATGTTCTCGGACCAGACGGTGGTGGGGCGCTTCGGAACCTATTTCCCCGGCCTGACCAAATCCTCGGCGCTCGGGCATCCTGTTTCGGATCAACAGCATCCCGGGGATGCGCGACCTGCCTTGCATCCGGGATTCAACGAAGTGTGATCCTGAGGGCGGCCGCGGCGGCGAAGGGGGCGAGGGCGAGGACGAAAAGCGTCAGGCCGGCGAGCAGGGTCAGCGCGTTCCAGCCGTCGTTTTCGCCGGCGGCGATCACGGCGCGGGCGCCGAAGATCAGCGTCGGAATGCAGAGCGGTAGCACGAGGAGCGACAGCAGGAGGCCGCCCCGGCGGACGCCGACGGTCAGGGCGGCGCCGATCGCGCCGAGAAAGCTGAGCGCCGGGGTGCCGATCGCGAGGCTTGCGACCAGCCAGGGATAGGCGGACGCCGGCAGCTGCAGCGTCAGGGCGAGGAGCGGTGCGACGAGGGTCAGGGGCAGGCCGGTGGTCAGCCAGTGCGCCAGTGCCTTCAGCGCCACCAGCCCCTCGAGCGGCAGGGGCGACAGGGCGAGGATGTCGAGTGATCCGTCCTCGTAGTCCGCCTGGAACAAACGGTCGAGCGACAGCAGGCTGGCGAGCAGCGCGCCGATCCAGAGCGTTCCGGGGGCCACGGGGGCCAGCCGCCCCGGTTCCGGGCCGATGCCGAGCGGCACCAGCAGCCCGACCATCAGAAAGAAGGCGAGGCCGAGCCCGGCGCCGCCGC
>JBGAJI010000205.1:0-2480 GCA_044225035.1 Amaricoccus sp. | reverse complement strand
GGGGTGGCGTAATAGCCGGTGGCCGACAGCTGGATTCGCGCCTGATAGGCGGCCCAGACCAGTTCGCGAAAGCCGACGCGGGTCTCGCCGACCATCACCTCGCCGCCCTCGAACCGCACCGCCTCGGGCCGGACCTGCCAACGCTCGGCCGCGAAGTCGCGCAGGCGCGTGGCGATGGTCTCGCAGGCCGCCTTGACCGCCATGCCGTTGAGGTCGGTGCCGGAGGAGGCGGCGGTGGCCGAGGTGTTCGGCACCTTGCCGGTGTCGGTCGCGGTGATCTTCACGGCGCCGAGCGGCTGGCCGAAGACCTGCGCGGCCACCTGGGCGACCTTGGTATTCAGCCCCTGCCCCATCTCGGTCCCGCCGTGATTGAGCTTGATCGAGCCGTCGGTATAGACATGCACCAGCGCGCCGGCCTGGTTCAGATGGGTGAGCGTAAAGGAGATGCCGAACTTGACCGGCGTCAGCGCGATGCCCCGCTTCAGCACCCGCGACGTGGCGTTGTAATCGGCGATCTCCGCCCGCCGCGCGGCATAGTCCGAGCGCCGGGCGAGATCCTCGACCAGCTCCGGCATGATATTGTCCTCGACCACCATATGATAGGGCGTGACATTGCGCGGACCGGTCTTGTCGTAGAAATTCGCCCGCCGCACGGCCAGCGGATCGAGGCCGAGCTCGGCGGCGATATGGTCCATCACCCGCTCGATCCCGATCAGGCCCTGTGGCCCGCCGAAGCCGCGAAAGGCGGTGAAGGAGCAGAGATTGGTGCGCAGCCGGTGGCTGACGATCCGCACCAGCGGCAGGAAATAGGCATTGTCGGCATGCAGCATGGCGCGGTCGGCGACCGGGATCGACAGATCCTGGCTCCAGCCGCAATTGGCGAACTGCTCGAAATGCACCCCGGTCAGGCGGCCGTCGCCGTCGAAACCGGCGCGGTACTTCACGCGGAACGGGTGGCGCTTTCCGGTGATCGCCATGTCGTCGTCGCGGTCATAGCGCATCTTGGCCGGGCGGCCGAGCATCTGGGCGGCCAGCGCGCAGGAGACGGCCAGCGCGTTGCCCTGGCTCTCCTTGCCGCCGAAGCCGCCGCCCATGCGCCGGATCTCGACCCGGACGGCGCTCATCGGCAGGCCGAGCGCGTCGGCGACCTTGTGCTGGATCTCGCTCGGATGCTGGGTCGAGGAATGCACGGTCATCTCGCCCGCCTCGCCGGGGACCGCCCAGGCGGCCTGTCCTTCGAGGTAGAAATGCTCCTGCCCGCCGATCTCGAACGTGCCTTCGACCCGACGCGGCGCGGCGGCGATCGCGGCGTCGGGATCGCCGCGCAGATATTCGACCGTCGGCTCGATCCGGCTGTCGGCGGCCAGCGCCTCGTCAAGGGTCAGGATCGCCGGCAGATCCTCGTATTCGATCCTGCCGAGCCGGGCGGCGCGGCGGGCGGCGAGGTGGCTGTCGGCGATGACGAGAAAGATCGGATGGCCGTGGAACACCACCTCGTCGATGGCGAGCAGCGGCTCGTCATGCGCCGAGGGCGAGACGTCGACGGGGCGCGGCAGGTCGGCGTGGGCCAGCACCGCGATCACGCCCGGCGCCGCGCGCACCGCCGAGAGATCGACCGAGACGAGACGCGCATGGGCCCGGGCCGAGGTGCCGAAGGCGAGATGCACGGTGCCCGGCGGCAGCGGCACGTCGTCGGTATAGCGCGCGAGGCCCGAGACATGCAGCGGGCCGCTGTCATGCGGATAGGGGCTGTGGACCGTCACGGTGTCACCTGTCTGGCAAGCCGCGTCGGGCCCTGGTCGCAGGTCTCGACCAGCAGCCGCGACAGGAGGTTCCCGGCCACCCGCAGGCGGTAGGCGGCGCTGGCCCGCATGTCGGTGATCGGCTGGTAATCCTCGGCGAAGGCGGGCGCGGCCGCGGCGACCGTCGCCTCGGTCCAGGGCCTGCCGATCAGCGCCGCCTCGACCGCGCGGGCGCGCTTCGGCGTCGCCGCCATGCCGCCGAAGGCGATGCGCGCGGCGGTGACGATATTGTCGGTCACCGCGACGTTGAAACAGCCGCAGATCGCCGAAATGTCCTGATCGAACCGCTTCGTGACCTTGTAGCAGCGCAAGGTGTCGCGCTGCGCCGGGATCAGGATGCTCTCCACGAACTCGCCGGGCGCCCGGTCCTGCTTGCCATAGGCGATGAAGAACTCCTCCAGCGGCACCTCGCGCCGTTCCGCGCCCTTGCGCAGGGTCAGGCGCGCGCCGAGCGCGATCAGCGCGGGCGGGCCGTCGCCGATCGGCGAGCCGTTGGCGATGTTGCCGCCGATCGTCGCGGCGTTGCGGACCTGCGTCGAGCCATAGCGGCGGATGAGCTCGGCCAGATCGGGATGCCGCCCTTCGACCGCGTGGCGCAGGCGCGACAGCGTCACCCCGGCGCCGACCCGGAGGCCATCGGGGCGGATCTCGATCCGCTGCAAGGCCGACAGCCGGTGC
>JBGAJI010000054.1:0-21016 GCA_044225035.1 Amaricoccus sp. | reverse complement strand
CGCGTTCCCCGTCGCTTGCCCCATGGCTCGGGACGCGGTAGCAGGGGGCCGGTCGGGCCTGTAGCTCAATGGTCAGAGCAGAGCGCTCATAACGCTTTGGTTGGGGGTTCAAGTCCCTCCGGGCCTACCAATTCCCTTCAAGCTTGCACCGTCTGGCACTCAATGACACTCGTTTTCTGAATAAATACAAAGCGTTGTGATTTTCCTTAGTGCCAGCGCGTGCAAGCGCGATCCGGCGAGTGTCATTGCTTTGTTGGCAGAACTGTTGGCAGATAGAGAATCTTGCCAACAGAGAGCTGCTCGATGCCCCTCACTGATACGAAAGTGCGATCCACCAAGCCGGGCGCGAAGCCCATCAAGCTGTCGGACGGGGGCGGCCTGCAGCTTACGATTCAGCCCGGCGGTACGCGATCTTGGTCGCTGGCATACCGGTTCGATGGGAAGCAAAAACGGTTGGCGTTTGGCACCTATCCCAAGGTAACCCTCGCCCAAGCGCGGACGCTGACAGCCAAGGCGAAGGAACACCTCGCCGCCGGACGCGACCCCTCCGCGCCGCCCGACGCTGCCCCTCCCGAAAAGCCTTGCATCACTCTGGCGGAGGCCGGCGACTTGTGGCTCGCGGCGAAGCGACCCGGCTGGGATGAGTCCCACTTCTCTCGGGTCGAAAGCAGACTCAGGAAGAACGTCTATCCACCACTCGGCGCCACGCGCCTCGATCGCATTGGCCCCGCCGATGTTCTGGCCGCCGTGCGCGTGGTTGAGGCGCGCGGCGCCGTCGACATGGGCAGGCGCACGCGCCAAGCCATCGAGTCTATCTACCGGTTTGCCATATCGAGCAGTTGGGTTGAACGAAACCCGGCGACGGGATTGCAGGATGCGCTGGCCGCGCGTCCAAAGGTGAAACATCGGACGAAGCTGGCCGAAGCGGACGTGAAGGAATTCCTCGCACGCGTAAGGGGCTATGACGGGGACGAAATTACGCGGCTGGCAATCGAGTTCATCTTGCGATCCGCCGTGCGGACCAGCGAACTCCGCTTCGCGGTCTGCTCGGAATTTCAGGGCGATTTGTGGCGCATTCCGGGGTCGCGCATGAAGATTGAAGGCGGCGATCATTTGGTTCCGATCACGTCCCAGATGCGCCGGATTCTCGACAGGGCGAAGGCAATAGGCCGCGAAAGCGAATACGTTTTCCCGGGGAAGGGCGGAAAACCCATGTCGCAGAATACCATGATCTACGCGGCCTATCGCATGGGCTACCACTCGAAACTCACGATCCATGGTTTGAGGGGCACCTTTTCGACGGCGGCGAATGAATCTGGCCTGTTTCACCCGGATGCTATCGAGCGACAACTTGCCCACTATCCGCGGGACGAAGTGAGAGCGGCCTACAACGCGGCCGAGCATTTGCCCCAACGAGTCCAGCTAATGACATGGTGGAATGATAGGCTGGACTCGTTGGTGGGTCTTAGTTCGACAGCCGAACCTTGACGGCCGCGGCGCCGTTCACTGCGACTTCGATCGCGTGGCCCAGCGTGATGCCGACGGTCGAAGTCGCAAGCCCGCCAGAGTTCACATACACCGTTGCGCCGACGCTGAAGACGTTGGCGGACACCTTCGGGACGCTGAAGACGCCCTCCAGAACCACGTCGACGGTCTCCCCGACGGCGGCGCTGCCCGCAGCGATCCCGACCAGCCCGCCCAAGGTCACGACTTGGCCCGAGGTGATCGCCTCGGGGGCGGGAATGGTGATCTGCTTCCCGGGTTGAACGAAATTCTTCATGTCACAGACCTTTGGTTGAGTTGAGGCGGATCATGCTCGGCGCGGGGCCGGCCGACAGGGCGGCGATTTGAGCGTCGAGGGCGGCGAGGGCGCGGGCCATCTCCGAGTCCGATTTGTAGGTGATGGCCGATCCGTCCGCGTCGCGGACTTCCCGAAGGCCATTAAAGCGGGCAGCCGCCAAAGCCGCCCACTGCTTTTTCAGATCCTCGATCATGCCGCGCCCGGATTGTAGTAAGCGCCCCGGTGGTCGATCGCGGCAACGCCAAAGTCGAGAACGCAACGGAACTCGCGGCCGAGAACTTCCCAGCCCTCGCGGGAAGTGATCTGCGGCCCCGGCGCGCTTGCGAGATGGCCCAGGAGAAGAACCGTGGCGTTCGCCGGATCGGCGAAGACGTACCAGCGCTTTCCGGTGATACGCGGCTCGACCAGGATCTCATATTTCCCGGCGAAGGGATTCACGTTCGCGATCTCGGTCGCTAGGATCAGGGCCAGCGCTGACTCGGCCTCGGTTTCCATGTCTGGCCCGACCAGCAGGAATTTCGGCACGACACCGATCATCTCGCCGCTGATGCCGACTTGCTTGCGCAAGGCAATGCGGGCCGCCGAGAGTTGTTCGATGCCGGGATAGTCGCCGGTCGCGCTGATGTTCCGGTGGCTCGCATGGAACAGGGCTACGTTGTCGCTCAGCGCCGGGTTGCTCAGGAGTAGCGCGGCCAGGGCAGACGCCTCGGTTTCGGCGGCGGACTTGCCCAGCTCGCTGGTGATGCGGCCGAAGGCGGCCAGGTCATCGTTGATCAACGCCTTGCGGCTGATCGAAAACGTCTTGCCGAACGTCTTCAACTGCCATTTGGCGGTCGCCTCTGCCGCCGAGGTAGCGGTGATCTCGCCCGACTCGCTGACTTCCGACAACAGGCCGAGGCCGCCGAGGCCGAGAATGTCATTGGCCCGGAAGTCAGGCGCCGTCGCCATGCGCGCAAGGCGCTTCAGCGGGCTCGCAGCGGCCTCGTACGAGGCAGCGAGCACGCGGTTGCCCGCGCCCGTGAGCAGGGTCGGGAAGTCGCTGGTGGTCTGCATGGCGCGGGTCAGGACGCTTTCGCGCGACGCGACTCCTACGGTCTGACCGGCCCGGGCGAGCGCGAGCGCGGCGTGTCCCGCGTAGCCGATGCCGCGGAACTGGCGCGCCGCATCCGACGCCTCGGGGCCGCCCATGTCCGCCGTCAGGGCCTCGGTCGCGCGGGTCAACAGAACGGCGGGATCCTCGTTCGAAGCGCCGACGGTTGCGCGGATGACGACGGGCGCCGGCGCAGGCGCGTCGGCCGGATTGGTGTTTTCGGGCAAGGGGGAACTCCTCAGGTTGGCGGATGGGTCGGCGCCCGTGAGCACGAGACTGACTTCGCGAAGGGTCGACGCGGTTTGCGTCCGCACGGGTCGACCATCTTCGATCGAGTCCACGCTCGCGGTGGGCAGGTAGGCGATTGAAACGGATTTCACGTCTCCGCGCTCAACGGCGGCCTGGGCGGCCGGATCGGTAATGCGCAACATCGCGACTATGGCGCCCGGCTCGAAACGGAAGTCGCTGGCACTGCCCAGCAGATCGCGGAAGCTTCCATTGCGATGGTTGTCGAGAAGCGGGACCGAGGTCGGTACGCTCATTGCCTCTGGGGTGATTGCCAGCCGCTCAAGATAGCCCCGGCGCTGAACATCGGCGCCAGTCGTGATTGTCGCCTCCACAAAGGCAATGTCGCCCTCGCGGCGGAAGGTGGTCGGACCGGCCAGCTCGGCCGATCGATAGTGAATCTCAGGCATCGGATTTGCCTTTCGGGGTGAAGGTGTCGGCCGAGATCTCGGCGTCGAGATCCGCGATGTTCCATCCGCGCTCGGCGACGGCCTTGCGGCGGCTGGTCAAGCCCGCCTCGATCTCCGCCACGGTCGCGGCGGTATCCTTCAGCGGGTCAACCTGGGGCGGCCTGGGCATCAGCCATTCGACAGGCGCGGCGCCGCCAGTGACCGCGCGCCAGAGCGGATCCAGAACCTGGGGAACCAACGTGTCGTATTGGATTTGCTCGACACGCTGCCGAAATGGCAGAAGTCCCGCCCGGAGGCTCGAATAGTTAGCGCCGGTCAGGTCGCCACTGACCAGGTGCTCGGGAATGCCGAGTCCGGCTGCCATCTGGCGCAGGATCTGGGTCGCCAGGGCGCCGGTCTCGACCGCGGGCGTTGGCGCATTGAAGGTCATCTGCTCGCCCGCGCTGAGGCGAACAACTGCCCCCGGCGATAGCTCGGGGTCGCTGCCATATTGTTCCGCCTGCCCGTCGAGGCTCGACAGAATGCCGACATGCATGGCGCGGACCTTCGCGGACACGACCAGCGCATCGGTCAGCCCGTCGAGTTCGGCGGCCGGCAGAAGAAGCGGCGCGAGCCAACTGATACCGCGAACCTGACCGGCGCCAATTGGCCGCATCAGGTGAAGGATTTGTGTCGCGTCGAAGCGGACCGGAGGCGCCCAGGTCTCGAAAGCACTTGTCGGCGCGCGGGGTGACACCCAATAAGCGACGACCCGGCCGATCTGATCGAACTCGACGCCTTCGAAGATCCATCCGCCCCCGGCGAGATCTCGCGTCACGTCCCGCGCAAGGTGTTCGGCGGGAATGTGGCGGACGCGCACGCCTCCGAATACCTCGGAAACATGCAACAGGGCTTCGCCGTCGACGATCATCGCCCGGCAGGCTTGCGCGAGAAGACCGGGCAGATTGGTCCGCCCAGCGGCGTCGGCCGACTTCTCCCAATCAAGGAAGGTTGCAACCGCGGTTGCGTCGGCGCTCGTCGGCGTGATGCCCGACCCGACGAGCGCGGCCACGAAGTTCCCCACCGCGTTCGCGACGTAGGGGTTATTTGCCGCGGCGTGCCGCGCCCGCATACCGACAGTCATGGCGGCGGCCGACACCTCGGCGCGAACGTCGCCAAAGGTCGGACGAAGCGATGGCCGCCTGCCAGTGGCAGCGTCGAAACTGCGAACCGCCAGCTCGGGCGCGGCGCGCCGGAATATGCGGGTGAAAAGGCCCATGGTGATTAGAGGTCCGACCAATCCAATTTTTGGATTATTTTGGACACTGGAATGATCACGAAAGCTTCTGGCTCGAAAGACGGCCAGTCCTCCCCCCAAAGATCATCGAAGGCTGGCTGACCATTTCGCCTCCAGCGAGTTGTTACCTTTTCGCTCGAATCTCCGATTGCGCTCCGCGCAACTGCGATTTCAATATCCCAGGCAGTTTCGGAACCTTTTCGCGCGTCATTGACGACTCTGTTCAGATCGGGGTTCGACTCGATACGTTCACCCGTCACCACACCCAGTCCAATTTTCAGGGCGTTATCGAGAACGCCAAGACGGGCAGTCAGTCCGACCGCACTCGCCGCTACCAGAATCCGAGCGCGAGCCAATCCGGCCGCGTCAAACTCGGCTGGCGCAGCGGCGCCGCCGATGCGCCAAGCTTGCCGGTTTGTCCCCTCCAATCGCTTGGATTGCAGCCATCCGCGAAGCAACCGAACAACCCGCGCTTCATCTTCCCCGATCGCTTCCGCGACCCGTCGCGCCACTTCGCCTATCGTGATCAAAGGTTGTTTCTCCCCTAGGGCCAAAAATTGTGAAATCGCACACTATCACGCAGGGCGCCATACGTCAACCGTCGGCCGTCAGACGGCCGTTGACTGGTTCGAGTGAAAAGGCTAAGGTTGCGTCCACCTCCTCCTGTCTCCGTCGGGGAGCGCGATCGGCCAGCCCACCGCTTTGGTTGCCAGCGGGATGCTCGCGTGGATCCAAGAAGTGGGAGGCGGCCGGTCACCCGGCCGTCTCCTCTCCATCCGAAAAAGGGAGCTGTTACGCACATGAGTGAAGTGGTGGGACGCAAGTTCCTGCGAGTGCGCGACGTGGTGGAAAAGACGGGTGTCAGCCGGCGCACCATTTACCGGTGGATGGAAAGCGGCGACTTCCCTCGGCAGATCCGCTTGTCGCACGGCATCGCCGTTTGGCAGCTCGAAGATGTCGAAGCGTGGATGGCGGCCCGATGAAAGAAGATCTGAAGTATACGGCAGCCCAAGTGCTCGCCGAGTGCGTGGCCCGTCGGGTTTCGCTCGCTATGGTCGCCGGTCCGTGCATCCTCGGCCTATGTCGTGAGGCCGGTTTCCGTCCGCCCGATCCGTTTCGATGGGCGACGGATGGGAAGTTTTGCCTTCAGGATGCTATCGACTACGATCTCGACCAGGGGCGGGTGAAGGTATCGCGGAACGGCAAGATGGAATACAAAACACCGGTGGGTTGAATTTCGAGGGGGATCATCGTTGCCGCCGGTATATGAGGTCGAGCGCACATCCAAAGGCTATCGCCACCGTAAGCTTCCCCAATGCGGCGAGAGGCCGTATCCGTGGAAGCCGGGCAAGCCGCCCCCGCCTCAGGAAACATGGAGTCGGCCTCCTCCCCGAGAACCGTTGTGGCCCTGCGTTCGGGCATCTATCGCAGAAGCTAACCCCTTCGCAGCCCAGGTTACTTACGAAACCGAGACGAGCAATTTGGGCCGAGTTCGTCATAGGCAAAAGGCATTGCCAGGCGAGTCGCCGTTCCCTTGGCAAGACGGGCCGGTATTGCCTCCACCTTTGGAAAAGGTGGTCGTGACTTCAATAATACAAATCGTATTTATGATTGCATTTATGCTTGTAGCTTTTATTGGTCTTCTTGTTATAGTTTGGATAGACAATAATACAATAAATCTACTGTAATAGCTAGATCGCACGGACGCGCTTGGGCAGTGTTAAAGTGTGATTGTTCGAGTGATAGTGTGATTGTGTGGTGATTCTTCAAAATTATATTGCGAATCATTTTCCGAGTGACATAGCATAGGTGTACTTGTTTTCATTGTGGAGCATCAAACATGGAATACCCACGGTTCTTTCGCCCGGGCGGCGAGCTTTCGAACCCCATTGCTTGGGATGTTGAAGCACTGCGCACCGGAAATTGGAGTCAGGACTGCGAAATCGGCCATGATCTGGCCAAGGAAGCTCTTGCCTTTGTCCAGCAGACCAACGGCGACGGCGCGTTGGTTCTCGTCTGTGCGCTGCGGGAGATCGGCGAAGGCGGAATCGAGACAGGTTTCCTTCACGAGCTGGTCAACTATGGGGCCCATGGCTTTTGCGTTGCGCCGTTCTCAAATTCGCCGTTCTTGCGTTCGGCGGCCTAACGACCCTCTAGCCAACTATTCCGAATGACACGCTCCGGGCGCTTCGGCGCCTGGGGCGATGATAACTCGGCCTCGCGCTGGTCAAGGTTCGCCGTTACCAGGTGGCGCGCGGCCAGAGCATAGACCAAGCAATCCAGCGCTTCGGCCCGCCGGCCCGGGACGCGAACAAACTGATGAACCGGCGCCCCGCGCACGTGGCGCACAACCAGCCGCTCGGAAGCGACTTGCTCGAAATATTCGGCGTCGAGCGTGTCGCTGAAGCGGATCGAACTCCCGCGGGCGAGGCGCTGGAAGATTTGCGACTTCAGCCCGTCGACTCCCACGATGAACAGCAGTGCCCCCTTTGTGTTCGCCCTAGCGATCGGGGGGCGCTTGCCCGATGCGCCTTTGATCGCGACGACCTTGCGGGCGAAGCGGGCGCGGGTGAAGTCGTATACCTTGGCGGTCCAAGCCCCATCGCCCGAGTCAATCGCAGCGGCGTCGACCTTCAGCGTTCCGCCCTTCGGATGCGGCCACGTCGTCCGCAACAGCGCGTCAAGCTCGATCCAGGTGGAGTCGTCGCCGGGACTGCCCCAGATGAGGACGTGGCCCAGCACGTGCGCCAGGCCGTCGCGACCGTGAGAAAGGAAGGTGCATTCGAACCGGTCATGCTGCACGTCGACTCCGACGGTCACCAAAAGCGCTTCGGGCGGTATCGCCTCAAGCCCAAATGCCTCGGCCCGCCCGGCGAGTTCGGAGGGGTCGGCCTCCTCGGCGGCCTCGCGCCAGCCTTCCGCAAGGATCGTGTTGACGAAAACCTGAAGCGTCTCCGGCTGGCGCTTGGCCTCGATAAACTCGACTGCCAGCTTGCCCCACGCGGCGTTCGCCAAGGGCGACACAAGGGCATTGAGGCGGAAGCCGGCATGTCCTTTCACCTCGGGCCGAGTCGCCCGCCAGCGGCCCGCTGTGACGGCCGCGGGCTTGTCCCTGGGGGTGATGACGGTCCCGCAACAAGGCGCCGTCGCGTAGGCATCCTGGGGTCGCCCATCGGGCCATTCGATATGTCGCCAAAGCAGCTCGAAATAAGTGCCGCAACCCGGGCAAGGGATCTCGAATATGCGCTGGTCGCTGCGCCGATAGGCTCGCAAGATGTTGCTCGTCTCCTCGATAGTTGGAGTCGAGACGGTAACGATCTTCCGGTTCGCATAGGAGAGCGTGCGGCGCTCGGCCAAGGCCAGCGGATCGCCCTCCGCCGTAGGTTCCATGGCGTCCGCTTCGTCTATGAGCAGCACGCGGACAGTGTGCGCTCGAAGGTTCCGCGGGCTTTTGGCCGCGCGGACCTTCAGGCTTCCGCCGGGCACGCGGCGATCCGTCAAGGTATTCCGCCCGCTGCCTTCCATTGACAGAAGACCTCGCGTGACCGGACTCGCCTCCGCGATCGGGTCGAGGTCGAACACAACGAAGTTGCGCGCGTCCGAGTCGGTCGGGACCAGCACCATGACGGGGCAGGGCTCGTTAACCAGCATGGCGAGAACCGCCGAAGTGACGGCGGATGTCTTCCCGACCCGCACGGCGCTTACCACGCTGACACGCTCGATAGCCGGATCGCCGATCGCCTCCAGGATGCCCCGCTGATAGGAGAGCAGCCGAAGGCGCCCAGGTGCCGCGGTGACTTCCTCGGGCAGGTGAATATTTAGCTCCGCCCAATCGGGAAGGTCGAGGCGCGGGGGCGGCATCAGGCCAGCGCGAAGGGCCGCGCGGCGCGTCCGCGTGATCGCATCAGTCATCGGCGGCGGCCTCGGTCAGCACGGCGCGAATTTCGTGATCGATCTCCGACAGATCGTGCGCCGTAAGGTGGCCCAGGCGCCCGGACAGGCGGCTTGGAAGGGCGAGCATTCCCGTCCGAACCAGGCGAAGGATGTCGGTCCATTCTCGCTCTACCTCGGCCGACGGCAGGAGTTCGGCGCGCGCGGCCGCGTTCTGCAACGCAAGCTTGTCCGCGCTCTCTTTTGCCTGCCGAATCCGCTCGGCCTTCAGCGGGTCGGCCGGCGCATCGGCGGGGCGGCCCGCCCGCGCGGCCGGGCTTCTTAGATGGTCGCAGTAGGCGCGGATGGACTCGGCCAGCGCGTAGCGCCTGCCGCGCTTGACGATGCGGCCGGCGCTCGCGAGATGCGAGATGGTCGGCGGCGTCACGCCCAGGATGGCGGCAAGCTCGGATGCCTTGACGGTCTCCGGGATCTGGTCGGTCACGGGCGACCATCCTTATTGAAAATAATTCGCATTTTCATTTTCGAGAGCGAACTTTTGGGGTCGGCGCCACCCGCGTCGGCCACCCACCGGGGGAGGACCCATGTCGCCCAAGGTGGTGGGTTGAAGCGGGCCTGTCCCACTTGTCCCACTTCTATCTGGTTTGCCCGTATAACGAGACTGACAAAGTTCTGGATATACGGGGGAACTAGGAGAATGTGGGACAAGTGGGACAGAAGCATTTCACAACCACCCGTCGGGCGGATCCTGCAACGCCCCGTCGGGCAGATCCCGCAACCGGATCCCCTCAAAGCCGCGCATCTTTACCCCGTCTTCCCTTCCCTGAAATGTCGTGAAGCCTCGCTCTTGAAGGGCCACGGATAGCGCGCGCTGCGACCATTCCCGATCTCCCCGTTCCTGTTGCCAGACTCGGAATCGCTGATGCAGCGCCGCCGCGCTCACTCTCGCGGCGCGATCAACGATCGTGTGATCGGCGAGGAACTGCCCAAGCTCGTCTTCCGATTCCAGATAGTCGTCCGAGGCGTCCGCGATGCTCGCCGGAATGCCCAGGCCATCCCGCCCCCAGGCGACGGCGCCCGCGATTGCCCATCTCAGGATAGCCGAACCCTCGGCCTTCAACGTCTCAGGCAAGCGCGCGTCTTGCTCGGCTAGCGTGAAGACGCGCCGCCACGGGACAAAGACCATCCTCGCCCGCATCGCCGCGTCGACAGTGCGAATGCGCGGCCGGCGGTTCGCGTCGACTATCAGCGTCAGCTTGGGAACGAAGGTGATTGGATCCTGCCGCATCAGGTTCGCGGTGATCGGGTCGCCGCCGGAAAGGCGCTTCAGCTCCGCTTCGTTCCAGGCGGCGCCGCTACTGATTTCGGACGCGCGGGCCAGTCTCGCGCCACGAAGCATCGCAAGCGGCGCCGAGTGCATCGGGTTGCGCGCCTCTAGCAGAACGGTCGGCGCGACGGTTTGCGCATAGTTCCCGAAGATCCATGAAAGCGTGTTTAGGAAGGTTCCCTTTCCGTTGCGACCCTCGCCCCAGAAGAAGAAAAGCTTGTGCTCGCGCGTTGAGCCGGTCAGAGCGTAGCCGGCGAGCCGCTGAAGGAATGCCGGAATCGCCGGGTCTTCCGGGAAGCACTCCGCCAGGAAGCGCAACCACCGCTCGGGTCGCGCCCCCCGCTCGGCCGGGCCAATAGCCGTGTTCTTCGTCAGGTAGTCTTCCCGCGCGGCCGGGCGCATGTCGCCCGTCCGAAGGTCGACCACGCCGCTTGGGGTTCCCAGCGCCCAATCGTCTGCGTCGAAGTCTCCGGGCGCCACGGCCGCCCCCGGCCGACTGCGGGCCAGACCTTCGATCGCCGCCACGCGGGCGGCCGACTTCAACCCAACGCCGACCTTCCGGGCGCGTTGGGCAGCTTCTGCGTCCTTGGCGCCCTCGACAAGCCGGCGCGCCTCCGCGCTAAGATAGACTTGCACGGCAGTGAACTCTTCCCGCTTCTCCGCGCGCGCCCACCGTGCGCCATCCCATAGCAACCAGCCTCCCAGCGGCCCGCAATACCTTGCCCGATCGCCCCAGCCGGCACGCGTGAAGCCGACGGCCAGTCCAATGTCGGACTGGTCGGGCAGCTCGTCCGCGGGGATCTCTTCCAAAAGATTGTCAAGGTTCAGCGGCGCGGCGTCGCTGTTGTCCCAGGCGCGGCGCAACGCGCGATCTTGCGCCCGATCCCGCCCGTGCTTGGTCACGTGCGCCCAGGCGGCTGGGTCCGCCCTAGCAGCGGCGACGTATTCTTCGAACTCGCCGCCCGCGCGCTTGACGCTCGCAGCGATCCCCATAAGCCGCTCACTGCGGGCGCCTTCCGCGCCGCCGTCGGGCGCCCCGAAGCTCGGCCCGGCCTCGGCGAGCAACCACAGGATGTCTTCCGCGTCGACAGTGCGAAGCGACGCCGGGCAGCCAGGCAGGCGCCGTTCCGTCACCGCATACCATCGGCGCCCCAGGTGAAGCTCGGGGCCATGGTGGTTGCGCGAGAAGCTCCGCCCCCATTCGCCGCCGTCGAAACGCTCGCGAAAGCGCGGCATGTCCGCCGGGTCGAACCTGAAGAATAGCTTCGCCCCGGTTTCGCTCGGCGACACTTCGCCATAGGTGTCGAACCGACCGATGATCGCACGCGCCCACGGTTCAATCTCGCCGGTCGCGGGATCCCTACATCCGTCAAGGTCGACTCCGCCCAGGCAGCCCCCGTCGAGGGCGCCCAGCATGATTCCCACGTTCCCGCCGATTCCGAGGGCATGGGCGCTCGCTCGGTCGCGGACGGCCCAGGTAGTGGGGTTGTCGACGGCGGCCTTGCCTCCGCTCACGCTGTAAGGAATCTTCCTTCCCTTTTCGTCCAGCCAGGCTACCCACCGGCTAACCGATCGCAGATCCGCAAACGGCTGTTGCGGAAAAGGAACTACGCTTGGCGGACCGAAGATGTCATCGTCCTCAGGCTGCGCACTTGGCGGACCGAAGATGTCGTCGTCTTGAATCACTTCTCTGGGCATGGTATTCTATCCTTCACAGACTTGATCTCTGGCCGCCGTTCGACGCAACCGAACGGCGGCCTTCTCTTTTCGTGGTGAAGCTTGTAGGGGTAGGTCTTCGGGATGTTGGCTAGATTTGTTGGCAGATCCAGAAAACCGTAGCATTTTCAACACGGAAATGTCCCTCCGGGCCTACCAGACGCAGCCATCGTTTCGGAGCTTTCGGCAGGCGCACGCGTGGCTCGGCGCGCCGCCGGCGCCGCCGCTCAGGGCAAGGGCGGCGGTCGCGCGGGCGGAATCGCCTCCGTCACGTTCCCCCTTCACAGACGCCGCGGAATCGCTTATGCGGGCGGCGGGCGCGTTCCCGGATAGGGCGAGCGGGGCGCACTCAGGAACATCGCCCTGACGACGGAGTTGGCCAGATGAGCCAGGCCCCCGCGACCGCGACTCTCGCGGCCCCCCAGAAACCAACGCTGAAACCCGCGCGTCCCGAATTCTCCTCGGGTCCCTGCGCCAAGCGCCCCGGCTGGACCGTCGAGGCGGTCGCGGCCCGCGCCTTCCTCGGCCGCTCGCACCGCGCCGCGAAGCCGAAGGCGCAGCTGAAGGACGCGATCGAGCGCACCGCCCGCGTCCTCGGCGTCCCCGCCGGCTACCGCGTCGGCATCGTGCCCGCCTCCGACACCGGCGCCTTCGAGATGGCCATATGGTCGATGCTGGGCGCCCGCCCCGTCGACATGCTGGTCTGGGAGAGCTTCGGCCAGGGCTGGGCCACCGACGCGACCAAGCAGCTGAAGCTCGAGGACTGCCGCGTCCTGACCGCGGCCTACGGCGTCCTCCCCGACTTCGCGCAGGTCCGCGAGGACGCGGACGTCTGCTTCACCTGGAACGGCACCACCTCCGGCGCCCGCGTGCCGAACGGCGACTGGATCGCCGACGACCGGACCGGCCTCACCTTCTGCGACGCCACCTCGGCGGCTTTCGCGCAGGACCTGCCCTGGGCGAAGCTCGACGTCACCACCTTCTCCTGGCAGAAGGCGATGGGGGGCGAGGGCGGCCATGGCGTCCTCATCCTCTCCCCCCGCGCCGTCGAGCGGCTGGAGAGCTACACGCCCCCCCGGCCGCTGCCGAAGATCTTCCGGATGACCAAGGGCGGCAAGCTGATCGAGGGCATCTTCGCCGGCGAGACCATCAACACCCCGTCGATGCTCTGCGTCGCCGACGCGGTGGACGCGCTCGACTGGATGGAAGGGATCGGCGGCCTCGCCGCCACCCGCGCCCGCGCCGACGCGAATTTCACCGCCATTCAGGGCTGGGTCGACCAGACGCCGTGGATCGCGAACCTCGTCGCCGAGCCGGCCGCGCGCTCCAATACCTCGGTCTGCCTGTCGATCGTGGACCCCGAGGTCGCGGCGCTCGACGAGGCGGCGCAGCGGGATTTCGTCAAGAAGCTGACGAAGCTCCTGGAGACCGAAGGCGTCGCCTACGACATCGCCGGCTATCGCGACGCGCCTCCGGGCCTGCGCATCTGGTGCGGCTCCACGGTCGACACCGCCGATGTCGCGGCGCTCGGGCCCTGGCTCGACTGGGCCTTCGCCACCGCCCGCGCCTGACGCCCTTCCCTTTTACCGAAGAACGGCGGACCTGAGCGTCCGCCGAACCCGGAGTCATACCCAATGCCCAAGGTTCTCATTTCCGACGAACTCAGCGACGCCGCCGTGCAGATCTTCAAGGATCGCGGCGTCGAGGTCGATTTCCAGCCGCAGCTCGGCAAGGATCCGGCGAAGCTCGCCGAGATCATCGGCGACTACGACGGCCTCGCCATCCGGTCGGCCACCAAGGCGACCGCGGACCTGATCTCCAAAGCGACCAACCTCCGCGTCATCGGTCGCGCCGGCATCGGCGTCGACAACGTCGACATCCCGGCCGCCTCGGCCAAGGGCATCGTCGTGATGAACACGCCCTTCGGCAACTCGATCACCACCGCCGAACATGCGATCGCCATGATGTTCGCCTGCGCCCGCCAGATCCCCGCCGCCGACGCCTCGACGCAAGCCGGCAAGTGGGAGAAGTCGCGCTTCATGGGCACCGAGATCACCGGCAAGACGCTCGGCCTGATCGGCGCCGGCAACATCGGCTCGGTCGTCGCCGCCCGCGCCATCGGGCTGAAGATGAAGGTCATCGCCTACGATCCCTTCCTCTCCGCCGAGCGCGCCCAGGCCCTCGGCATCGAGCGGATCGACGAGGTGGACGACCTTCTCGCCCGCGCCGACTTCGTGACGCTGCACGTCCCGAAGACCGAGAAGACCGCGAACATCATCTCCGCCGAGCGCGTGGCGAAGATGAGGCCGGGCGCGCGCCTCATCAACTGCGCCCGCGGCGGGCTCGTCGACGAGGCGGCGGTGGCCGAGGCGCTCAGGTCCGGGCATCTCGCCGGCGCGGCCTTCGACGTCTTCACCGTCGAGCCGGCGAAGGAGAACCCGCTCTTCGGCGCGCCGAACGTCGTCTGCACGCCGCATCTCGGCGCCGCCACCACCGAGGCTCAGGAGAACGTCGCCCTGCAGGTCGCCGAGCAGATGTCCGACTATCTGATGCAGGGCGCCATCTCCAACGCCATCAACGCCCCCTCGGTCACCGCCGAGGAGGCGCCGATCCTGAAGCCCTGGATCGAACTCGCCGGCATGCTCGGCAGCTTCGCCGGCCAGGTGACGGAGAGCCCGATCAAGGAGATCGAGATCGAGTATGTCGGCGAGGTGGGTGAGCTGAACCTGAAGCCGCTGACCGCCGCGCTGACCGCCGGCCTGCTGAAACCGCTGGTCGGCGAGGGTGGCGTCAACATGGTCTCGGCCCCGGTCGTGGCGCGCGAGCGCGGCGTTCATATCGCCGAGACCCGCAAGGACGCCCAGGGCGCCTTCGGCTCCTATGTTCGGCTGATCGTGACGACCGAGGCGATGACCCGCTCGGTCGCCGGGACGATCTATTCCGACGGCCGCCCGCGCTTCATCCAGATCAAGGGCATCAACCTCGAGGCGGAGCCGATGCGCTTCATGCTCTATACGACCAATACCGACACGCCGGGCTATATCGGCGCGCTCGGCACCAAGCTCGGCGATCTCGGCATCAACATCGCCACCTTCGCCCTGGGACGTGAGCAGAAGAGCGGCGAGGCGATCGCACTCCTCGGGGTGGACGAGGCGGTCGCCTCGGCGGCCCTCGCCGAACTCTCCAAGCTGCCGCAGATCCGCCAGGCCAAGGCGCTGCGCTTCTGATCCCGGGAAGCGGGCCGGCCGCCCCCGGCCCGCTTCCCCACACGCGGCGCATTCCGGCGACACGCCGCCGAACGGGTGGCGCGTCCTGCGTCGCGCTATTTTTCGATATGTCTTGATTTTAGATATATCGAAACCTATCTTCCCTTCATGAAACACAATCACGGACACGGCGGGAGAGACCGCCACATGGCCTCGCCCGAGGATCGGCGCGGTGGCCCGCGTCATCCGGAATCCGACCGCGATCGCCATCCGCGCGGCCGGCGACCCTTCGATTACGGCGCGCTGCGCCTCATCGTCCTCGGCATGATCGCCGACGCGCCCCGGCACGGCTACGAGCTGATCCGGGCGATCGAGGAGCGCACGGGCGGCGGCTACAGCCCGAGCCCCGGGGTCATCTACCCGACCCTCGCCTGGCTGGAGGATATGGGCTACGCGATCGCCGAGCCCGAAGGCGGCCGCAAGAGCTATCGCCTCACCGGCGAGGGCGCGGCGTTCCTCGAGGCCAATCGGCCGGCGCTCGCCGAGATCGGCGCCCGCATGGGCCCACACGGCCACCGCCACGAGGCGCCAGAGCCGGTGCTGGAGGCGATGCAGGGTCTGAAACGCGCGCTGCGCGCCCGATTCGCCAGCGGACCCGTGGAGCCGGCGCAAGCCGAGGACATCGCCGCGGCGATCCGCGCCGCCGCCGGAACAGTGGAGAAGACCATGGCCACCACCGAAACCCTGAGCGCCACCGCTAGGGTGGCGACCCCGAGGGCCGCCGGTTACGCCGCTCAGCTTGCGAAGCACTTCGCCCACAAGATCCCGGCGCGCTTCGAGGACGGCGCGGGCGAGATCGTCTTCACCGCCGGCACCTGCCGCCTCGGCGCCGAGGGCGAGACCCTGACGCTGACCATCGAGGCCGCGACCGCGGAAGCGCTGGCCCAGCTTGAGGATGTCGTCGCCCGCCACCTGCTGCGCTTCGCCTTTCGCGAGGAGATGGCCGTCGACTGGGTCCGCGCCTGATCGCCGCCGCGCGGTCCAACTCGAACAGGGCGACCTAGCCCTTTTCGGGTGCTTGCGCGACGTGAACCTCCGTCTCCCATTCCGCGCAGCGCCGTTCGAGCGATGGCGGCAGCGGGCGGTCGGTGAAAAGCGCGGCGAGCTCCCCCAGCGACCCAAGCAACGCGGGCGCCGAACGGTCGAGCTTGGAATGGTCGCAAACCAGGAACGTCCGGCGGGCCTGCCGAAGGATGGTGCGGGACACCCGCACCTCCGCGAGGTCGAAGTCGAGGAGATCGCCATCGGGATCGAGCGCCGAGGCGCCGATCACCGCGAAATCGACCTTGAACTGGGCGAAGAAATCGCTGGTGAGGTCGCCGATCAGCCCGCCATCGGTGCGCCGCAGGGCGCCGCCGGCCACCATGATGTCGCAGCCTGAATTGGCGAGCAGGATGTTGGCGATGTTCATGTTGTTGGTGACCACCGTGATGTTGCGATGGTTCAGAAGCTCGCGCGCCACCGCCTCGGTCGTGGTGCCGAGCGTCAGGATCAGCGAACAGTTGTGCGGGATCGCCGCGGCGCAGGCGCGGCCGATCGCGGCTTTCGCGGCCTCGTTCATCACGCGGCGCTGGTCGTAGCCGAAGTTGCTGACACCGGCGCGCGGCACCGCGCCACCATGCACCCGATCGAGATAGCCGGCGTCCGCGAGATCCGCGAGGTCGCGGCGAATGGTCTGCAGCGCCACGTCGAAGCGCTGGGCCAGGTCCTCGACGACGACGCGACCCTCGCCGCGGGCGATTTCCAGTATCCGCGTCTGCCGGAGGCTGAGGGGCATTTGCGATCGTTTCTCCGCGCGAGCCGCGCGGACTATCGGCGATCGCGTGAAAACGATCAATACCGCAGGCGCGATTTCCCGTGGTCGCTTTGGTACCATTCGGTTTGCGTTCGCATGTGCGAAATGCTGCGATTGCGAAGGAGAATCCGCCCGAACAGCGAGCGTAAATATTCGTTTTAGAAGATTTCGCGCGGATTCGCGCATTCTCCGATTGACGCGCCGGCGCCGACAGCGCTAGCTCACCAACGCGCGAGGGAGGTTTGCGACAGCATGGACGATCCCGAAACGATCGACCTGTTCGTCATCGGCGGCGGCGTCAACGGCTGCGGAATCGCGCGCGACGCCGCGGGGCGGGGACTCAAGGTCGTCCTCGCCGAGCAGGGGGATCTGGCGCAGGCGACCTCCTCGGCCTCGACCAAGCTCTTTCATGGCGGCTTGCGCTATCTCGAATATTTCGAGTTCCGGCTGGTGCGTGAATCGCTGCGCGAGCGCGAGACGCTGCTGGTCGCGATGCCGCACATCAGTTGGCCGATGCGCTTCGTTCTGCCGTGGAGCCCGGAGATGCGCTTCGAGAGCGACACACCGACGTCGCGGCTGCTCGCGACGCTGATGCCCTGGCTGCGCGGGCGGCGTCCGGCCTGGCTGATCCGGCTCGGGCTGTTCCTCTATGACACGCTCGGCGGGCGGAAGATCCTGCCGGGGACGCGGACGCTGGACCTGACGCAAGACCCGGCCGGGCGCCCGCTGCGTCCGGAGTTCCGGCACGCCTACGAATATTCCGACTGCTGGGTGATGGATTCGCGGCTGGTGGCCCTGCTCGCCCGCGACGCGGCGGCGCGCGGCGCGCGGATCCTCGTGCGGACGCGGGTCGTCGAGGCGGCGCGTGAGGGCGACGTCTGGCGGATCACCACCGAGGGGCCGGGGGGCGCCGCGGTGTACCACGCGCGGGCGCTGGTCAACGCCGGGGGGCCGTGGGTCGGCAAGATCATCCGCGACGTGGTGCATGCGCCGGGCCCGAGCGGCGTGCGGCTGGTGCGCGGCAGCCACGTCGTCACGCGCCGGCTCTTCGACCATGACCGCTGCTATTTCTTCCAGGGCACCGATGGACGGATCATCTTCGCGATCCCCTACGAACAGGACTTCACCCTGATCGGCACCACCGACATCGACCACCAGGGCACACCGGAGGAGGCGCGCTGCACCGACGCCGAACGCGATTACCTGCTGGCCTTCGCCTCGCGCTATTTCGCGCGGCCGGTGACGGTGGAGGACGTGGTCTGGACCTATTCCGGCGTGCGCCCGCTCTATGACGACGGCGCCACGTCGGCGACGGCGGCGACGCGGGACTATGTGCTGGACCTCGACGAGGCGGGCGCGCCGCTGCTCAATGTCTTCGGGGGCAAGATCACCACCCACCGCCGGCTGGCGGAAGAGGCGATGGCGCGGCTCGCACCGCGTTTTCCCGAGGCGGGCGGCCCGTGGACGGCGCGGGCGCCGCTGCCGGGTGGGGACTTTCCGCACGATGGGGTGCCGGCGCTGATCGCGCGGCTGCGCGCGCGCTTTCCGTTCCTCGACGCCGCCTGGGCCACGCGGCTGGTGCGGGCCTATGGCACCGAGGCCGAGCTGGTGCTCGGGGCGGCGAACGGGCCGCGGGACCTGGGACGCGCCTTCGGCGCCACACTGACCGAGGCGGAGGTGCGCTGGCTCATCACGCGCGAATACGCCCGCGCCGCCGAGGATATATTGTGGCGCCGGAGCAAGCTCGGGCTGCGCCTGAGCGAGGCCGAGGCGGATGCCCTGGAAGCCTATGTCGCCGAGGCGGTGCGGGCGCAGGGCATGGCGGCGGAATGAGGGAGGGAGGATGACGCTCGCGCTGCAAGGGGTGACGCGACTGGTCCGGGGGCGGACGCATGTCCAGCCGACCGACCTGACGTTGGCCAAGGGCACGATGAACGTGCTCCTCGGCCCGACCTTGTCGGGCAAGACGTCGCTGATGCGGCTGATGGCCGGGCTCGACCGGCCGACGACGGGACGGATCCTCTGGGACGGCGCCGACGTCACCGGCGTGCCGGTGCAGAAGCGGCGGATCGCGATGGTCTATCAGCAATTCATCAACTACCCGACCCTGACGGTCTACGAGAACATCGCCTCGCCGCTGCGGCTGATGGGCAAGTCGCGGGGCGAGATCGACGGCGCGGTCCAGGCGACCGCCGCGATGCTGAAGCTCACGCCGCTCCTCGACCGCAAGCCGCTGGAACTCTCGGGCGGCCAGCAGCAGCGCTGCGCGCTGGCGCGGGCGCTGGTCAAGGGGGCGGGGCTGGTGCTGCTCGACGAGCCGCTGGCGAACCTCGACTACAAGCTCCGCGAGGAGCTGCGCATCGAAATCCCGCGCATCTTCGAGGCCTCGGGCGCGATCTTCGTCTATGCGACTACCGAGCCGGAAGAGGCGCTGCTGCTCGGCGGCAACACCGCGACGCTGTGGGAGGGGCGCGTCACCCAGTTCGGGCCGACGCCCCGGGTCTATCGCCAGCCGCGGGATGCGACCACGGCGCGGGTCTTCAGCGATCCGCCGATGAACTTCATGGCTTGCCGCAAGGAAGCGGGAACGATGCGCTTCGGGAGCGCGGCTCCGGTGCCGGCGACGGGTCCGCTGGCGGGTGTCGCCGATGGGAACTATCGCGCCGGGTTCCGGGCAAACCACCTCGATGTCGGGCAGAGGTCCGGCGACAGGGTGCCCTTCGCCTGCGTTTTGGCGGCGAGCGAGATCACCGGGTCGGAGACCTTCCTGCATCTGCGCCACGGCGACGACGCCTGGGTCGGGCTGGTCAACGGGGTGCATGCGTTCGAGGCGGGGAGCGCGCTGACCGTCTGGATCGATCCGGCCCACATCTACCTCTTCGACGCCGACGGGCGGCTCGCCGCGCCCGCGGCCTATGCGATGGCGGCCTGACCATGGCGCGCATCACGCTCTCCAACCTCGCGCACAGCTACTTTCCGAATCCGACGGAGGATGAGCAATTCGCGCTGAAGGAGATGGACCACGTCTGGCAGGACGGGGGCGCCTATGCGCTGCTCGGCGCGTCCGGTTGCGGCAAGACCACGCTGCTCAACATCATCTCCGGGCTGATCCGCCCGTCGCAGGGCCGGGTGCTCTTCGGCGACAAGGACGTGACCGACCTGCCAACCGAGGCGCGCAACATCGCGCAGGTGTTCCAGTTCCCGGTGGTCTACGACACGATGACGGTGCGCGAAAACCTCGCCTTCCCGCTCCGGAACCGCGGCATGGACGCGGGCCATATCGCCGAGCGGGTGCGGGCGATCGCCCGGATGATCGACATGGAGGCGGTGCTCGACCGCAAGGCGCGCGGGCTGACCGCCGACGCCAAGCAGAAGATCAGCCTCGGCCGCGGCATGGTGCGGCAGAGCGTCAATGCCATCCTCTTCGACGAGCCGCTGACCGTCATCGACCCGCAGATGAAATGGGAGTTGCGGACGCAGCTCAAGGCGCTGCACCGCGAGTTCGGGCATACGATGATCTACGTGACCCATGACCAGACCGAGGCGCTGACCTTCGCCGACCAGGTGGTGGTGATGCACGACGGCCGCGTGGTGCAGATGGGCACGCCCGAGGAGCTGTTCGAGACGCCCGCCCATACCTTCGTCGGCTATTTCATCGGCTCGCCGGGCATGAATCTGATCGACGCGGCGATCGAGGGCGCGGAGGCGCGGCTCCCGGGCGGCGCCGCGGTGGCGCTCGGCGCGGCCTATCGCCCGCTCGCCGGACGCACCCGGATCGGGATCCGCCCCGAATACGTGACGCTGACCGAGGGTGCCGGCCTGCCGGTGACGATCCGCCGGGTCGAGGACGTGGGCCGGCACCGGATCGTGCGCGCGGAACTCTTCGGCCAGCCGTTCAACGTCATCGCCGAGGAGGGCGAGCCCATCCCGACGGGCGCTCCGCGCGTCGTCTTCGCGCCGTCCAAGATCAACGTCTACGCCGACGACTGGCGCGTCGCGGGGGAGGCCGCCTGATGGAAAAGACCGTCAACCAGAAAGCCTGGTTCCTCGTCCTGCCCATGCTCGTCATCGTCGCCTTCTCGGCGGTGATCCCGCTGATGACCGTGGTCAACTATTCGGTCAACGACACGTTCGGGAACAACCAGTTCTTCTGGGCGGG
>JBGAJI010000053.1:0-21329 GCA_044225035.1 Amaricoccus sp. | reverse complement strand
CGGCGCGTCCGGGCCGATGGCGAAGAAGCGCGAGAAATCGACCAGCCAATCCTCGGTCAGCGGCATCTCCGCCGGGCGGCCCGTGCTGGTGTGGCGCAGGATGTCGCGCAGGCCGACCACCGGCCGGTGATCGTTCAGCTGGTAGATCTCGCGGACGAGGCCATGGCCGAGCCGGCCGACCCCCGCCAAGAAATCGCGCGGCGCGCGGCGGCGGCGCGGGCCGGGGCCGGCGCGGTCGACGAAGCGGGCCCGGAGCTCGGGTTTCAGCCAGACGGCGAGCACGTCGTTGCGGATCGCGTCGCGATAGATGCCGCGGTTGATCCTGCGCGCCATCTCGAAGGCCTGGCGCGAGCCCATGGTTTCGACCAGCGCCGAGGCGAAGGCATTGTGCGCCAGCGCCCACAAGGTCTGAGTCTGGGCAAAGAGCGCGTTATTGTCCGAGAAGCTGTTCGGGACCAACGTCTCGCTCTTGGTATCGACGCCCTTGGCATCGAGATGCGGGCAGGATTCGCGCGGCAGGTCGCGCGCGGCGCCCCAGGCCGGCGAGGTCGCCGTCGGGCGGGTCCGGCCGATCCGCAGCAGGTAGCGCGTGCCGCCGGGCTCGGTCGGCACCTGGTAGCAGAAGGCGTCGTGCCGCGGCCCGTCGCCATAGATGATCGCGAGGTCGAGGAGGCTTTCCTCGGCCGTGCCCTCGCGGGTCAGGAAATCGAGGTCATGGACCGCGAACTGGGTCAGGTAGGTGGTGCCGGACGGGATCGCCGACCGCTTGTCCGGCATCCGCTTGTCGCCGATCTTCCGGGCGATCGCCTTGAGGACCGCCAGGCCCTCGGCGCTTTCGGGATCGCCGGCCATGGCGAAGCGCTCGCTTCGCGCCGGCGAATCGAAGATGTCCCTTAATTCGGTCGTCGCTGGCTGCGTCATCGGTTTTCTCCCCGGCCTTGCGCGCTTCGTTAAGAAATCACGTCCTGCGTTACGCCTGCGTGACAGGGTGATCGCGCGGCGGATGGGTCATTCGGCGGCTGGCCGCCGCGGATTCATGAATGGTTGACCAAGACGAACGGATGATTCCGTTATACGATTAGCGCAGATTGCCAAGCAGCTTCGAAAGGGGCATAGCGGGGCAAAAGGCGTAGACCGGCGTTTCGAGGGAGGAAGGCATGGGAATTCGTCTGCTCGCACGGGAATTGAACCTGTCGATCGGCACGGTGTCACGGGCGCTCAACAATCGGCCGGACGTGAACGATGACACACGCGCGCGGGTGAAGGAGGCGGCCCGGCGCACGGGCTACGTGCCGGACCAGTCGGGTCGCAGCCTGCGCAAGGGCCGTACCGGCATCGTCGCGGTGGTCATCCCGACGGCCGGCGCCGGGGAGCGGACCGACGGCGGGCTCTTCGCGCTGCTCGAGGGCTGCCGGCGCGGCTTGCGCGAAGTCGAGCTCGATCTCGTGGTGCTGTTCAGCGGGCCGGACGAGGATCCGCTGGAATGCCTGCGGCGCATCGTGTCGCGGCGCATCGCCGACGCGGTCATCATCAACCGCACCACCGCCTGCGACCCGCGGCTCGCCTATCTGCGCGAGAGCGGGGTGGAGCATGTCGCGCTGGGGCGCAGCGCCGGCTGCCAGCCGGACAACTGGGTCGATTTCGACTATGAATTCGCGGCGTCCGAATCGGCGCGGCTGTTCCTGCGCGCCGGGCACCGCCGCTTCGCGCTGGTGCTGAGCGAGCAGCGCATGAATTACGAGGATCTGCTGATCGAGGCGTTCCGGGATGAACTGGCGCGGCATGGCATCGCGCCGGACGCGGTGGCGGTGCTGCGCGACGCGGGCGGGCGGCTGGCGGCGGAGGGGCGCGCGGCCTTCACCGGCGCCGAGGCGCCGACGGCGGTTCTCGCCGGTCACGAGGGGATCGCCGCCCGGCTCTATGGCGATCTCGCGGAGAACGGCTTGCGGGTCGGGCGCGACGTGGCGCTTATCAGCACTTCGCCCATCGTCGACAACGGCATGCTGTGGCCGCGGCTGACGCATTTCGACGCGGATCTCGACGCGGCCGGGGTGGCGCTGGCCGAGCGGCTGTGCGCGTTGCTGCCGGAACGCGGCGCGCCGCGCCGGACCCCGCCGCCGGCGCTGATCCCCCTGCGCCTGGTGACGCAGGCGAGCCATTTCATCGCCGCCTCCGTCGCGCCGGTTTAGGGGGGCTGGGCCGTCCAGCGGCGGTTTCTTTCGACCGAAGCGGGCCTCTGGCCCGCGAGTCTCCGGCCCGACAAGCCGATGCACCGCATCGGCTGGGCCGTTGCCTGGAGCGCGTGAGCGCGGGGCAAGGGGCTATCCTCTTGGTGAGGCGGTGCCAATCCGTCCGCGGCCGCCCGGGTGGGTGCGCCGCAGACGCGCCCGCCGGGGGCGGGCGGGCGCGGACGGATTTGTGTACCCCAAATCCGTCAAGAGAAAGAAAGTGCGGGGCATTGCGCCGTTGGGACGATCGCGTCGCTTCAGGTCAGCGTGTCGGCGACGATGACGGCGGGGGCGCCGTCGACGGTGACGACGCGGCTGGCGAGTCGCTCGGCCTCGGCGCGCGAGTGGGTGACGATCACGCTCGCCGTGTCGCGCGCCGCCAGAAGCCGCGCGGTCAGCGTCAGCATCTCCTCCACGCGCGCGGGGTCGAGCGAGACGAAGGGCTCGTCCATCAGCAAAAGCTCCGGCTCCGCCGCAAGCGCGCGGGCGAGGGCGAGCCGCCGCTGCTGGCCGAGCGAGAGCCGGAGCGGCAGCGCCTGCTCCCGCCCTTCGAGCCCGACCTCGGCCAGCAGCCGGTCGGCGGTCTCGGCGCTGGCGCCGGTGGTCAGCCGGATATTGGCGCGGGCGTCGCGCCAGGGCAGCAGCGTCGGCTCCTGAAACACCATCGCCGTCCGCTCCGGCCGCAGGATCGTGCCCTCGAACGCGGTATCGAGGCCGGCGAGGATGCGCAGCAGCGTGGTCTTGCCGACGCCGGACGGGCCGGTCAGCGCCACGATCTCGCCCTTGCCTATCGTCAGCCGCAGCGCGCCGAGCACCTGCGTGGCGCCGAAGCGCTTGGCGCTGAGCGCCAGATCGAGGATCGGCGCGGTCATGGGCGGCGCCACGCCGTGACCGCGCGCTCCCAGGGACGGAAGATCAGCGCCTCGATCAGCAGCATCACCGCGACGAAGCTGAGCGCGTAGGCGAGCACCATGCCGACGTCGAACAGCTGGAAATAGAGATGGATCTGGAAGCCGACGCCGTTCGCGCGACCACGTGGCGCAGGCGGGCGATCCGCCCCATGCGAAACACCCGCGCCATGTCGTCGAGCCGCGGATCGAGCGCGCGGGCCCCTTCGCGCGCCATGACGATCACCGTCGGGATCTTGTTCGCGGCGACGGCCAGCACGGCCGCGGTCTCGTTCAGCCCGATCCAGAGATAGGCGAGCACGATGGTGACGAGCGCGGGCAGGTTCAGGAACACGATGAGCCAGGGGTCGAGCCAGCGGTCGGCGCGCCGGTTGCGCCCCATGAAGAGGCCGATCGCCAGCCCGATCCCCATGGCGAGCACGAAGGACAGGGCGACCCGGGCCAGGGTCGCCGCCATGTTGGAGAAAAGCGCGCCGGACGCCGCTTCGCGCGCGATCAGCGGTCCGACCACCCAAGGGCCGGGCAGCAGCCGCGGATTGGTCTGCAGCAAGGACAGGACGGACCAGAACAGCAGCAGCGCGGCGATCGAGCCGAGGGCGATCAGCGGTCCGCCGGGGAGCGCGCCCCGGGATGCCGCGCCGCCCCCTTCGCCCGCCGTGCCTTCGAACGCGGTCCCTTCTAGCGCCGT
The DNA here is from genome assembly GCA_044225035.1 of Amaricoccus sp. Taxonomy (GTDB): domain Bacteria; phylum Pseudomonadota; class Alphaproteobacteria; order Rhodobacterales; family Rhodobacteraceae; genus Amaricoccus. The sequence continues at coordinate 17,505 of JBGAJI010000053.1, read as the reverse complement.
CCGGTCCGCCAGATCAGCTCGCCGGCTGGACAAAGAGGCGCTCGGGCAGGGTGGTGGCGGTGCCGACCAGCTCCTCGCCGCCGACGCGGGCCATCAGCGACAGCATCTCGCCGGCCGCCACCTCGTTCACAGGCGCGGTGCTCGGGATGCCCGCGATGAAGCCGGCCTTGAGCGCCTCGAACTCCGCGTCGTCGGCCGCGTTCATCATCGGGCGCAGCGCGTCCCAGGCGGCGGGATCGCTGGCCAGCAGCTCCTTCGCCTGCCGCGACGCCTTGGCGAGGCCGGCGACCACCTCCGGGTGATCCCGCAGCAGCTCGCCCCGTACGACATAGCCGAGCAGCGGCGTCTCGGGGTCAAGGCCGAGCGCCTGGGCGGCGGTATCGACGCTGATCAGCTCGCGCATGCCGGCGACCTTCATCTTGGCGAGGAAATGCCAGAAGTTGATCGCGCCGCCGACCTCGCCCTTCTCCGCCACCTCGGCGATCAGCGGCGGGGCGCCGAACACCTGTTCCGTCTCGTCCGCGAGGTCGAAGCCGTATTCCTTCTCCGAATAGGCGCGCAGCAGGATCCAGCTCTTGTCGAGCGGGCCGCCGGCGACGCCGATCTTCTGGCCCTTGAGGTCGGCGAGGGTCTGGGCCTTGCTGTCGGCCGGCACCATCAGCCCGCCGACCGCCTTGGAATAGGGAATGAAGACGAAATCGTCGCCGGCCGCGCGCTGGCGGGCGACCCAGATCCAGTCGGAGACGATGCCGTCGACCTCGCCGCCCTGAAAGGCCACCTGCGCCGCCGGAGCGGCCGCGACATCCATCACTTCGAGCGTGAAGCCGTTGGCGGTGTCGAGCCCGTTGCGCTTGATCGTGTCGAGCTCCCAGTTGACCGTGCCGGCCTTCTGCGTCGCGATGCGCACCACGGGCGAGTCGGCCAGGGCCGCGCCGCCGACGAGCAGCGCGGCGCCGAGGCAGACGGCCAAATTCCTGAGCTGGATCATGATTTCCTCCCATGTCGTTGGGCCCGACCCGCGACGAAGCCGAGGGGCGGCCGTTGTTCTTTCGCCGATATCTATACGCCTTTGGTCGCAGCGGGTATGAGACTTAGGACGCAGCCCCTCCGGGCACATGGCGCCGCGGCGAAATGTCGGTGCCTTGTCCGGTCCGGTCGGACAGTCTCGGGCCATGGCCAGCGATGTGACCAGCTCCGAGCCGGTTCTCCTCTCCGGCGTCGATCCCCGGATCCCGAAGGGCGATGGGGACGCGGGGGTGAAGATTTCTCCGGGAGATCTCAATCGGGGCGGGTGCGCCCGGCTTGCCCGTTGAAAACGGGCGAGCCCGTCACGCCGAAGGCGTGCCTCCGGCACGACCAGGGCACGCCCGTCACGATCTCGCCGACGGTCGATATCGTGAAGGGGATGCTGCGCCGTCGCGCGCGGTCATTCGATATGCGTTCACCCTGGCTTTCTCCGGCTTTCGCCTTGCATTCGCCGGTGGCGCGGCTAGGGTGCGCGCTTGCCTCGGGGTGTCCGGACTCGCCGGACTGAGATGCGTGAAGCAGACCCGTTGAACCTGAACCGGCTGATACCGGCGGAGGGAAGGCGCGACGAGTCCATCGTCACCCTCTCCGTTTCCGCCGCCGACCTGGAGAGTCAGATGCGCGCCTTCGTTACGTTTACTGGGCCGATCACCGCGGCCGTCATCCTCGCCGCTTCGCTGGCGGTGGCCGAGGACAAGCCGGAACTGACGATCTACACCTACGAGAGCTTCACCTCCGAATGGGGACCCGGCCCGGCGATCGCTAGGAAGTTCGAGGAGACCTGCGACTGCGCCGTGAAATTCGTCGGCGCGGGCGATGGCGCGGGCCTCTTGTCGCGGCTGCGGCTCGAGGGAGAGCGCAGTCCGGCGGACATCGTGCTCGGCCTCGACACCAATCTGACGGCCGAGGCGACGGCGACCGGCCTCTTCGCGCCGCACGGGATCGCGGCGCCGGCGCTCGACGTGCCGGTGGATTGGAGCGACCCGATCTTCCTGCCCTACGACTGGGGCTATTTCGCCTTCGTCTATGACGAGACCAAGCTTGCCAATCCGCCGAAGAGCTTTCCCGACCTGATCGCTTCCGACACCAGCATCGTCATCCTCGATCCGCGCAGCTCGACCCCCGGGCTCGGGCTCCTGCTCTGGATCAAGGAGGCCTATGGCGACCGGGCGCCGGAAATCTGGAAGGGGCTCGCGCCGCGCATTGTCACCGTGGCGCCGGGCTGGTCAGAGGGCTATGGGCTGTTCCTGTCGGGCGAGGTTGACATGGCGCTCGCCTATACCACCTCGCCGGCCTATCACCAGATCGCCGAGCAGGACGCGACGAAGCGCGCCGCGATCTTCGCGGAGGGCAACTACACCCAGATCGAGGTTGCGGCGATGACCGCGCATACCGACCAGCCGGAACTGGCAAGGAAATTCCTCGCCTTCATGCTCTCCGATGATTTCCAGTCGGTGATCCCCACGACGAACTGGATGTATCCCGCCCATACCCCCGCCGCCGGCCTGCCGCCGGAATTCGCGGCCCTCCCGCGGCCGGAAAAGACCCTGCTCTTCTCGCCGGCCGAGGCCCGGGAACAGCGCGACCCGGCTTTGGCCGAATGGCTGACCGCGCTCAGCAAGTAGCGCCGCGGGTCGGCGCGCTGGTCGCCGCGAGCGGCGGCCTCGCGCTGGCGCTCGTCGCCGCGCTGACCTTCGGGCCGCTCGTCGCGCTGGCCAGCCGGGCCGAACCCGGCCGCGCGCTCGGCCCGGCGGACTGGGCGGCGTTGCGCTTCACGCTCCTGCAGGCGCTGATCTCGGCTGCGATCAGCGTGGCGCTCGCCGTGCCGGCGGCGCGGGCGCTGGCGCGGCGGACCTTTCCCGGGCGCGGCGCTTTCGTCGCCCTGCTCGGCGCGCCGTTCCTCCTGCCGGCGATCGTCGCGATCTTCGGTCTCCTCGCCATCTGGGGCCGGGGCGGACTGGTCAGCGCCGGGCTCGGCGCCGCCGGCGCGCCGCCGATCGACATCTATGGCCTGACCGGCGTCGTGCTCGCCCATGTGTTCTTCAACCTGCCGCTGGTCACGCGCCTCGTCCTCCAGGGCTGGCTCGCCATCCCGGCCGAGCAGTTCCGCCTCGCCGCGCAGCTCGGCTTCGGCCCGCGCGATATCTTCCGCCGGATCGAGGCGCCGATGCTGCGCGAGACGCTGCCCGGCGCCTTCGTGCTGGTCTTCCTGCTCTGCGTCGGCTCCTTCGCCGTCGCCCTGACCCTCGGCGGCGGGCCGCGCGCCACCACCGTGGAACTCGCCATCTATCAGGCGCTGCGGTTCGATTTCGACCTGGGCCGGGCGGCGCAGCTCGCGCTCATCCAGTTCGCGCTCTGCGCCGCCGTCACCATCGCCGCGCTGCGCCTGTCGGCCGAGGCGCGGTTGGACGGTGGGCTCAACGGCATGGTCCAGCGCTGGGACAGCCACCCGGCGCAACGTCTCATCGACGGCGTCGCCCTCGTCGCGCTCGGCCTCTTCCTCGGCCTGCCGCTGATCGCGGTCGTCGCGCGCGGCCTGCCGGCGCTGGTCGCCGGGCCGCCGGCGGCGGTCTGGATCGCCGCGGCGCGCAGCGTCGCGGTCGCGCTCGCCTCGGCGGCGCTGGCGGTCGGGCTCGGCCTCGGCCTCGCGGCGCTGATCGACGCGCTGCGCGCCCGGGGCGGCGGGCGCGGCGTGGAGGCTTTCGGCATGCTGACCCTCGCGGCCTCGCCGTTCGTCATCGGCACCGGCCTTTTCATCATCCTGCATCCGCTGGCCGATCCCTTCGCCCTCGCCCTGCCGGTGACGGCGGCGGTCAACGCGGCGATGGCGCTGCCCTTCACCCTGCGCGCCCTCCTGCCCGCGCTCGGCGCGGCGCGGACCCTCGACGGCCGCCTCGCCGACAGCCTCGGCATCCTCGGCTGGGCCCGGTTCCGCCTCGTCACCTGGGCGCGGCTGCGCCGGCCGATGGGCTTCGCCGCCGGGCTCGCCGCCGCGCTCAGCATGGGCGACCTCGGCGTCATCGCGCTCTTCGCCCCGCCCGAGGTCGCGACCCTGCCGCTCCTCATGCAGCGCCTGATGGCCGCCTATCGGATGGAGGCGGCGGCCGGCGTCGCCCTGGTGCTGGTCGGCCTCACCTATTTCCTCTTCTGGATCTTCGATCGCGGGGGACGGCTCCATGCTGCGGCTTGAGGATCTGGAGATTCGCCAGGACGACTGGCGCATGACCGCCGACCTCGCGCTGGCGGCGGGCAGCGCCACCGCGCTGATCGGCCCCTCGGGCGCTGGCAAGAGCACGCTGCTGTCGGTCATCGCCGGGTTCCTCGCGCCGACGCGCGGCCGCGTGCTCTGGGACGGGCGCGACATCACCGCCCTGCCGCCGGCCGAGCGGCCGGTGACGCTGCTGTTCCAGGAGCATAACCTCTTCGCGCATCTCACCGCCGCGCAGAATGTCGGCCTCGGCCTGCGGCCGGACCTCCGTCTCGACCGGGAGGCTTGGGCGCGCGTCGCCGCGGCGCTCGACAGCGTGGGCCTCGAGGGGATGGACCGCCGCCTGCCCGCCCAGCTCTCGGGGGGGCAGCGCCAGCGCGTCGCGCTGGCCCGCGCCCTGCTGCGCGCCCGGCCGATCATGATGCTCGACGAGCCCTTCGCCGCGCTCGGTCCCGCGCTGCGCGCCGAGATGCTCGATCTCGTCGCCCGCATCCGCGCCGAGCAGGGGGCGACGCTCCTGATGGTCACCCATGATCCGCGCGACGCGCTGCGCGTGGCCGAGCAGACGGTGCTGGTCATGGACGGCGCCGTCGCGCCCCCGACGGCGACCGGACCGCTGCTCGCCGATCCGCCGCCCGCGCTGCGCGCCTATCTCGGCTGACATACGTCTCGTTCGCAGGCTAGCAGCGCAGGTTTCCGAGCGCGTCGGCGCGGCAGATCCGCGGCTTTGGCGGCGGCACCTCGCCGGGGCGGGGCAGGGTATCGCCGAAGGCGTTGGTCCGCCGGGCGGGAACGAAGCCAGGGTCGGCATTCCCGGCGCCGGGCGCCACCTGAACCCGCGAGACGCCGGATTTCTCCGGGCGGAATGGTTCGATCGGATCGAGCCCATGCGTCGGCCGGCCGGAGCAGGCCACCTGGCCGAGCGCGTTGGTCCGGCAGACCTCCATCGCCCGCGCGGACACCGCCATCGTGACGAGCAGAGCGAAGATGGTCGCGATCGCCGCGCGGTTCATGACGCGTTCCCCCGAGCCGGTATATGGGCGCGGTCCCCCGACCGGAAAAGCCATGGGACCGCGGCGTCAGTCGTCCGGCAACTCCACCCGCAGCACCTCGATCTCGACGCGGCGCGGGCCGAGGCGCAGCGTCGCCTCGCCGCCCGGGGCAACGCCGATCAGCGCGCGGGCCAGCGGCGCGGTATAGGCGACGGTGCCGCTCGACGGGTCGGCCTCGTCCTCGCCGGTGAGGGTGACGGTCTTCTCCGCCACGTCCTCGCTGGTCCGGTAGGTGACGCGGGCGCCGAACTGCGCGGCGGGATCGGCGGGGTCCGGGGTGACGATCCGCGCCGTCGCATGCCGGAGGTTCCAGTAGCGCAGGTCGCGCCGCAGCCGGGCGATGTGCTGGGGATCGGTCTCGGCGGCGAGCTGTTCGCCGAGCGCCTCGACCTCGGCGCCGATCAGCCGCAGGCCCCGCGCGGTGACGAGGTTCGGCGCGGCGCTGACCGGATGCTCCGGCAAGATCTCGGCTTTCGATCCGTCGTCTTCGCGGACAAAGGCGCGGCTCAAGGCTTCCTCCCGTTGTTTTGCCCGAGCCTAGCCCAGCCGGGCGAGCGCGACAACCGGCCGTCGTGGCGGCCCCTTGGCGCGCGGGATGGCGCCGTGCTAGGGCTTGGGCCCTATATCGGAGTTCGAATTGGAAACCCGCGAAGCCCTGGAGTGGCTGGAAAGCCGTTCCGACATCACCAGCCTGCGCGCCGCCGTCTGCGACCTGAACGGCATCCTGCGCGGCAAGCGCGTTCCCGTGGCCCAGGCGCGCAAGGTGCTCGAAGGCCAGATGCGCATGCCCTATTCCATCGCCTGCCTCGATATCTGGGGCGAGGATTTCGCCGGCAATCCGCTGGTCTACAAATATGGCGACGTCGACGGCCGCTGCGCGCCGACCGGCCGGGGCTTCCTGCCGATGAACTGGCTCGGCTCGCCGACCGCGCTGATGCCGCTCTGGCTGATGGACGAGGCGGGACAGCCCTTCCTCGGCGATCCCCGCTGCGCCCTCGCCGCCGTCTGCGCGCGCTTCGCGGCGCTGGGCCTGACGCCGGTCGTGGCGACGGAGCTCGAATTCTATCTCGTCGATACGACGGGCGAGGTGCCGATGCCGCCGAAATCGCCGGTGACGCACAAGATCCTCGATGGCGACGGCGCGCTCTGCATCGACGATCTCGACCATTTCGAGGCCTTCTTCACCGATGTCTACGCCGCCTGCGACGCGCATGGCATCCCGGTCGACAGCGCGATCAGCGAGAATGGCGGCGGCCAGTTCGAGATCAACCTGCTGCACGTGCCCGACCCGCTGAAGGCGGCGGACGACGCGCTCTATTTCAAGCGTTTCGTCAAGGGCATCGCCCGGAAATACGAGCTGGCGGCCAGCTTCATGGCCAAGCCCTTCCTCGACCGCGCCGGCAACGGCTTTCACGTGCATTTCAGCCTGCTCGACCGCGAGGGCCGCAATGTCTTCGACAGCGGCGGGCCGGAAGGCTCCGACACGATGCGCCATGCGATCGGCGGCCTCCTCGCCATGATGCGGGCCTCCAGCCTCGTCTTCGCGCCGCATCTCAATTCCTACCGCCGGCTGCAGCCGAACGCGCACAGCCCGTCCGAGGTCTGCTGGGGCTATGAGACGCGGTCGGCGGCGGTGCGGGTGCCGGGCGGCCCGAACGCCGCGCGGCGGATCGAGCATCGCGTGGCGGGGGCGGATGCCAATCCCTATCTGGTGCTGGCCGCCATCCTCGGCGCCGCGCTGGAGGGGATCGAGGGGCGGATCGAGCCGCCGGAGCCGCTCGAGACCACCGACGACGTGACGGCCGGCGCGACGCTGCCCATCGACTGGAAGCTCGCCATCGAGGCCTTCGAGCGGTCCGAGAGCATGTCCCGCATCTTCGCGCCGATCCTGCGCGAGAGCTTCGTCGGCATGAAGAAGCAGGAGGTCCAGGTCTTCTCGCGCCAGATCAGCGCCTTCGAGCACGAGACCTATCTGGAGACGGTCTGAGGCCGGAGGCGGGTGGTCTCGCCGCTGTCCGGGCGCGTTGGTGAGGGTGGGTCAGCCGATGAGCAGAGTGCCGGAGCTTCGCATCGCGCGGCCGAGCGACGATCTGGACGCGCTGCCCGCCTTCTATGTCGAGGGGCTGGGCCTGCGGCTGCTCGGCCGGTTCGAGGATCACGACGGATTCGACGGCCTGATCCTCGGCCTGCCCGGCGCGGGATATCATCTGGAATTCACTCACGCCCGCGGGCACCGGGCAGGGAGGGCGCCGACCAGGGACAACCTTCTCGTCCTCTATTTGCCGGACCCGGTGGTCTGGGAGGCGGCCGTCGCGCGGATGATCGCGGCGGGCTTCGCGCCGGTGCCGGCGTTCAATCCCTATTGGGACCGCGCCGGCCGCACCTTCGAGGATCCGGACGGCTATCGCATCGTGCTTCAATGCCAGGATTGGGAGACTGTGACATGAGCGGCGGATCCTACGCCGGAGACGGCGCCTATCCGGCGAGTTACTATGCCGCGAGTGCCAACCCCGCGCCGGCGCGACCGTCTTTGGCGGGCGAGGTCGAGACGGATGTCTGCGTGGTTGGCGGCGGCTATACCGGCCTCTCCGCCGGGCTCGACCTGGCCGAGAAGGGCTATCGGGTCGTGCTGCTCGAAGGCGCCAAGGTCGGCTGGGGCGCGTCGGGGCGGAACGGCGGGCAGATCGTCAACGGGCTGAATGCCAGCCTCGAGACCATCACCGCGCGCTACGGCAAGGCGACGGCGGATTTCGTCGGCACGCTGGTGCAGGAAGGCGGCGAGATCATCCGCGCGCGGGTGGCGAAATATGGCATCCAGTGCGACCTGAAACAGGGCAACATCTTCACCGCCTTCACCGCCCGGCAGATGGCCGAGCTCGCGGCGAAACAGGCGCTGTGGCGGACCCACGGCCACGACAATTTCGAGATGCTCGATGGGGCTGGGGTCCGCCGGCATATCGCCACCGACGCCTATCTCGGCGGGATGATCGACCGGACGGGCGGTCACATGCATCCGCTGAACCTCGCGCTCGGCCAGGCGGCGGCGCTGGAAAGCCTTGGCGGGGTGATCCACGAGGCGAGCCCGGTCACCGCCATCGAGGGGCTGGGGGGCGCGCCCGTCGTGCGGACGGCGGGCGGCGTGGTCCGGCCCCGGACCCTGATCCTCGGCGGCAACGCCTATCTCGGTCGGGTGGTGCCGGAGCTCGATACGCGGATCATGCCCTTCTCGACCCAGATCATCGCCACCGAGCCGCTGGGCGAGCGGGGGCGGGCGCTTCTGCCCACGGACATGTGCGTCGAAGACTTGCGCTATGTGCTCGACTACTACCGGCTGTCGGCGGATGGCCGGCTGCTCTTCGGCGGCGGGACGGTCTATGGCGGGACGGATCCGGCCGACATCAAGGCGAAAATCCTGCCGAACCTGGAGAAAATCTTCCCGAGCCTGACCGGCGCGCGGATCGATTTCGCCTGGTCGGGCAATTGCGCGATCTCGTTCAGCCGGGTGCCCCAGATGGGGCGGCTGGGTCCGAACAGCTATTTCGCCTGCGGCTATAGTGGGCATGGCGTGGTCGGCAGCCACCTTTTTGGGCGAATTCTCGCGCAGGCGGTTGACGGGGACCTGTCGCGGTTCGATGTTTTCTCACGTGTTCCCTGGATCCCCTTCCCCGGGGGACAGCGATTCCGTGTGCCCTATTCCGCCTTGGGTTCCTGGTGGTACGGCTTGCGCGACCGTCTCGGGGTGTGAGCCGCAATTCTTGGAGAGAACATGAAGCTTCGTCTGACCCTTGCCGCCGCGGCGGCGCTCCTCGCCCTACCGGCGGCGGCGCAGGAGAAGGTCGTCCATGTCTACAACTGGTCGGACTATATCGCCGAGGATACCGTCAAGAAGTTCGAGGAGGCGACCGGCTTCAAGGTCGTCTACGACGTCTATGATTCGAACGAGACGCTGGAGGCGAAGCTTCTGGCCGGCAATTCCGGCTATGACGTGGTGGTGCCGACCTCGCAATACATGCAGCGGCAGGCGGCGGCCGGCGTCTACCAGCCGCTGAACAAGGAGGCGCTGCCGAACCTCGCCAACATGGATCCCGACCTGATGGCCGCCGCCGCCTCCTATGATCCGGACAACACCTATGGGGTCCCCTATATGTGGGGCACCACCGGCATCGGCTACAACGTCGCCAAGGTGAAGGAACGGCTGGGCGAGGATGCGCCGGTCGACAGCTGGAAGCTGCTGTTCGATCCGCAATACGCGTCGAAGCTGGCCGACTGCGGCATCACTTTCCTTGACTCCTCGTCGGACGTGCTGCCGAGCGCGCTGGCCTATCTCGGCCTCGATCCGAAGACCAGCGATCCCGACGAACTGACCAAGGCCGCCGACCTGCTGATGACGGTGCGGCCCTATATCCGCAAGTTCAGCTCGTCGGAATATATCTCGGACCTCGCCAATGGCGAGGTCTGCGTGTCGATCGGCTTTTCCGGCGACGTGTTCATCGCCGCCGCCCGCGCGGCCGATGCCAAGAACGGCGTCGAGATCGCCTATAGCGTGCCGAAGGAAGGCGCGCTGCAATGGTTCGACATGATGGCGATCCCGGCCGACGCGCCGAACCCGGAGGGGGCGCTCGCCTGGATCAATTTCATGATGGATCCGGCGATCGCCGCGGCGAATACCGACTTCGTCTGGTATGCGACCGCGAACAAGGCCGCGCTGCCGCTGATCAACCCCGAGATCACCGCCGACCCGTCCATCTTCCCGCCGCCCGAGGTGCTGGCCAAGCTGTTTCCGGCGGTGGTGCAGAACGCCCGGACCGACCGCGTGGTGACCCGCCTCTGGACCACGGTCCGCACCGGGCAGTGACCCGGGCGGCGCGGCGCTCCGGCGCCGCGCCCTTTACTGGGACGCGACATGACGCCGACCCGCGTCGCCTTCTGGCCGAACACGACGGACGTCTCCGTCGCCAGCTATCGCATCCGCTGCGCCCAGGTCCGTGACGCGCTGGCGGCGCGCGGCGTTCCGTCCAGCCTCTACCGTCCGCCCGGCCGCTTCTCCGGCGCCGGACCGGTCCCCGACCTGCTCATTCTGGTGAAGCGGACGCGCGAGGCCGATCTTCTGGCGGCGCTGGAACTCGGGCGCCGGCACGGCACGCGCCTCGTGCTCGATCTCTGCGACAATATCTTTTTCGGCGGCGACGCGCCGGACCCGTCGCGGGCGGCCCGGCTCGGCGCCATTCTCGGCGGTTTCGACGCCATCGTCACCCCGTCCGAGTTCCTGCGCGACGCGGTCGCCACGCATGTCCGGCCCGACATGCGCTTTCAGGTGATCCCCGACGCTGTCGAGGCAGAGCGGGCGCCTTCCCTGGCCGCGCGCCTGATCGCGGCGCCGGCCTTCGCGCGCCTGTCGCGCCTCAGGGCGGACCTCGCCGCCTCGGGCATCGCCGAGGGGCGGCGGCTGATCTGGTTCGGGATCAGCGGCACCAGGAAGTCGCGCAACGGGCTCTATGACCTCGCCGCCTTCGCCGACGCGCTGGCGCGTCAGGACGCCCGCGCGCCGATCTCGCTCACCATCGTCAGCGACAGCCGCGCGACGTTCCGCGCGCTGTTCGGCGACGCGCGATTCCGTGTGCGCTATCTCGAATGGAACTTCTGGACCTTCAACCATTGCCTCAGGGCGCATGACATCGCCGTGCTGCCGGTACGCCGAAACGACTACAACTGGGCCAAGAGCGCCAACCGCCTGACCACCGCCTTCGCCAACGGCCTCGCGGTCGCCGCCTCCGGCATCCCGAGCTACCAGCCGTTCCGCGACAGCGCCCTGCTCGACGACTGGGACGAGGGCCTCGCGCGGCTGATGGCGGACGGGCCCGAGCGTCGGGCCCGGATCGCGGCCGCGCGCGATACGATCGAGGGCGCCTATACATTGGCCGCCGTCGGCGCGGAATGGGCCGCGCTGCTGTCCGATCTTTCGCATACGCGGCACTGGACAGCCGCGGCGGCCGGCCCTTAAGGTTTTCGGGCGGCCGAGGCCGGCGTCTTGTCGGGCTCTCGCCACCCCGTTCCAGCGGAGAGTTCATGTCCGAATCCGTCGCCGCCGTGCCTGTGAAGCCCTGGGTAGCGGGCACCGAACGACCCTTCGTCAGCATCCAGAAGGTCTCCAAGCGCTTCGGCGACTTCACCGCCGTCGACGACGTGAGCCTCGACATCTACAAGGGCGAGCTCTTCTGCCTGCTCGGGGGCTCGGGCTGCGGCAAGTCGACCTTGCTGCGGATGCTGGCCGGGTTCGAGACGCCCTCGGAAGGCAAGATCGAGATCGACGGCCAGGACATGGCCGGCAAGGCGCCCTATGAGCGCCCGACCAACATGATGTTCCAGTCCTACGCGTTGTTCCCGCATATGAGCGTCGAGAAGAACGTCGCCTACGGCCTGCTGCGCGATGGCGTCCCCCGGGCCGAGGCGCGGGAGCGGGTCGCCGAGATGCTGAGGATGGTCCAGCTGTCACAGTTCGCCGGGCGCAAGCCGCACCAGCTCTCGGGCGGCCAGCGGCAGCGGGTGGCGCTGGCGCGCAGCCTCGTCAAGCGGCCGAAGCTGCTGCTGCTCGACGAGCCGCTCGGCGCGCTCGACAAGAAGCTGCGCGAGGAGACGCAGTTCGAACTCATCAAGATTCAGGAGACGCTCGGCGTCACCTTCATCGTCGTCACCCACGACCAGGAGGAGGCGATGACGCTCTCCACCCGGATCGGGGTGATGAACGCGGGCGTGATCGTCCAGATCGGCGAGCCGGCGGAGATCTACGAGCATCCGAACTCGCGCTTCGTCGCCGATTTCATCGGCTCGGTGAACATGTTCGAAGGCCGGGTGAGCGAGGACGAGCCGGACTATATCCGGATCGACACGCCGGAGGCCGGGGTGATCTATGTCGGCCACGGCGTGTCCTGCACCATCGACCAGAAGCTGTGGTACGCGGTGCGGCCGGAGAAGATCCGTGTCAGCCGCGAGCGGCCCGAGGGCAGTGACAACGTATTCAAGGCGGTGGTGGACGAGGTCGCCTATATGGGCAACCTGTCGATCTTCCGACTGAAGCTGCCAAGCGGCAAGCTCGTGCGTGCCACCCGGGCGAACCTCACCCGCTGGGACGACGACGGCATCACCTGGGGCGAGGACGTGTGGCTCACCTGGGACGACACCGCCGGCGTGGTGCTGACCCGATGAGCGCGATCCTGCGCTGGACGACGGCGCCGCTGCGCTGGCTCGGCTTCGAGGGGCGGGCGCTGGTGATCGCGGTTCCGTTCCTCTGGCTGCTGGTGTTCTTCCTGGTGCCGTTCCTCGTCGTGGCGAAGATCAGCCTCAGCGAGGCGGCGATCGCCTTGCCGCCCTTCACGCCGCTGATGGAATGGGACGGGCTCCGCGCGGTCCTGACGCTCAACTTCGAGAATTTCGCCTTCCTGTTCGAAGACCCGCTCTATGTCACCGCCTATATCTTCTCGCTGCGCGTCGCCTTCGTCTCGGCGTTGCTGGCGCTGCTCGTCGGCTATCCGATGGCCTATTACATCGCGCGCAGCCCGGACAACCGCCGCGCCGTGCTGCTGATGCTGGTGATCCTGCCGTTCTGGACCAGCTTCCTGCTGCGCGTCTATGCTTGGCAGGGGTTCCTGCGGTCGAACGGGGTCATCAACAATTTCCTGATCTGGACCGGGATCATCGACCAGCCGCTGGTCATGCTGCAAACCAATTTCGCGGTCTATCTCGGCATCGTCTATACCTACCTGCCCTTCATGATCCTGCCGCTCTATGCCACGCTGGTGAAGCTCGACGAGGCGCTGCTCGAGGCCTCGGCGGACCTCGGGGCGCGGCCGATGGCGACCTTCTTCCATGTGACGCTGCCGCTCTCCATGCCGGGGATCGTCGCCGGCTTCATGCTGGTCTTCGTCCCGGCGATCGGCGAATTCGTGATCCCCGAACTGCTCGGCGGGCCGAATACGCTGATGATCGGGCGGGTGCTCTGGAACGAATTCTTCTCCAACCGCGACTGGCCGGTGGCCAGCGCGGTCGCCATCGCCATGCTGGTGGTGGTGGTCGGGCCGATCATGCTGCTGCGCGGATTCCAGCAGAAGACGGAGGAAAACTGATGCGCCGCGGCTGGGTCATGCCTTTCGTCTGCCTGCTCGGGTTCATCTTCCTCTATGCGCCGATCCTGTCGCTGATCATCTTCAGCTTCAACGAGAGCAAGCTCGTCACCGTCTGGGGCGGCTTCTCGACCAAATGGTACGGCGAGCTGCTGCGCGATCCGCAGATCCTCGGCGCCGCCTGGATCAGCCTGCAGGTGGCGGTGATCTCGGCGACGCTGTCGATGTGCCTCGGCACGCTCGCGGCTTACGTGCTCATCCGCTTCACCCGCTTTCGCGGGCGGCAGCTGCTGACCGGGATGACCACGGCGCCGCTGGTCATGCCGGATGTCATCACCGGCCTGTCGCTGCTCTTGCTTTTCGTCTCGATGCAGCAGCTGATCGGCTGGCCGGCGAGCCGCGGCATGCCGACGATCATCATCGCGCATGTCACCTTCTGCATGGCCTATGTCGCGGTGGTGGTCCAGTCGCGCCTCGCCGACATGGACCGCAGCCTCGAGGAAGCGGCGATGGATCTCGGCGCGCGGCCGGTGCGGGTGTTCTTCGACGTGACGCTGCCGGTGATCGCGCCGGCGCTGATCGCCGGCTGGCTGCTCGCCTTCACCCTGTCGCTCGACGATCTGGTGGTGGCGAGCTTCGTCACCGGACCGGGCGCCTCGACCCTGCCGATGGTGATCTTTTCCAAGGTGCGGCTCGGGGTCAATCCGGCGATCAACGCGCTCGCCACCATCATCATCGTGATGGTCGCGCTCGGCGTCGCCGTCGCCTCGTGGCAGATGCGCAAGGCGTCGAAGAATGGATAGGGGCGACCAGGCGTTCCGCGCGCCCGGCAATCGCGCGCACTGGCCGGAAATGACCTATGGCGGCGCGGTCTCGTTCCTGCGCCGCCGCTATACCCGCGATCTCGCCGGGGTGGACGTGGCGGTCTGGGGCGTGCCCTACGACGCCTCGGTCACCTATCGGCCCGGCTGCCGCCTCGGGCCGCGCGCGATCCGCGCCGCCTCGGTCCAGCTCGCCGAGCTCAATGCCTTTCCCTTCGGCTTCGATCTCTTCGCGGCGCTGTCGGTGGTCGACTACGGCGACGCCTATGTCGACCCGCACCATCCCGAAACCGTCGCGCCCGACATCGAGGCGCAGGCGGCGGAGATCCTCGCCTCGGGCGCGCGGCTGCTCAGCCTTGGCGGCGATCATTTCGTCGCCTGGCCGCTGCTCCGCGCGCACGCGGCGAAATACGGGCCGCTGGCTCTGGTGCAGGTCGACGCGCATGGCGATCTCTGGCCGGACGATCCGGGCCGGATGGACCACGGCACGATGATGGGCCGGGCGATCCGCGACGGGATCGTCGACCCGGCGAAATCGACCCAGGTCGGCATCCGCACCTTCCACGACTCGACCGAAGGGCTACAGGTGCTGACCGCGCCCTGGATCCATCGCGAGGGGATCGGCGCGGCGATCGCGGCGGTCCGCGAACGGGCCGGCGACGCGCCGGTCTATCTCAGCTTCGACATCGACGGGCTCGACCCCGCCTTCGCGCCGGGGACCGGAACGCCGGTGCCGGGCGGGCTCGCCAGCTGGCAGGCGCTCGAATTCGTGCGCGGCCTCGCCGGGCTGAACCTCGTCGGCATGGATCTCGTCGAGGTCTCGCCGCCCTTCGACCATGCCGAGATCACCGCGATCGCGGCGGCGCATCTGGCGCATGACTGGCTCTGCCTCGTCGCACTGGCGGCGGGTGCCACGCCCCGGCCGGTCGGCCATCTCTGAAACCTCTCTCACCCCACGCTTTCCGAGGATGTCCTCCATGGCCCCGCCGTCGCCCACCGAATTCATCGACCGCCTGCCGGCGGCCTTTCGCGGCTGGCTGTCCGGCCGGCGCATCGAGGAGGTCGAATGCATCGTGCCGGACATCGCCGGCATCTCGCGCGGCAAGGCGATGCCGTCGGCGAAGTTCGCCCGCGAGGACCGGATGTTCCTGCCGACCTCGATCTTCCACCAGACGATTTCCGGCGACTACGTCGACATGCACGACACCATGCAATGGACCGAGTCCGACATGGTGCTGAAGCCCGACTTCGCCGCCGCGACGGCGGCGCCCTGGGCCGACGACGTCACGCTGCAGATCATCCACAATGTCGAGGACCTGAGCGGCAAGCCGGTGCCGGTCTCGCCCCGCAACGTGCTGAAGCGGGTGGTCCAGCTCTACGCCGCCGAGGGCTGGGCGCCGGTGGTGGCGCCGGAGATGGAATTCTACCTCATCAAGCCGAACCTCAACCCCAACGAGCCGATCGAGCCGCCCGTCGGCCGCACCGGCCGGCAGATGGTCTCGCGCCAAGCCTATTCGATGTCGGCCGTGGACGAGTACGGCAAGGTGATCGACGATATCTACGAATTCTCGGAGGCGCAGGGCTTCGAGATCGACACGATCATCCAGGAGGGCGGCGCGGGGCAGGTGGAGATCAACCTGCTGCACGGCGATCCGATCAAGCTCGCCGACCAGGTGTTCTTCTTCAAGCGCACGATCCGCGAGGCGGCGCTGCGCAACAACTGCTTCGCCACCTTCATGGCCAAGCCGATGCAGGACGAGCCGGGCTCGGCCATGCATATCCACCATTCCGTGGTCGAGACCAAGACCGGCCGCAACATCTTCACCGACGAGACCGGTGGGCCGACGGTCTATTTCAACAGCTTCATCGCCGGGCTGCAGCGGCATATCCCCGACGTGGTCTGCATGCTGGCGCCCTACGTGAACAGCTATCGCCGCTTCGTGCCGGGCGGGGCGGCGCCGATCAATCTCGAATGGGGTCCGGACAACCGCACCACCGGCATCAGGGTGCCGATCAGCCACCCGGAATCGCGGAGGGTGGAAAACCGGGTGGTGGGGATGGACACCAATCCCTATCTCGCGCTCGCCGCCTCGCTCGCCTGCGGCTATCTCGGGATGAAGGGCGACCTGAAGCCGCGCGAGGCGGTGGCGGGCGAGGCCTATCAGCAGCCGCGCGCCCTGCCGCGCGACCTGCTCGCGGCGCTCGATCTCTTCAAGGACCGCAGCGTGACGGCGGTGCTGGGCGAGGAATTCTGCGCGCTCTACCGGATGATCAAGCGCGACGAGGTCGAGACCTTCCTGCGGGTGATCTCGCCGTGGGAGCGCGACCACCTCCTGCTCAACGTCTGATCCCGGACCCGAACGTCCCGATGGCCGCCCGCCGCTGGAGCCCCTTCGGGCCCCCACCGCCGGCCGGCGGTGGCGCCGCGTCGGCGCCGCGCCCGTGGCGGCCTCGCACCCGCGGCGCGGTTCGGCGCGGCGCGGATGGCGACCGGCGCATCGCGGCGGCGCTCGACTTTGAGAACGAAGCATGTACACTGCGAAATCCCGTTGCCCGAGGGTCGCGCATCGGTAAAGGTCGCGAAAAGGGCAGAGGACGGGCGTTGCGCTCCAGCGTCGAGTTGTTCACGGGCTGCGGTGGTCTGGCGATGGGCTTGTCCCGCGCGGGATTCGTCTCGGCGCGCATGGTCGAATGGGACCGGCATTCCGTCGGCAACGTGCTGCACAACCGCGCGCGGGGCCTTGAACATCTGCGCGACTGGCCGATCCGCTGCGAGGATGTGCGCGATGTCGCCTGGAAGGCGCATCGCGGCGTCGATCTCGTCGCCGGGGGGCCGCCCTGCCAGCCGTTCTCGATCGGCGGCAAACATCGCGGGCACGAGGATCGGCGCGACATGTGGCCGGAGGCGGTGCGGGCGATCCGCGAGATCCGGCCGCGCGGCTTTCTCTTCGAGAATGTGCGCGGACTGGCGCGCGCGGCCTTCGCCGATTATCTCGCCTGGGTGGTGGCGGCGCTCGGCCATCCGGGGATCGCCCGCGGCGCGGGGGAGTCGCGCGCGGCGCATCTCGCGCGGCTGACGGAAGCGGGGGACGGCGCCTATCGCCTGCGCGTCGTCCAGGTGAACGCGGCGGACTACGGCGCGGCGCAGAAGCGGCATCGGGTGATCCTGCTCGGCCTGCGCGCCGATCTCGGGACCTCGGCGCCGGACCTCAGGCCGACCCATTCGCGCGCGCGGCTGCTCTGGGACCAGTGGGTCACCGGCGACTATTGGGCGCGGCACG
>JBGAJI010000204.1:0-2635 GCA_044225035.1 Amaricoccus sp. | reverse complement strand
ATTAATCGTTGTCGGAAGCGCGGGCGACGGCGACTACTATTGTGTTGAGCAGGGCGGAAAAGAGAGCCCGGTCATCGTGTACCAGACTGGTGCGCCGCGTGAGCGTCAGCGGCGAGAAGAAGTCGCGAAGGACTTTGGCGAATTCCTTTTGAATGGGGTTCGAGACGAGATTAACAAGTAGGGAGGCGATCCACCTACCACCTGCCGTCGACGAGCGACACCACGCCCCCCGAGTTCCGATCGGCTTGAATTCAGCAACGACACGGTCGAGACGCGCAGCTATTCGGAGAAGCGCGTCTGGCAGGAGCGGGTGCTGGTGCGCAAGGGCACGGCCGAGCTGCTGGATTCCAGCTGGACGCGGGCGGCCTCGGGGCTGATCACCAGGCAATATACCAAGCTGCCAGAGCTTCACCTACGACGCCGCGGGCTCGATGAAGTCGAAGACCGGGATCGGCTCTTATGTCTATCCCTCCGCCGGCGCCGCGCGGCCGCATGCGCCGACGACGGTGACCGGGCTCGGCGGCAAGCTGATGACCTGGGACACCGAGAACCGGGTGAAGACCGCGAGGCTCGGCGGTGTCACCACCACCTACACCTACGGCGCCGACGGCGCGCGGCTGAAGCGGACGGTCGGCGGGTCGACCACGCTGACCGTCGGCCCGATCGAGGTGCGGAACCACGGCACCGGGTCCGAGACGCTTCTGCTCTGTCCGCTGCCGGAGTTCCGCCTGACCGGCGGCCAGTTAGCCTTTCCACTCCCGCGTTAACCTTCAATCCTGACTCTTTTACTTAGCATACGCTTTGTGCATGCGTCGCGCATGCGTCGTGCATCGAGCCATTCGCCGTAAACCTTTGGCTTCGCCGGGTTTCATATCCCGAACGACGGACATCAGATGTCGGAATGGATGAGGCCGAAGCCGAGGCCGCGCAGCGCGGCGCTGATCCGGTCGAAGACGCCCATTTTGAGATAGATCCGCCGCAGATGCGCGTCGACCGTGTGCGCCGAGATGCCGAGGATCGAGCCGATGGTGGCGTTCGACTTGCCGCGCGCCACCCACGCCAGCACCTCGGACTCGCGCCGCGACAGCGCGGGCGGCTCGCCGATCGAAGGGCGGAGCAGCGCGCAATAGCGCAGATGGGTGGTCTGGCACGCCCAGTGGATCGCGCCGAGATCTTCCGCCGGCAGGCGCGTGATGCCCGGCTGCAAGGTGATGGCGAACATCCCGTTGCGGGCCGTCGGTCCGAACACCGGGACGCAGAGCCCGTCGGTCAGCCCGGCCGAGCGCAGCGAGTCGAGATGGCGGACCTCATCGGCCGTCAGTTCCTTCAGCCTGTCGATATCGGCCCAGTAGATCGGCTCGCCGTTCCTCTCGGCATGGGTGGCGATCGGCGTCGTGCCGTTGGCGCGGGCGGCGAGATAGAAGGCGATCCAGTCTTCGGAAAAGCCGGCGCTGATCACCCGCTGGATATGGGCGTCCGGCGCGCCGATCGGCGCCAGATGCTGGTAGCCGAGGTGCTGCCCGCCGCGTTCGCGCACGAAACCGACGAGCAGCCGCCAGAGCGTATCGCCATCCTCGGCCGCGTCGATGCGTTGTTCGAACTCGCTGACGTCCATTCTCCGTCCCTGTTTCTCAGAGCCCGATCCGTCTGTCCCGACTTCACCCGCTGGCCGTCCGCGTTCCGTCGCTGGTCTCCGCGGCGGTGCGCAGAATGCGCCGCTGTATCTTGCCGCTGGCCGTCATCGGCAGCTCGTCGACGAAGACCACGCGCCTCGGGGCCATATGCGCCGACAGGCGCGCGCGCACCCGGGCGATCAGCGCCGCCTCGAGTCCATCGCGCGACGCGCCGGCGCGGGGCACGACGAAGGCGGTGATGAGTTCGGTGCGAAGCGGGTCGGGCATCCCCACCACGGCGGCGAGCCCGACATCCGGATGGCCGGCGAGACAATCCTCGATTTCGCCCGGGCCGATGCGATAACCCGACGAAGTGATGACGTCGTCGGCGCGGGCATGGAAGAAGACATAGCCGTCCTCGTCGACGCTGCCCTCGTCCCCGGTCAGCAGCCAGCGCCCGATGAATTTCTCGGCCGTCTTCGCGGGATTGTTCCAGTAGCCGAGGAACATCGTCGGATCGGGCGCCGCGACCGCGATTTCGCCGATCTCGCCGGGGCCGAGCGGCGCGCCGCCCGGACCGAGGATCGCGACCTCGTGGCCCGGGACCGCGCGGCCGGCCGACCCGGGCCGCGCCGGCATCAGCGCGGCGCAATTGCCGATCACCGCGTTGCATTCGGTCTGGCCGTAGAATTCGTTGATGGCGAGGCCGAAGGCGCCACGGCCCCAGTCGAGCAGCTCCGGCCCCAGCGCCTCGCCCGCCGAGGCGACGCTGCGC
The DNA here is from genome assembly GCA_044225035.1 of Amaricoccus sp. Taxonomy (GTDB): domain Bacteria; phylum Pseudomonadota; class Alphaproteobacteria; order Rhodobacterales; family Rhodobacteraceae; genus Amaricoccus. Next base: position 247 of record JBGAJI010000204.1, on the reverse strand, counting down.
AGGCCGCCGATCGTCGCCGGTCCGCCCTGGCGCATCATCTTGAGCGCGGTCGGGGCGAAAAAGCCGTTGCGCACGCCGAGCTCGCGCATCAGATGCGCCGCGGCCTCCGGATCGAACTTGCCGATACGATGCGCGACGACCGGCACGCCGAGCGCCAGCGCCGGCAGGAGCACATTGGTCAGCCCGCCCATCCAGGCCCAGTCCGAAGGCGTCCAGATCAGGTCGCCCGGCTGGCCGAGCCCGTCGT
>JBGAJI010000203.1:0-2649 GCA_044225035.1 Amaricoccus sp. | reverse complement strand
CTCCGCGCCGCCGGCCTGCCGGAGGCGGCGATCCAGCTGGTGCCGACCACCGACCGCGCGGCGGTGGGCGCCATGCTGACCATGACCGAGTTCATCGACGTGATCGTGCCGCGCGGCGGCAAGAGCCTGGTCGGGCGGGTGCAGGCCGAGGCGCGGGTGCCGGTCTTCGCCCATCTTGAAGGAATTGTGCATATCTATGTCGACAAGGCCGCCGATCTCGCCAAGGCGCGCAAGGTGATCCTGAACGCCAAGACCCGCCGGACCGGGATCTGCGGCGCGGCGGAATGCCTGCTGATCGACCGCGGCTTCTTCGAAGCCTATGGCGCGCCCTTCGTCACCGATCTCGTCGAGGCGGGCGTGGAGGTCCGAGGCGACGACACGCTTCAGGGGCTGCCCGGGGTGGTGCCGGCGGACGCGGCGGACTGGGGCCGCGAATATCTCGACAGCATCATCGCGGCGCGGCTGGTCGAGGGGGTCGACGGGGCGATCGCCCATATCCGCCGCTATGGCTCGAACCATACCGATTGCGTGCTTACCGAGGACGACGCGGTCGCCGCGCGCTTCTTCGAGCGGCTGGACAGCGCGATCCTGATGCGCAACGCCTCGACCCAATTCGCCGATGGCGGCGAGTTCGGCATGGGCGGCGAGATCGGCATCGCCACCGGCAAGCTCCATGCCCGCGGGCCGGTGGGCGCCGAGCAGCTGACGAGCTTCAAGTATCTGGTGGAGGGCGACGGCGCGATCCGCGCCTGAGGGAGGCGGCCATTCGTCTTGACCGGTCTTCCCTTCGACCGAAGCGGGCGACTTGGCCCGCGAGTCCCCGGCCCGACGAGTCGACGCACCGCGTCGGCCGGGCCGTTGCCCGGAGCGCGTGAGCGCGCAGGGCAAGGGGCCTTCCTCCTGGGATGACGGCGGCAATCCGTCTAGGGAAGACGGGCGCAGGGCACTACGCCATGGGACGGTGAGATGTGAGGGGAAAGCGGGCGGCGGTCCGCCCGCGCAATCGAGAATCCCGGCGGGATCAGCCGTTCCAGGTGCGGATCGGGCCGCAGTCCAGATGGACGAAGTTCGAGCGGCCGTAATAGCCGACGCCGCCACCGCCACAGGCGATGCCCGCGCGCTGGATGGTGCGCACGTCGCGGCTCTTCAGGCGGATGTCGGCGGCCATGGCCCGCAGATGGAAGGAATTGCTGGCCGCGCCGCGCAACATGCGGTTGGTCTTCGGCGTGCGATAGCCCGAGATCATCAGATAGGGCTCGCTCGTGTCCATCATGACCAGCGTGGCCGCCAGATTGTCGATATTGTCGCGATCGTACTTGCGCACTTCATTCTGCCGCCAGTCGCGCATGAAGTAACTGATCTCGGTGATCGCCTCGGGGATGTACTGGCCGTCGGCGAAATAGATCGTGTTGATCGATTCGCCGGTGCGCTGGCTGTACATGCGGATCTGCCGCACATCGCCCGCCCGGCGCAGGAGGCCCGGCGCCTTGGCATAGACCGGCGCCGCGGCGACCGCGCAAAGGCTGGCGAATACGCCCAGCACGGCCCGACGAGTCGGTCGAAAATCGTCCGTTTCCATTGGTTCACTGCCTCGATATCTGCCCTTGGGGCGTTTTTGCCTGTGCCCCTTCCGCTTTTGATGCCACAGCGGCCGCCGTTTTCCAAGCGCGGCGTCGAACGCCCGTGATCGCCCGCCCGGCCGTCGGCGGAAAGGCGCCGAAAATTTTTTGTTAATACCTGTGGGTTTGAACGGGCTTTTGGCCGTGAACGGCCCACTCGCTTGTATCAAAGTCGGAGGCGAGTTACCCTGATCGACAAAACAAAATCGAGGCAAGAGGCAGGCATGCGTTTCGATCGAAAATCGCGGATCTTCTGTGCCCTTTTGGCGGGCGGACTGGCCGGTGGAGTGTCGGGCTTCGCCGCTCCCGCGCGCGCCGAGACGGGCGAGGGGCTCGCCGTGGTGGCGACGAACAGCGTGCCGGCCGATGGCCCGATGGGCGCCGCGCCGCTGGTCGAGACGCCGCCCTATGCCGCGCCGCCCGCCCCCGAGCCGGTGCTGTCTCCCGAGGCGTCCGCCTTTCGCGACGCGCTGCGCGCCGAGATGGGCGGCCTGAGCGACGCCGACCGGATCGCCGTCGAAGGCTTCTTCGCCGATCGTGATTTCCAGCCCTACTGGACCGCCGCGGGGTCGGCGAGCCCGCGGGCGCTCATCGCGGCGCTGGAGACGAGCGCGGATCAGGGCCTGCCCTCCGGCCGCTATGACCCGCGGGGTCTCGCGGCGCTTTTCGCCGCGCAGGGGACGCCGCCGGCGCGTGTCGAGATCGCGGCGACGCGCGCCTATCTGCTCTATGGCGGCGATCTGAGCGCGGGCGTGTTGCGCCCCTCGAAAATCGATCCCGAGATCGCGGTCCGGCCGAGCCGGCCGCCGTCGGAGGCGCTGCTCGCCAAGTTGCAGGACATGCCGCTCGAGGCCGCGCTGGCCGAGCTGGCGCCGCGCGACCCGCGCTATGGCGCGCTGATCGCCGAGCGGGCGCGGCTCGAGGCTCTGGCGCTGTCCGATGCCTGGGGGCCGGTGGTGCCGGCGGGGCCGACGCTGCACGAAGGCGAGACCGATCCGCGGGTCGCCGCGCTTCGCGCTCGGCTGGCGCG
>JBGAJI010000052.1:0-22906 GCA_044225035.1 Amaricoccus sp. | reverse complement strand
GACGAAGCGCGTCACCGACGATCCGACCCCGCGCGACCTCGGCGTGGAATCGCTGGAGGCGGCGGAGGCGAGCGACGATTTCCGCCGCGACCGCCGCGTGAAGGAGCAGATGGATCGCGAATTCTACCGCGACCAGAAGGTGCCGGGCTTTCCGGAACCGAGCGCCCCCGCGCGGATCGCCCGCATGTTCCAGAAGGGCCATATCATCCTGCGCGGCGATCCCGCCTGGGGCTCGGCGGCCGAGGCCCTGGCCGCCGAGCGCGACAGCTTCTTCTACACCAACGCCGCGCCGCAGATCGGCTTCTTCAACCAGGGGAGCGCGCTCAACCGGCCGGGATCGAAGGGCAAGCTGCGCTGGCGCGCGGTCGAGAGCTATGTGCTGCGCAACGCGGTGACGACACGCGGCCGGATCAGCGTCTTCGCCGGCCCGGTGTTCGGCGAAGGCGACCCGATCTATCGCAAGGGCCTCGCCGTGCCCCTGCGCTTCTGGAAACTCGCGGTCTGGAAGGATGCCGAGGGACCGCGCTCGATCGCGCTCCTCGCCGACCAGGGGCCGCTCATCGAGGCGATGCCAGAGGGTTTCGGCGACGAGGAGGAACTGGCGCGCGTCTCCGAATTCCTGTCGAGCGTCGAGGAGATCGAAGACCTGACCGGCCTTCGCTTCGCGCCCGGCGTGCGCGCGGGCGACATTCTCGCCGGACGGCGGACCGGCGATCCGGCGCTCGACCTGAAGCCCGAGGCACTCGCGCGCTGATCCCGTCGCCATCAGATCGTATCGCGCGCAGATCCTGCTTCACAGATGGCGAGTTGCCTATATAAAGGGGCAAAACGTCAGGGAGCCGCGGCATATGGGACAGGTCATTACTTTCGCCCAACAGAAGGGCGGCTCCGGCAAGACCACCGTCCTCGCCCATCTCGCCGCCGCCTGGGTCGAGGCGGGGCGGAACGTCGCGCTGATCGACCTCGATCCGCAGAAATCCCTTACCCGTTGGGCGAGCATGAGGAAGGACGAAAATCTCGTCCTGATCGAATCCAAGGACTATCGCGCCACCTCCGACGCCAAGACGGCGAAGCGCGCGCATGACTTCGTGCTGGTCGATTGCCCGGGCGCCGCCTCGACGCTGCTCGAAACCATCATCCGCGAGAGCGACCTGATCGTCGCCCCCTGCCAGCCCTCGGTGATGGATGTCTGGGCGCTCGAGCCCGTGGTCGAGACCGCGAAGAAGTCGAAGACCCCGCTGCGCATCCTCCTGAACCGCATGCCGCCGCGCCACGGCTCGCTGGAGGAGGTGCTCGGCGCGCTCGGCGAGTCGCGGGCGCTGCTGCTCGCCACCCAGCTCGGCAACCGGATCGGCTTCAGCCAGTCGCTCATTTCGGGCCGCGCCGCGCAGGAGCAATCCCCCCGCTCCACCGCCGCCGCCGAGATCTTCGGCCTGCGCGCCGAACTCGCCGCCCTGCTGAACCGTCTCTGAGCTCGACGATCCCCGTCCCGGGTCTTGACAGGGCCCACCGCATCGCTCAGGCAAGGCATCTCCCGGGTCAACAAGGCGCACACGAATGAAAAAGGTCTATCCTTCCGCGGCGGCGGCCCTGGAGGGCCTGCTCTTCGACGGCATGACGATCGCGGCCGGCGGCTTCGGCCTTTGCGGCATCCCGGAAAACCTGATCGACGCGATCCGCGACGCCGGGACCAAGGATATCACCGTCGCCTCGAACAATTGCGGCGTCGATGATTTCGGCCTCGGTATCCTGCTCAAGACCCGGCAGATCCGGAAGATGATCTCCTCCTATGTCGGCGAGAACGCCGAATTCATGCGCCAGTACCTCTCGGGCGAGCTGGAGCTCGAATTCAACCCGCAGGGCACGCTGGCCGAGCGGATGCGCGCCGGCGGCGCCGGCATCCCCGGCTTCTACACCAAGACCGGCGTCGGCACCGTGATCGCCGAGGGCAAGGAGCACAAGGATTTCAACGGCGAGACCTATATCCTCGAGACCGGCCTCGTCATGGATCTCGCCATCGTCAAGGCCTGGAAGGCCGACGACACCGGCAATCTCGTCTACCGCAAGACCGCGCGCAACTTTAACCCCAACGCCGCCACCTGCGGCCGGATCTGCGTCGCCGAGGTCGAGGAGATCGTGCCCCGCGGCAGCCTCGACCCCGACCTGATCCACACCCCCGGGATCTATGTGCACCGCCTGATCCAGGGCTCTCACGAAAAGCGCATCGAACAGCGCACCATCCGCGCCGCCTGAGGAGGTTCGCCATGCCATGGAACCGTGACCAGATGGCCGCCCGCGCGGCGGCCGAGCTCGAAGACGGGATGTATGTCAATCTCGGCATCGGCATCCCGACGCTCGTCGCCAACTACATCCCCGAGGGCGTCGACGTGACGCTGCAATCCGAGAACGGCATGCTCGGCATCGGCCCCTTCCCGACCGAGGCCGAGGTCGACGCGGACCTGATCAACGCCGGCAAGCAGACGGTGACCGCGCTCGACCGCACCGCCTTCTTCTCCTCGGCGGACAGTTTCGCGATGATCCGCGGCGGCAAGATCGCCATGGCGATCCTCGGCGCGATGGAGGTGGCCGAGAACGGCGATCTCGCCAACTGGATGATCCCGAAGAAGCTGGTCAAGGGCATGGGCGGCGCGATGGATCTCGTCGCCGGCGTGCGTCGCGTCGTGGTGATCATGGACCACACCTCGAAGCACGGCGAGAGCAAGCTCCTCAAGGAATGCACCTTGCCGCTGACCGGCAAGGCCGTGGTCGACCGGATCATCACCAATCTCGGCGTGTTCGACGTGGTGCCGGGCGGCCTCAAGCTCATCGAGATCGCCGACGGCGTGACCGAGGTCGAGATCCGCGCCAGCACCGAGGCGACCCTCGTCTGACCCCGAGCCCAGGGGATCGCTTTGACGATCCGCCCTCCGAGATATCTCCGCGCCCGGAGCAAGCTTGCGCAGGGCGCGAGGGGTGAAGATTTCCCCGGAGCTCTCTATCGGGACGGGCGTGCCCGGCTCGTCCGTTGTAATCGGACGTGCCCCCGCGGCAGGGCACGTCCGTCACGATCTCGCCGACGGCCGATCTCGCGCAGTGAATGCTGCGACGTCGCGCGCGGTCCATCCATGTGCGATCACTCGCCCCCAAGCCAAGGGCGGACGGACGGGCAACCTTTTAAACATGGTTAACGGCTGATCTGGCGTCGGGCGCGGCGGTTGGCTAGGCTCGCGCCATGCGTCCGCGCCTTATCTCCTTCCGCGCCATCGAGACGGCCGAGCCCGCGCCGGCCGGGGGCGCCGACGCGGCGACCCTCGCCGACCTGCTTGATCCCGTCGCGCTCGAACGCCGGCTCGCCGTCGCGCGGGTCCGGCGGGCGCGCGCGCTCGCCGAACGGCGCGCCGCGCGCGAGGCCGAGGCCGGAGGCGGCGCGGCCGACGCGCGCCACGCCCCGCCGCTCGTCGCCGAGCCGGGGCGCGCGCCGAACCGGCGGGCAGCTCTGCGACGCGCCGCGCCGCCTCCGCCTGGCCGCGCACCGGCCTTGCTGGCGCTCGCCCTTCTGCTCGCCGGATCCTGCGGGGCGCGCCCGTCCCCGACCGGCTCGGCGCCTTCGTCGCCGCCCCCGCTCCCGTCCCGGCCACGGTTCCGCCCGCCCTGGCACCCGTGACGCGCCGCGCCGCGCCGACCACCCCTGCCCAGCGCCGAACCCCGCGCGCGCGGCGTCGACCAGATCGCCGCGCTCGTGCCCCCGCCCTACGTCCCAGCGCTCGACGCCATCCGCCCGGCGCCGCGGCTCCGCGGCGCTGCCCGCGCCGCCTCCGCCCAAGCCCAAGGCGACGCGGACCGCCCGCCGCGGCGCGACGCGCGCCGCCCCGCGGGAAGCGCCGGCCACCGGCTCGCCCTTCGCCGCGCTCGCCCGCCTGCTGCGCGACGCCGCCGCCGGCACAGGCCGCGCCGACGCGCCGCCGAGCGCCGGCGCCAAGGCCGCCGTGACCAGGGCGACCAAGGCCGCCAAGCCCCGGACGGACGCCCCGAGAAAGCCCGCCGCCAAGCGCGAAACCGCCGCGCCGGCCAAGACCAGGGCGACCAGCGGAACCACGGCGGAGCGGGCCCCGACGACGCAGGCGACCACGGGCAAAGCAATCACGGGCAAGGCGACCACGGGCCAGACGAGCACGAGCGCGCCGGCGAAGCCCACGACGCAAAAGACCGATACGCCACGGACCGCGCCGAGCACGAGCGGGCGGACCGCCCCGGCGAAGGCGCCGGCGACGGCCGCGCCCACCCCGCGAACGACCTCCCCCACCACCGCCGGGACGACGACCGGCACCTCCGGCCGGGCCACCACCGGCCCGTCGAAGACCGGCGCCTCGGCCCTCGGCTCCGGCCGGCGCGATGGTCGGGGCGGGCGCGACGGCCGCGGTCGCGGAAATGACAAGTCCCGGGCCGATCACGGAAAAAGCCGCGGCGACGCCGCGCGCGGCGGCCAGCGCGGCGGCGGCGAGGGGCGCGGCGGCGGGCACTGGTCGCGCTAGGAATCACTTCAAACGCTCAACCCAAGCGGGAATGGCCCCACCACCCGAGCCAGACGCCTCACCGGCGCCAATCGGCCGATCCGGCATTGAATCAATACCTTCGCTTGACGCGTTACAGCGCTTCGCCTAGCCTTTTTCGCGAGGACGACGCGAGAGCCGAAAAGGCCGGCAAACGGCCACGGCGAACGCGGTTCCCATTCCGACCTTCCTTCGGGCGGGTCGCTTGACCGGCCGCGCGGCACAGGCATTCCGCGCGGAACAGATCGGGGTCCCTTTCAAGGGGGAAATACCCGACGTGGCGAGAGGGGGCGGGCAGTGGCGAAGGACGGGCAGGTGCATCGAGTCCATGGACAGGCGGGAGAACGACCCGAGGCCCGCGGAGGTCGGGTCGAACCGCTAGACCTCGCCGCCTTCGAGGAACGGTTGAAGGATGCCCGTGCCCGCCGCGCGGTCGCCCTTGCCAATCAGCGCGCGGCCGAGGCCGCCCGCGCCGGTCTCGCGGTGAACGCCGCCACGCCGCGCCCCGACCAGCCGGCCTACGATCCCGGCTTCTCCGACATGCCGCCGCGACCGCCGCTGCGCACCGAATCCGCCGCGCTGCGGCCGCGCACCGACATTCCGGCGCCCCGGCTCGGCGTCGCGCGGCGGCCGGCGCCGCGGCTGTTCGGTTTCGCTTTGCCAGGTCTCGCGGCGTTCGGCGCCGGTGCCAGCGCGCTTCTCGGCCGCGCCGGCCCGCGCGCCGCGCCGCTGATCGGCGGCTTCTTCGTCGCCGGCCTCCTGATCGGCGCCGCCGTCTCCTCGCTCGGCTCCCGGGGCGACGCGCCCCGAACCGAAACCGAGACCGAAGTCGCGAGCGCGCCAGCGCCCGAGCCCGCGACCACCGCCGCGCCCGCCTTCCAGCCCGCCGCCGCCGTGCCGAAGACGCCGGCGCCGGCCGAGGTGGCGCGGGCGCCCGTCCCCGTCGAAACGCCGACGGCCGCCCCCGCCTCTCTCCCGCCCGCCGCGCCGCCCGTGCTCGAAGCCGCGACGCCGGACCCGGTCGAGGCGGCGGCGCCCCCGAAGCCGATCTCCGCCATCCTGAACGGCCGCCCCTATCCCCGGCCGAGGCCGGCTGCCGCGTCCGGCGAAGCCAGCCTCGCCGGGGAGCAGGTGACCCTCGCCAGCGCCCCGGCGGCCGAGGAGGCGGAAACCGACTTCGCCGACGCCGACATCGCCGTCGAGCCTTCGGAGGCCGCGGCGGAACCGGCCGCCGAGGCCGAGGCCGAGACAACGGCGGAAATCCAGCCCGACCCGACGCTCTCCGGCGTCCGGGTCTTCGTCCATGCCCCGCCTAGCGTCGGCCGTGCCGGCGCCGAGAGCGTGGTGGCGACCATCGCCGCCGCCGGCTTCCCCGAGGTCCAGCGGGCTGGCGCCCGCGATTCCGTCGCCGGGACCAATATCCGCTATTTCCACGACTCCGACGCCGCCGCCGCGCGCCGCCTCGCCACGACGCTCGGCAACGGCGCGGTCCCCCGCGACTTCACCTCCTTCCGGCCGTCGCCCCGCTCCGGCACCCTCGAAGTCTGGCTCGCCGGAACCGCCCCGACCCGCCGCGCACCCGACACGCCCGAGGCGATCCTCAAGATCCTGCAGGCTCCGCGCCCCAGACTGAGCGCGCCGCCCGGCGCCCCGTCAGGGAATCGTTTACGATCCGCCCATCCTGGCGTGGCGTTCGAGATTTCTCCGCGCCCGCGTCTTGCCGACCTGCCAGTGGCAGGTCGCGGGCGCGCGCCCGGAGGAACCCTCCGGAGGGCGCGAGGGTCCGGATTTCTCCGGGAGCTCTCAATCGGGGCGGGAGTGCCCGGCTTGCTCGTCGCCGACGGTCGATCTCGTGAAGGGAATGCTTCGAAGTCGCGATGTCCGGTCCAAATGCGATCACCCCGGGCGCCCCCTTCGCGGACCTTGACGGCCTCGCGCAAAGCACCGCATATCGCCGGCCATGACCGAGATCAGCCGCATCCGCAACTTCTCCATCGTCGCCCATATCGACCACGGGAAATCCACCCTGGCCGACCGGCTGATCCAGTCGACCGGCACCGTCGCCGACCGCGACATGAAGGAGCAGCTGCTCGACTCGATGGACATCGAGCGCGAGCGCGGCATCACCATCAAGGCCAACACCGTCCGCATCGACTACAAGGCCAAGGACGGCGAAACCTATGTCCTGAACCTGATCGACACCCCCGGCCACGTGGACTTCGCCTATGAGGTCAGCCGCTCCATGCGCGCGGTCGAGGGCTCGCTGCTGGTGGTGGACGCCTCCCAGGGCGTCGAGGCCCAGACCCTCGCCAACGTCTACCAGGCGATCGACGCCGGCCACGAGATCGTCCCCGTCCTCAACAAGATCGATCTGCCCGCCGCCGAGCCCGACCGGGTGAAGGAGCAGATCGAGGACGTCATCGGCATCGACGCCTCCGACGCCATCGAGATCTCGGCCAAGACCGGCCTAGGCATCCCCGACGTGCTGGAGGCGATCGTCACCCGCCTACCCGCCCCGCGCGGCGACGCCTCCGCGCCGCTGAAGGCGATGCTGGTCGACAGCTGGTACGACGCCTATCTCGGCGTCGTCGTGCTGGTGCGCATCATCGACGGCCGCCTCGCCAAGGGCGACCGGGTGCGCATGATGTCGACCAACGCCGTCTATCCCGTCGAACGCATCGGCGTCTTCCGCCCCGGCATGCAGCCGGTCGACGCGCTCGGCCCCGGCGAAATCGGCTTTCTCACCGCCTCGATCAAGCAGGTGCGCGACACCCGCGTCGGCGACACCATCACCCACGAGAGGAAGGGCGCCACCGAACCCCTGCCCGGCTTCAAGCCCTCGATCCCCGTCGTCTTTTGCGGCCTCTTCCCCGTCGACGCCTCGGACTTCGAGGCCCTCCGCGACGCCATCGAGAAACTCCAGCTGAACGACGCCAGCTTCTCCTCCGAGATGGAAACCTCCGCCGCCCTCGGCTTCGGCTTCCGCTGCGGCTTCCTCGGCCTCTTGCATCTCGAAGTCATCCGCGACCGGCTGGAACGCGAATACGACCTCGACCTCATCACCACCGCCCCCTCCGTGGTCTACCGCGTCTTCAAGACCGACGGCGCGATGCTCGAACTCCACAACCCCGCCGACATGCCCGACCCGGTGCGCATCGACCATATCGAGGAACCCCGGATCAAGGCGACCATCCTCGTCCCCGACGAATATCTCGGCGACGTGCTGAAGCTCTGCCAGGACCGCCGCGGCGTCCAGCTCGACCTCACCTACGCCGGTTCCCGCGCCATGGTGGTCTATGACCTGCCCCTCAACGAGGTAGTGTTCGACTTCTACGACCGGCTGAAATCGGTGACCAAGGGCTATGCCAGCTTCGACTATCTCGTCACCGGCTACCAGGAAGACGACCTCGTCAAGATGCAGATCCTCGTCAATGACGAGCCCGTCGACGCCCTCTCGACCATGGTCCACCGCGCCCGCGCCGACGCCCGCGGCCGCTCGATGGTGGAAAAGCTGAAGGAGCTCATCCCCCAGCACATGTTCAAGATCCCGATCCAGGCCGCGATCGGCGGCCGCATCATCGCCCGCGAGACCCTTTCGGCCCTGCGCAAGGACGTGACCGCGAAATGCTACGGCGGCGACGCCACCCGCAAGCGCAAGCTCCTCGACAAGCAAAAAGCCGGCAAGAAGCGGATGCGCCAGTTCGGCAAGGTGGACATCCCGCAGGAAGCGTTTATCTCCGCTTTGAAGATGGATGGGTGACAATGAATACATTAGGCGAGCTATATTTTGGCGACCTAGAGGCAATAGACGAGGGAATGAACCATAAGAATTACTTTCTTAACACTTTTATACTTCCAACTTCTTTTTCATTTTCGTCGCTGAGAAATGATAGGAATTACGTAATCGTTGGCAGAAAAGGAGCGGGAAAGACGGCTGCGCAGTATTTTATGTCCAATGACCTATCCAGTAACGGGATACTGACGAAATTTTTTAGCTTCTATACCGATATAAGCGCCGCTCAGTACGCAACACTAGCTCAGACGCAAAAGACCGACTTCGTTAAAATTGGATCTGCGCGAAATATATTTCTTTACTACGATTTTCGAGATGTTTGGAAAAGAACATTTTTAGTAAAAATGGCCGAAGAGCTAATATCGAACGATCTGCCATCAAAGTTTACTGCGTTTATGATGGGAGATAGAAATCGCCTTTCATCACTATTTGACGGAATTCTAAGATCTGGTAGTCTAAAATTACACGGGAGTATGGGTGCCATAGCCGCTGAGGCTAGTTTTGATCTATCGAAATTTTCCAATGATGAAGTTCCTATTTCTGATTTCAATAATATTGCTCTTGAGCTTCTTCGGAAGCACGCCTCATCAAATAAAATGTATTTATTTGTCGATGAGTTAGTTTTTTCTAGACTTGATGCTCACGACGACGAGGTCCGCGCAAGAGCTGCGATGGTTCGAGATATTTTTCGCGTCGCCCGAGAATTGAATAATTTCTTTCACCAGAACGAGATCGATTTTCATATCGTATGCTCTCTTAGGCCCGAGATCCGCAATATGCTTAATGAACATGATTCAGAAATCGGAAAAATTATCGACGGAAAAGATGTGCCTCTTGAGTGGAGCATTGGCTCAAAGGACACGAGTCTTCTTTGGAAAATATTTCAACAGAAGATTAACTACTCTGCCAATCCTAGGTTAAATTTTTGTGACTTTGTTGACAACAGCGTAGACTTTTCGAATAGAAAGATAGAGTTGTTCGACTTTTTGAAAAACAATACGTGGGCGCGACCACGAGACTTGATCAGATTACTTCAATCAACAGCGAAGACAAGCCCGAACGCAACTCGTATTTCCTCAAGAGAAATAAAGGGATCTCTGAATGAATACGCACGGGCGTCCATGAAAGAAATAGTAGACGAGCTTAGCGTTAACTTTGGTCCGGAACTTTACCAAAGACTGCGCCAAGATATTAGAAAAAAGGAGTATCGCAATGCTACCGAGTTTGTCAATTCAATTACTCGTACTTTGTCTGGGTTGAGTATTGATGAAAGGAGCTTTGTTGAAGAATTATTTTTCTATGGGGTTATTGGAAATATTGATTGGACACAATCCGGTCATAGGAGATATTATTATTTCTATCGGGGAGAAGAGTTTTTTAATTGGGATTTTGGAGTTCAAGTTCATCCGGCACTTTGGAGTTACTTCAACATTAGAAGCAATTAGTGAGTAAGTTCTCACACCCCCCCCACGCCGCTCGCCCCAATTGAGCGCCGCGGCGTTCCGCGCACCGTGCAAGATGCGCTGGACCACCACAGTTCCGCCGACGTCCGGCAAATAGAAGATCACATGCTCGCGGCACTGCGCCGACCGCAGCCCCGGTACGAAGGTGCCCCGAGCCCGACCGGACAGCGGAAATACGGCGATCCGCTCGAAAGCGGCGAGGATGTCGGCGAAATAGACGAGCCATTGCGCCTCGCCCCAAGCCTCCTCGGTATAGGTTCGAATTTCCGCGAGATCCGCTTCGGCCGCCGGCGTGAGAAGGACCGGGCGCGCCGCCTCGCTCACTTGAAGGCGCGCGGCTCGAATGCCCTTGGATCGAACGGCTTCGCCAGCCCCGCCTCGCTCTGGCGGGCCTGTTCTTCCAGATCGGCCTTCAGCGCATAGAACGCCGCCGCCCCGCGCTCCTCCATGAGCTTGCGCATGCCCTCGCGCACCACCTCGCTCAGGTTTGCATAGGCCCCCTGCGCGACCAGACGGTCGGCGAAATCCTGCATCTGCGCGGTCAGGTGAACGTTGGGCATGGCTTTTCCTATCGCATCATGGCACTGTCCGCCACATCATAGCATGATCCGCCACGATCCGCGCAAGCCGTAGGGTGGCTGCTTCGCACCCACCACCCCTCACCGCCGCGCGAACCCCGCGAAGCCTGCGAGATACGCGCCCAGCTGCTCCCGGCTCGCCTCCGCCGTCAGGCGGCCTTCCGCGTCGAAGGCGGAACCGGCGCGGGACAGCATCAGCCGCCCGCCGGTCCAGAGGTCGCAGCCGAGGGTGCGCAGCACCGGCAGCCAGGCGTTCTGGCTGAGGATCGTGCCGAAGCCACCGGGCGAGGCGCCGATCAAAGCCACCTTCTTGCCGCCGAACACCTTCGGAATGTCGCCCGCCGGGCGGGTCATCCAGTCGATGGCGTTCTTGAACACGCCGGGCATCGAATTGTTGTATTCCGGCGTCACCAGCAGCAACCCGTCGGCGGCGGCGACCGCGTCCTTCAGCCGGACCACGGCCTCTGGCAACCCCTCCGCCGCCTCGAGATCGCCGTCATAGAGCGGCACGCCCCGGATGGTCTCGACCGCGATCTCGCAGCCCTCGGGCGCCAGTTCGACCGCCGCGCGCAGCAGGCTGGCGTTGAACGAACCCGCCCGGAGGCTGCCCGCGATACCGACGATCCGGACCATGTCCGCCACTCAGCGCAGCCCGGTCTCTTCCAGCAGGCCCTTCTTCTTGGCCTCGTAATAATAGCCCTTCGAATACCAGCCGACCGCCGCGTCCGGGTCGCCATCGGCCACCAGCCAGGCGCCGCGCAGGTATTTCACCGCGAACTTCAGGTTGGTCTCGGCATCGAGCAGGCCGTTCGGGCTGCCCTGATAGCCCATCTGCCGCGCCGTCGCCGGCAGGATCTGCATCAGCCCGTAATAGGGACCGTTGCGGGCGGCGGGATTATGCGTGCTCTCGCGGATCACGATGCGCTGGGTCAGGGCCACCGGCACGCCATAGGCATCCGAATAGCGCTCGATCAGCGCGCGGAGCTCCGGCGTCTCGTTCGGATTGAGCGCCCGCGACGCTTGCGGCTCCGGGCGCTCCCCGGGCGGCGTCCCGGCGGAGCAGCCGGCGACACCAAGGAGGATCAGCGCGGCGAGCGCGGTCAACGGGCGGGCCTTCAACGGCATGGGTCATCTCCGAACGGGATCGTGACCCGATTGTCCGTCCGGAGGGCCTTGCGTCAATCGGCCCCGGCGCCGCGCTGGAGCATCGGCGGACAACCGCCGACGCCAAATCACCCCGCGTCGGACCGGTTCGGCCGGTTGCGCGCGCGCGAGCTGATGTTGCCGCCGTCGATCCGGCGCAGCGAGATTTCCAGCCGCGCCTCGGCCGCCGCGATCTCGCCCAGCACCCGCTGGGTATAGGTCATGTGCGCCGCCGCCGCCCGGCCGGCCGCCTCCGCCTCGCGGGCCATCACCGCGTCGTAGATCGCCCGATGCTGGTCGCGCAGCACGTCGCGCACCTCGGGCCGGGCATAGAGCTTCTCGCGATTGTGGAACACGCCCTCGCGCAGCATCCCCGACAAGGCGCGCATGATCTGCAACAGCACGACATTGTGGCTCGCCTCGTAGACCGCGATATGCAGGTCGACATCCGCCTCCGCCTCGTCGCGGGCGTCGGCCTTGCCATGCGCCGCGTCGATCCGCTCCATGCAGCCGCGCAAGGTATCGCGATCGACGTCGTTGGCCCGGGTCGCGGCCAGCGAGGCCGCCATGCTCTCCAGCGTCGCGCGCAGCTCGAGATAATCGTCCACCACCTCGGCGCGCGAGGACAGAAGCTCGATCAGCGGATCGGTCAGGCTGGTGGCCAGCGGCGCCACCACCCGGCCCCCCCCCGCCTCGGCGACCAGCAGTCCCTTTTCCTCGAGCAGCTTCATCCCCTGGCGCAGCGTCGGGCGCGAGACATTGAGCCGCGCCGCCATCTCACGCTCCGGCAACAGCGACTCGCCCGGCCGGAGCGAGCCTTCCAGGATCAGATCCTCGATATGCCGCGCGGTGTTCATCGCCGCGCCGGCGCCCTTGATCGCTTCCTTGTCCACGCGAGCCCCATTCTCGTCCGCCATGGATTCCAGTGGCTTGGTCCGTCTGCATCCGGCGCCGCCACGATAGCCGGTCCACCGGCCCACGGAAAGTTAATTTTTCCGGTTGACGGATACGGTAAAATTACTTTACCACATGGTACAACTTGGCCCATCAGAAGACCAAGGCTCGACCCGGAGAAACCGCGCCCCCTCCCGCGACGGGGCAATCCGCCGAAGTGCCGACCGACCGGCGATTGCCGGAATCCAGAAATCCAGAAGAGTTCACCATGGCATCGCACCGCGCGGTTTCCCGAGCGGCCGCCTCGCCGATGAGGAGGAAGACCGCATGATCTGGTCCCAAGTCTACAATCCGTTCGGCAGCATGTTGCTGTCGACGCTCGCCGCCGCGGTGCCGGTGATCGTGCTGCTCGGCGCGATCGGCATCTTCGAGATCCGGGCGCATATCGCCGCGATGCTCGGCCTCGCCAGCGCGCTCCTCGTCGCCGTCTTCGGCTTCGGCATGCCCGCCGGCATGGCCGGCATGACCGCCGTCTTCGGCGCCGGCTATGGCCTGATGCCGATCGGCTGGATCATCCTCAACGTCATCTTCCTCTACCAGCTGACCAACGAGAAGGGCGAGTTCGACGTCCTGCGCCGCTCGATCCGCAACATCTCCGACGACCGGCGGATGCAGCTCCTGTTCATCGCCTTCTCCTTCGGCGCCTTCTTCGAGGGCGCGGCGGGCTTCGGCACGCCCGTCGCCGTGACCGCCGCCATGCTGATGGGCCTCGGCTTCTCGCCGCTCTCCGCCGCCGGCCTGTCGCTGATCGCCAACACCGCGCCGGTCGCCTATGGCGCGCTCGGCACGCCGGTCATCGCGCTCTCCGCCGTCACCGGCCTCGACCTGATGGAGCTCTCCGGCATGATCGGCCGCCAGCTCCCGTTCTTCTCGCTCATCGTGCCCTTCTGGCTGATCTGGGCCTTCGTCGGCTTCCGCCGGATGATCGAGGTCTGGCCCGCGCTCCTCGTCGCCGGCGCCTCCTTCGCCCTGCCGCAATACCTCGTCTCGAACTTCCACGGGCCGTGGCTCGTCGACGTGGTCGCCGCGATCTGCTCGATGGTCGCCCTCGCCCTCTTCCTCCGCGTCTGGCAGCCGAAGCGGCCGATCACCGAGGCGCCGAAAGACTGGTCCTCCAAGGAAGAGGCGCCCGCCGCGCATGACGACCATCTCAGCCCCGACCGCGGCGCCGTGATCCGCGCCTGGCTGCCCTGGATCATCCTGTCGGTCTTCGTCTTCATCTGGGGCGTGCCGCAGGCCAAGGCCTTCCTCGACTCGATCTGGATCGCCAAATGGTCGGTGCCAGGCGTCGATCAGCTGATCCAGAAGATGCCCCCCGTCGCGCCCGAGCCGCATATCGAGGCCGCCGTCTACAGCTTCAACATCCTGTCGATGACCGGAACCGGCATCCTGCTCGCCGGCATCGTCGCGGGGTTCGTGCTCGGCTATACCCCGGCCGGCATGCTCCGGATGTACGGCAAGACCCTCTACATGATCCGCTTCTCGCTGCTCACCATCGCCTGCATGCTGGCGCTTGGCTATGTCACCCGCTTCTCCGGGCTCGACGCGACCATGGGCCTCGCCTTCGCCAATACCGGCTGGCTCTATCCGTTCTTCGGCACGCTGCTCGGCTGGGTCGGCGTCGCGGTCACCGGCTCGGACACCGCCTCGAACGTGCTCTTCGGCGGGTTGCAGAAGGTGACGGCGCAGCAGCTCGGCCTCAATCCGGTGCTGATGGCGGCGGCCAACTCCTCGGGCGGCGTCATGGGCAAGATGATCGACGCCCAGTCGATCGTCGTCGCCTCGACCGCGACCAAGTGGTACGGCCAGGAAGGCTCGATCCTGCGTTTCGTCTTCTTTCACTCGATCGCGCTCGCCTGCCTCGTCGGCGTGCTCGTCATGGCCCAGGCCTATGTCCACCCGTTCACCGCGATGGTGCCCGAGGTGGTCCAGGCCGCGCCGGTCGCCAACTGACGACGGTCCCAGGGTTCGGGGGGCTCGCCCCCGGACCCACGCCACCGGAGGAAGCGTCATGAACAAAGAACAACTGATCGCCGAGCTTGGCCGCCTCGTCGGGCCGCGGAATGTCCTGACCGCCGAACGCGACACGCGCGGCTATACCCGCGGCTTCCGCTACGGCGGCGGGCCGGTGGTCGCGGTAGTCCGCCCCGGTTCCCTTGTCGAGCAATGGCGGGTGCTCAACGCCGCCATCGCCGCCGGCCGGATCGTGATCTTCCAGGCGGCGAACACCGGCCTCACCGGCGGCTCCACGCCGTGGGGCGACGATTACGACCGCGAGATCGTCCTCGTCAGCCTGCGCCGCCTCAAGGGCGTGCATCTGATCGACGGCGGGCGGCAGGTCGTCTGCCTGCCCGGCGCCACCCTCGACGCGCTGGAAAAGGCGCTGCGCCCGCTCGGCCGCGAGCCGCATTCGGTCATCGGCTCCTCCTGCATCGGCGCCTCGGTGCTTGGCGGCATCTGCAACAATTCCGGCGGCGCGCTGATCCAGCGTGGCCCCGCCTATACCGAAATGTCGCTCTTCGCCGAGGTCAGGGCCGACGGCACCCTCGCCCTCGTCAACCATCTCGGCCTGCCGCTCGGCAACGACCCCGAGCAAATCCTCGCCCGCGTCGAGCGGGGCGACCTCCCCACCCCTGAGCCGACCGAGAAATGGGCCTCGGACCGCGAATATGTCGCCCATGTCCGCGACATCGACGCCGCCAGCCCCGCCCGCTTCAACGCCGATCCGCGCCGGCTGCGCGAGGCGGCGGGCTGCGCCGGCAAGCTCGCGGTCTTCGCCGTGCGCCTCGACACGTTCGAGGCCGAGAAGGACACGGCCGTCTTCTATATCGGCAGCAACGATCCGGCCGAGCTGACGGAAATCCGCCGCCATATCCTCGGCCAGTTCGCGCATCTGCCGATCGCCGGGGAATATATCCACCGCGACGCCTATGACGTCGCCGCGAAATATGGCAAGGATACCTTCCTCTTCATCCAAAAGGCCGGCACCGACCGCATGCCGGCCTTCTTCGCCGCCAAGGCCAGGGCCGATGCGATCACCGAACGCCTCGGCCTCGGCGCGGCGCTGACCGACCGCCTCGCGCAAGGAATCGCCGCCCTCGCCCCCCAGCACCTGCCGGCGCGGATGAACGCCTTCCGCGACCGCTACGAGCATCACCTCTTGCTCCGCATGGGCGCCGCCGGGATCGACGAGGCGCGGCGCTACCTCGCCGGCCTCTTCCCCTCGGCCACCGGCGACGTCTTCGAATGCACCCCGGACGAGGGCAAGGCGGCCTTCCTGCACCGCTTCGCCGTCGCCGGCGCCGCCGTCCGCTACCGCGCCGTTCACCCCAAGGAGGTCGAGGACATCGTCGCGCTCGACATCGCGCTCCGCCGCGACGACCGCGACTGGCTCGAGACCCTGCCGCCGGAGATCGACGCCCAGATCGACAAGAAGCTCTATTACGGCCATTTTTTCTGCCATGTCTTCCACCAGGATTACGTGGTGAAAAAGGGCCATGACTGCCTCGCCCTCGAACATGCGATGTGGAAGCTGCTCGACGCCCGCGGCGCGGAATATCCGGCCGAGCACAACGTCGGCCATCTCTACCATGCGAAACCCGCGCTCGCGGATTTCTACCGGTCGCTCGACCCGACCAACAGCCTGAACCCGGGGATCGGCCACACCCCGAAATGCGCCCATTGGCACGCGGAGGAAACCCATGTTTGAGCCCAACCTTCAGAACGCCCTGACCATCGCCGACCTGAAGCGGATGGCGCGGCGCCGCGTGCCGAAGATGTTCTTCGACTATGCCGACAGCGGCGCCTGGACCGAGCAGACCTACAATGCGAACGAAAGCGACTTCGCGAAGATCCTGCTGCGCCAGCGGGTCCTCGTCGACATGACCAACCGCGAGCTCGCCTCCGAGATGATCGGCCAGCCTGTCGCGATGCCGCTCGCCCTCGCCCCCACCGGCTTCTGCGGCATGCAGCACGCCGACGGAGAAATCCTCGCGGCGCAGGCGGCGGAGGCGGCGGGCGTGCCCTTCTGCCTCTCGACCATGTCGATCTGCTCGATCGAGGACGTGGCGGCGAATACCCGGAAGCCCTTCTGGTTCCAGCTCTACGTGATGCGCGACCGCGGCTTCATCGAGAACCTGATTGACCGGGCCAAGGCCGCGAACTGCTCGGCCCTCGTCCTGACTCTCGATTTGCAAATCCTCGGCCAGCGCCACAAGGACCTGCGCAACGGCCTCTCCGCCCCGCCGAAATGGACGCCGAAACACGCCTGGCAACTGGCGACGCGGCCGTTCTGGTGCCTCGGAATGGCCCAGACCAAGCGCCACAGCTTCGGCAATATCGTCGGCCATGCCAGCAACGTCGGCGACCTCTCGTCGCTGTCGTCCTGGACCAAGGAGCAGTTCGACCCGCGGCTCTCCTGGGCCGACGTCGAATGGATCAAGCAGAAATGGGGCGGCAAGCTGATCCTGAAGGGCATCCTCGACCCGGAGGATGCGAAGATGTCGCTCGACAGCGGCGCCGACGCGATCATCGTCTCGAACCACGGCGGTCGCCAGCTCGACGGCGCCCGCTCTTCGATCTCGGCGCTGCCCGGCATCGTCGAGACGGTCGGCGACCGGATCGAGGTTCACATGGACGGCGGCGTCCGCTCCGGCCAGGACATCCTCAAGGCGGTGGCTCTGGGGGCGAAGGGCGTCTGGATCGGCCGCCCCTTCCTCTACGGCCTCGGCGCCGGCGGCAAGGCCGGCGTCGCCCGCTGCCTCGAGATCCTGCGCAACGAACTCGACATCACCATGGCCCTCTGCGGCAAGCGCGACATCCGCGAAATCGACGCCGACATCCTCGACCGCGCCCCGGGCCTCCAGTGACCGCGCCGGCCTTGACGGATTTGGCGTAGACAAATCCGTCACGCGCCTGCCTCCCCCGGCAGGCGCGTCTGCGACGCACCAGCCAGGCAGGCGCGCGACGGATTGGCACCCTCATCCCAAGCGGCACCCCCCTTGCCTTCCGCGCTCACGCGCTCCAGGCAACCGTCCCGGCCGACGCGGTGCGTCGTCTTGTCGGGCCGGGGACTCGCGGGCCAAGGGCCCGCTTCGATCGAAACAGACGGGATTTCGACGGCCACAAATCCTTAACCTGTGCGCCAAATCATGCGCATGGTTCGCATACGTGAATCATATGGTTTTCACATCGAGAAAACGCCGCCTTTTCAGCGCCTTCCCCCGCTTTTCCCCGTTACCGTCACATTCCTTTAACGGTCCCGAAACCCTAACGCGGCACCAGCGACGGCGAGCCGGACGGCGCGCCGAGAAAGACATCCGGCGCGGGCGTCGGCGCCAGCGAGGGCATCCCTGGCGTCGGCTCGGCCGCGGGTCGGATGGCGATCAGCGGCGCCGGCGCCGCGTCGGGCAACAGGGCGCCCGCCCCCGGCGCCCGCGGCTCGACGATGGCGGAGGGCGTGCCCGGAACCGCCGGCGCGGGCCCGCCGTTCGGCAGCACCTCCGGCGCGAAATAGCGTGTCGGTGGAAAGACATAGGCCAGGGCCAGCGCCACCAGCGCCGCCAGCGCGACGCCGGTCAGCAGTCCCTTCCAGAATCCGCTCCCGCGCGGTCGCGCACCTGCCAAGGCGAAATCCTTTCTCGCGCCCGCCGGGTGCCCCTTGACCCCGTCCGACCACAAGGGCCATGTATAACGCGCGCGTGAAGGCTCGCCCAGCCCAAAGGGCCGGGACATCGGAACGCGGCCAGAAGCCGTTGGAAAGACGCCGAAATGTTGCTGCTGATCGACAATTACGACAGCTTCACCTACAATCTCTTCCACTATCTCGGCGTGCTTGGCGCCGAGGTGACCGTCCGCCGCAACGACGAACTCGACGCCGCCGCCGCCATGGCGCTGCGACCCGACGCCATCCTGCTGTCGCCCGGCCCCTGCGACCCGGACCAGGCCGGCGTCTGCCTGTCGCTGATCGCCGCCGCCGCCGAGACCCGCACCCCGCTGATCGGCGTCTGCCTCGGCCATCAGGCGATCGGCCAGGCCTTCGGCGGCCAGGTGGTCCGCGCCGCCGAGATCGTCCACGGCAAGCTCGGCACCATCCGGCACACCGGCAGGGGCGTCTTCGCCGGCCTGCCCTCGCCCTTCAATGCCACGCGTTATCATAGCCTTATCGTCGACCGGCCCAGCCTGCCCGGCTGTCTCGAGGTCACCGCCGACCTCGCCGACGGCACGATCATGGGCCTCGCGCACCGCGACCTGCCGATCCATGGCGTGCAGTTCCACCCCGAATCCATCGCCTCCGAACACGGCCACGCGCTGCTCCGCAACTTCCTCGACCTCGCCCGCGTGCCGGCATGAGCGACCGGCTGAGGCCGCTGATCGCCCGCGCCGCCGACGGGCCGCTGACCCGCCAGCAGGCCGAGACCGCCTTCGCCGCGATCATGGAGGGCGACGCCACCCCGGCGCAGATCGGCGGCTTCCTCATGGCGCTCCGCACCCGGGGCGAAACGGTCGCCGAATACGCCGCCGCCGCCGCCGTGATGCGCGCCAAATGCCTGCGCGTCCATGCGCCGGAGGGCGCGGTCGACATCGTCGGCACCGGAGGCGACGGCAAGGGCACGCTCAATATCTCGACCGCCACCGCTTTCGTCGTGGCCGGCGCCGGGGTCGTGGTGGCCAAGCATGGCAACCGCAATCTCTCGTCGAAATCCGGCGCCGCCGACGCGCTGACCGAGCTTGGAGTGCATGTCATGGTCGGCCCCGAGGTGGTGGAGCGGGCCCTGCGCGAGATCGGCATCGGCTTCATGATGGCACCGATGCATCACCCGGCGATGCGCCATGTCATGCCGGCCCGCGCCGAGCTCGGCACCCGCACAATCTTCAACATTCTCGGGCCCTTGACCAATCCCGCCGCCGTCCGCCGACAGCTGACCGGCGCCTATTCGCGCGCGGTTATCCGCCCGATGGCCGAGACCCTGCGCGAGCTCGGCTCGGACCGCGCCTGGCTGGTGCATGGCGCGGACGGCACCGACGAGATGTCGATCACCGGCGAGACCCATGTCGCCGAGTTGCGCGACGGCAAGGTCACCGAGATCACCGTCCGGCCCGAGGACGCCGGCCTGCCGACGCATCCCTTCGCCGGGATCGCCGGCGGCGCGCCGGCCGAGAACGCGGCCGCGCTGCGCGCCCTGCTCGGCGGCGAAATGTCGGCCTATCGCGACGCGGTGCTGCTCAACGCCGCCGCGGCGCTCGTCGTGGCCGAGAAGGCCGAGAATCTTACCTCCGGTGTCGCGCTGGCGCGAAAGAGCATCGATTCCGGCGCCGCGCGGGCCAAGGCCGAACAGCTGGCCGCCCTGACCACCGCCGCGGACGAAGGGCGCACGAAATGAGCATCCTGGACGAGATCAAGGCCTACAAGCTCGACGACGTCGCGGCGCGGAAAGGGACGCATCCCTTGTCCGAGGTCGAGGCGCTGGCGCGGGCCGCCGGGCCGGTGCGGCCCTTCGCCAACGCGCTGACCGCCCAACTCTCGACCGGCGGCTATGGCCTGATCGCCGAGATCAAGAAGGCGAGCCCGTCCAAGGGCTTGATCCGCGCCGATTTCGATCCCGCCGCGCTGGCCGCGGCTTATGAAAAGGGCGGGGCCGCCTGCCTCAGCGTGCTGACCGACGGACCGAGCTTTCAGGGCGACGACAGCTATATCGGCCTCGCCCGGGCCGCCTCGAACCTGCCGGTGCTGCGCAAGGACTTCATCTACGATCCCTACCAGGTGGTGGAATCCCGCGCGCTCGGCGCCGATTGCGTGCTCATCATCCTCGCCACCGTCTCGGACGCCCAGGCGGCCGAGATCGAGGAGACCGCGATCGCCTGGGGCATGGACACGCTGATCGAGACCCACGACGCCGAGGAGATCGACCGCGCCAAGCTGTTGAAATCAGAGCTCGTCGGCATCAACAACCGCGACCTCAACACCTTCGAGACCGACCCGCTCGTCACCCGCAAGCTGGCGCGCAGCGTCCCGGCGGACCGCGTCATCGTCTCGGAATCCGGCCTCCGCACCCGCAAGGATCTGGCGCAGCTCGCCAGCTTCGGCGTGCGCTGCTTCCTGATCGGCGAGACGCTGATGCGCGAGGAAAACGTCGAAGCCGCGACGCGCGAATTGCTGCGCAGCCCCTGGACGCCGGAAGCCGGCTGATGTCCGCCGGGCCCCGGCTGACCCATTTCGACGCGACCGGCGCGGCGGCGATGGTCGATGTCTCGGACAAGCCCGCGACCGCGCGCGAGGCCGTGGCGCGTGGCTGGGTCGAGATGGCGCCGGCGACGCTGGCCCTGCTCGCCGGCGGCGGCGCGGCCAAGGGCGACGTGCTCGGCGTCGCGCGGCTGGCCGGCATCATGGCGGCCAAGCGCACCGCCGACCTGATCCCGCTTTGCCATCCGCTGGCCTTGACAAAGGTCGGCGTCGATCTCGCACCCGGCGCGGACCGGATCGAGATCGAGGCGCGGGTCCGCACCACCGGCCCGACGGGCGTCGAGATGGAGGCGCTGACGGCGGTTTCGGTCGCCGCGCTGACCGTCTATGACATGCTGAAGGCGGTCGACCGCGGGATGACGATCGGCGGCGTGCGCGTGGTCCTGAAGGACGGCGGGGCTTCGGGGCGCCACGTCGCGCCGTGACACACGACGGCCCAGCCGCGAGGAATCCAGCAATGACCAGCCTCATCACCGTCGCCGAGGCGCATGCGCGCCTGATGGCGCTCTTTCACCCGCTCGATATCGAGGAGGTGCCGCTGGCCCAGGCCGCCGGCCGCGTCCTCGCGCGGGATGTGGTCGCGGCGCGGGCGCAGCCGCCCTTCGCGGCCTCCGCGATGGACGGCTATGCGATCCAGCTGGCCGATCTCGTCGCGGGCGCGCGCCTCTCGGTGATCGGCGTGGCGCAGGCCGGGGCGCGGTTCGAGGGCCGCGTCGGCCCGGGCGAGGCGGTGCGCATCCTGACCGGCGCGCCGGTGCCCGAGGGCGCCGACACCGTGCTGATCCAGGAGGATGTCGCGCGGGACGGCGACGCTATCGAGGTGCGCGTCGCCTCCGACCGCGGTCCGAACATCCGCGCCGCCGCCGCGGATTTCGACCGCGGTGCGCGGCTCGCCGCGCCCTTGCGGATCCGCCCGTCGGAGATGGCGCTGCTCGCCGCGATGAACGCGGGACGCGTGGCGGCCCGGCGCCGCCCGGTGGTGGCCCTGATCCCGACCGGAGACGAGTTGGTGGTACCGGGCGAAGAGCCCGGCCCCGACCAGATCGTCTGCTCGACCAGCTACGGCATCAAGGCGATGCTGGACGCGGCGGGCGCCGAAACCCGCGTCCTGCCCATCGCCCGCGACAGCGCCGACAGCCTGACCGCGGCCTTCGCCCTCGCCGAGGGCGTCGACCTCATCGCGACGCTCGGCGGCGCCTCGGTCGGCGACCTCGACCTCGTGCGCGGCACGGCGCAGGCCGAGGGGCTGGTGCTCGAGTTCCACAAGGTCGCGATGCGGCCCGGCAAGCCGCTGATGGCCGGACGGCTGCGCGGGACGCCGTTGGTCGGCCTGCCGGGCAATCCGGTCTCGGCGATGATCTGCGCCCATCTCTTCCTGGTCCCGGCCGTCGCCGCCATGCTCGGCCTGCCGGCCAGCTTGCCGACGCTCCATCGCGCCGAGCTCGGGACCGCGTTGAGCGAGAATGGCCCGCGCGCCCATTTCATGCGGGCGCGGGTGGAGGACGGGGCGGACGGCTGGACCTGCCACATGCTGCCGCGTCAGGACAGTTCGCTCTTGACCGAGTTGGCCGCCGCCAATGCGCTCGTCACCCGCGCGCCCGGCGATCCCGCGCGACGGATCGGTGATACGGTTGAGTTTTCATGGTTTTGATAAACCCCTGATTGCAATGCGGGAATAAACCTTGACACAAAACATGAACGTTACTAGAACATAGACCAGCGGTATCGCTGGGAGTCCGGGAAATGCTGACGCGCAAGCAATACGACCTTTTGCATTTCATTCACAATCGGCTCCAGAAGGACGGCGTCCCCCCCTCGTTCGACGAGATGAAGGAGGCGCTGGATCTGCGGTCGAAATCGGGCATCCACCGGCTGATCACTGCGCTGGAGGAACGCGGCTTCATCCGCCGCCTGGCCCACCGCGCCCGCGCGATCGAGATCGTGAAACTGCCCGAGACGCTTGAGACGGCGCATCGCCCCCAGGTGATCGACGGCGGCCGGTCCGAGCGGCCAGCGGCTGCGCAAACGATCGAGGCCGCCTCGCTGGAGCTTCCGGTGATGGGCCGCATCGCCGCCGGCACCCCGATCGAGGCGATCCAACAGATCTCGCACCATGTGGCGGTGCCCAGCTCGATGCTCTCGCGCGCCGGGCGGCATTATGCGCTGGAGGTAAAAGGCGACTC
>JBGAJI010000202.1:0-2719 GCA_044225035.1 Amaricoccus sp. | reverse complement strand
TCACCCGCGCCGCGCATCGCGCGATCCGCGACGTGACGACGGATATCGAGGGCTTCGCCTTCAACAAGGCGATCGCGCGGCTCTATGAGCTGGCCGGCGCGATCGGCAAGGCTTCGGCCGCGCCGGCGGCCGAGCGCCAGGCGGCGCTGCGCATTCTCGCCCAGCTCTCCGCGCCGATGGTCCCGCATCTGGCCGAGGATGTCTGGGCGGCCGCGGGCGGCGAGGGCCTGGTCGCCGAGGCGCCCTGGCCCGAGGCCGACGAGTCGCTGCTGACGCAGGCGCGGGTCACCTTGCCGGTGCAGATCAACGGCAAGCGCCGCGCCGAGATCGTGGTGCCGAGCGGCTCGGACCCGGCCGCCGTCGAGGCGGTGGTGCTGGCCGACGCCGCCGTGCTGCGGGCCTTGAACGGCGCGACCCCGCGCAAGCTGATCGTGGTGCCGGACCGGATCGTGAATGTGGTGCTCTGACGGTGTGGTGCTCTGAGCGGCGCGCCCTCGTCCTCGCCGCCGCGCTGCTGATCGGCGGCTGCGGCTTCCAGCCGCTCTATGCGCCGGGCTCGCCGGCCGCCGACATGATCGGCACCATCGCCGTCGCGCCGATCGCCGGGGACGAGCCCGCCTTCGCCATGCGCGAGCGGCTGACCGAGCGGCTGGGCGAGGCCGAGGTCGCCGACTATCGGCTGGAGGTCAGCTTTCGCCTGAACCGCCGGGGCGTCGCTTTGACCCAGCAGGACTATACGACGCGCTACAACCTGACCGGCACCGCCGACTACCGGCTGATCCCGGCGGCGGGCGGTCCGCCGGTGCGTTCCGGCCAGGTCGAATCCTTCACCGGCTACAGCGCGCCGGAATCCGAGACGGCCTCGGCCTTCGCCAGCCGCTCGGCCGAGCAGGATGCCGAGCGGCGGCTGGCCGCGACCCTCGCGGACCAGATCGTGATGGAACTCGCCATCACCGCCGGCCAGCGGGCGCCCTGACGTGAAGCTCAACGCTCGCGAGGCGGCGCGCTATCTCGCGGCGCCCGATCCGGCGGGGGCCGGGGCGCTGCTCTTCGGCGCGGACGCGATGCGGGTGGCGCTGAAACGCGCGGCGCTCGTCACCGCGATGATCGGACCGGACGGCGCGGACGAGATGCGGCTGACCCGGATCTCCGGCGCCGATCTCCGCCGCGACCCCGCGGCGCTCGAGGACGCGCTGAAGGCGATCGGCTTCTTCCCCGGCCCGCGCGCCGTGCTGGTCGAGGAGGCGACCGACGGGCTGGCGCCGATCCTCACCGCCGCGCTGGCGAACTGGCGGCCGGGCGATGCGCGGATGGTGCTGACCGCCGGCGCACTCGGAGCGGGTAGCGCGCTGCGCAAGGCCTTCGAAAAGGCGCCCGGCGTGGTGGCGATCGGCATCTACGACGACCCGCCGAGCCGCGAGGAGGTGGCCGCCGCCGCGGCGAAGGCCGGGCTCGCCGCCGTTCCGGCCGAGGTGCTGGCCGATCTCGAGGCGCTGGCCCGCGCGCTCGATCCGGGCGATTTCGCCCAGTTCGTCGAGAAGCTGGCGCTCTACAAGGCCGGCGATCCCGCGCCGCTGTCGGCCGAGGATCTCGCCGCCTGCGCGCCTCCGTCGGATACCGATATCGACGAATTGCTCGATCTCGTCGCCGAGCAGCGGCCCGCCGATCTCGGCGGGGCGATGCGGCGGCTGGCCGGTCAGGCGCCGACCAGCCTCACCATCGCCGCCGCCCGGCATTTCCGCGCGCTCTACGCCGCGGCGCTCGCCGCCGACGGGCCGGAGGCGGCGCTGGCCCGCGCCCGCCCGCCGGTCTTCGGCCCGCGCCGGGCGCGATTGGCCAGTCAGGCCCGCGGCTTCGGCGCGGCCCGCGCCCGCGTGGCCCTCGGCCTGATCATGGAGGCCGAACTCCGCCTCCGCTCCGCCCGTCCGACTCCGGGCCTCGCATTGGTCGAACGGCTCTTCGTCCGCATCGCGACCCTCCGCCGCGACTGAGGGCTTCCGCGACCTCCAATTTCCCTGTCACGCGCCGGTCACGCGGCCCTTACGGGCGACGCGGCACAAGGGGCGCGCCGGTGGCGGATGCGCGGCCGGATTTCATCGCACGGCGGTTTCGCCGAAAGACATTGGAGCACGAAATGACCAGTCTCAGCCCGACTTTCCATCCCGAGGACGGCGCCGGTCGCCGCCTCGCCGACCTGCTGCGCCGGCTGGCCGCCCGCGCGGCGGCGGCCGCCGCCGCCCACGCCGCCCGCGCCAAGGGGCGCCGCGACATCCGGCGGTTGCGCGAGCTCGACGCGCATATCCTGAGCGACATCGGCGTCACCCGCGACTCGCTCTACCGGTGAGCCGCGGATGCCAGCGACCGGGCGGCGGCGAGACCCGCCCACCGCCCGGTCGCGAGGCAGGCGGTCAGGAGATAGCCGCCGGTCGGGGCGTCCCAGTCGAGCATCTCGCCCGCGCACCAGGTCCCCGGTATCCCGCGCAGCATCAATCCCTCGTCCAGCGCCTCGCGCGCCACGCCGCCGGCCGTCGAGATCGCCTCGTCGATCGGCGCCGGGCCTAGGAGCGGCAGGGGCAGCGCCTTCAGCGCCCGGGCGAGCGCCTCGGGCGAGCCCGTCGCCGCCACCTCCGGCGCGCATTCCCGCAGCAGGGCGATCTTCGCGGGTCCGAGGTTCAGCGCCTTGCGCAGATGGTTCGCCAGGGTCGCGCCGCCGCGCGGT
>JBGAJI010000201.1:0-2722 GCA_044225035.1 Amaricoccus sp. | reverse complement strand
GGGCCGGGGACTCGCGGGCCCGAGGGGCCCGCTTCGGTCGAAAGGGGCGAGGCGAAGGAGGGTCGGGGCCAACCCGCGCCCGGCCGGGCCGATCAGTTCGTGTCGTCTCCGAGGTCGTCGAAGGTGAGGCCGCTGTCCGGGGCGGCGCCGCTGGACGAGACCTGTACCACCTCGGCCGGACCGCCCAGCGCCTTGCGCATCAGGGCGAGCCGCTGCGCGGAGGAGCCGGGGAAGAAGACCGGCTCGCCGCCGGCCTCCAGCGCGCCGAAGGCCAGTTCGTACCAGTCGCCCGCCGCCTCGCGGTTCTCGGCCACGCCGAACCCCTCGTTCAGATGGTGGCCGATGACCTCGCCATAGGCCGGCTGCCCCGCCGCGACGAGGGCGAGCGCCGAGGCCAGCGACATGCCGGCGTCGTCATGCTCGTACCCCTCGCCGAGACAGATGCGCGCGGTGCGGGCGACCTTGGCCGGTTCCGAGCCCGAGGCGCGGATCGCCGCCGTGGCGGATGCGACCGCCGCGTCCCGGCCCTCGGTTCCGAGCGCCGCGACCTCTTTCGCCAGACCGGCGCTGATCTTGCCGCAGGCGGCGGCGACCTTCGCGTCCGGCGTCTGGCCGGCCAGCGTCTGGCCGGCCCCGACCGCGTATTGCCGGACGTTGCAGAACTGCTCCTCCATCGCGAAGCGCGGGTCGGTCATGGTCTCGGCGGTGGTGAAGCCGCCGTTGGTCTTGGTGCGCAGCCCGACCCCCTCGCAATAGCTCGCCATCGGCACGGCCACCGGGGCCGCGTCGCCGTCGAGGATATCGAGCCCGCCATTGTCGACCACCTGGCTGTTGACCGGCGGCGTGGGCGCGGTGTTGACAGGCGGCATGGGCGTGGGAACCGGCGCCGCGCGGCGACCGTTCCGCGCGTCGAGATAGTCGCCCATCAGCCGATCCCGCTCGTATGGCGACAACTGCCCCGTCGGAGTAGCGCCGATGCTGGCCTGGTAATCCTGGATCGCCGCGCGGGTCCGCGGACCGGTGCGGCCATCCGGCCGGCCGACGGCGTAGCCGAGATAGCCGAGCGCGGTCTGCGCCTCGAGCAGCGCCGGATCGCGCGGCGTGGGCTCGACATAGGGCGTGGGGCGCGGGTGCGTGGTCCCGCCCCCACGGATGGGCGCCGGCTGCGCGTTTCCGCCGCCGCGCGTGTTATTCAGCATGTTGAGAATGTTGATGCCCGTATTGATGCCGTTCAGTACATTCGACACGTCGTCGGCGCGGACCTTCTCCACCGGAACGAGGACGATGGCCGCGGTCACGGCCGCGCGGGTCAGGCGCGAAACACTCATGGGTACCCCCTGGCACGGGCAAGTCGCCGAAATCAGTCTTCTCACTATAGGGAATCGGCCGGTCGGGCGACCGGTCTTTTCCATTTAGGATAATACGCCCCGCGGGATCGCCGTGAAAGCGGTTTGCGCGCACCGAATGCGCGCGACGGTTGACCGGTCGCGGAGAATCGAAAATAGTCTCGCCCAACGTCCTTCTGGATACAGAATTCCGATGCGTTTCGCCGCGACCTTCCTCGGGCTTGTGCTTGTCGTCGCAGCGGTCGCAGCTTCTGCTTACCTGCTGCTTCCGGCCTGCGGCGTCAATATTGGCGGGGCGCGCGGCTTCTTTTGTCCAGCGCCGGAGGCCGCGGCGGCCGAGCGGCGGCTCGACGCGCTGCGCGCGGAGAACGCCACGCTCATGGCCTCGGTCGCCGCGCTGGAAGGCGAACTCGCCGGCAGGCAGTGCACGGTCGCCCAACCCGCGCCCGCCGCGCCGCCCGAGATCGACGGCGAGGCCTGGGCGGAGGGGGATGTCGGCCTGCTCGAAGGCTGCTGGAGGCTCGATTCCGCCTACAGCACCCGGGACGAGGTGACCGGGGTGGTCACGCGCTATACCGACTGGCGCCTGTGTTTCGACGGCGAGGGCCTCGGGAACGAGATCATGCGCGCCACCGACGGCACGACCTGCGAGGGCGCGGTCGGCGCCCGCTTCGACGGAGAGCGGCTGGTGATCGAGGAGGGGGGAAATCTCACCTGCTCGAATGGCACCTTCATCTACAAGCGCGTCGCCACCTGCGAGCTCGGGACGGACGGCGCGGCGCAGTGCGGCGTGGCGCAGCCCGACGTCGGCAGTTCCGACACCGTCCGGCTGATGCGCGCGGAAAGAGAGAACTGATGGCCGATCATTTCCTGACCAAGACGCGGATCCGGCGCGGCCAGTGCATCGAGGTGGGCGGGCGCCTCGTTCTCGAAAGCTATCCGGCGCTGGCCGAGCTCTTGCGCGCACGCGTTTCGCCCGACGCCGCCGCGCTCTTCGCCGAGCCCCTGCTCAGTCTCGGCAACGACGAGGCGCCCTCGACGGTTTCCTGGTACACGACGCGCGCGGGCGACGCGGCGCCGCTGGCCAGCCTCGACGGCGCGGCGCGGGCCGAGGTCGAGGCGGAGCTCAGCCAGGAGTTGCGGGCGATCCGGCCGCTAATCGAGGATCGCGACGACGGCCCGCTGGTTTCCGCCGCGCTGCATGTCGCAGGCGAGGGCGACATCTGGGTGGTGAACGGCCGGCCGGTGATCGTGAACTGGGGCATGCTGCCCGAGGGGGCGCCGCGCGGGATCGATGCGCGGACCGCGCATTTCGGCCGGACGCTCGGGCGCTATCTGCCGCTGACCAGCGCGCCGCCGCTGACCGAGGCGGAGGC
>JBGAJI010000051.1:0-22228 GCA_044225035.1 Amaricoccus sp. | reverse complement strand
GCCTCTACCTGCAGAACCAGAGCCAGATCGGCCAGCGCACGCACCTGACGCTCGGACTGCGCCAGTCCTGGGTCTCTGACAAGTTCGAGAACGCCGTCGGCCCGAGCGAGCCCGCGCAGGACGACGACCCGCTGACCTGGAACGTCGGCGTCAATTACGCGCTGGACAATGGTGTGACGCCCTATGCCGGCTATTCCACCGGCTTCGTGACCAACGTCGGCCTGCTGGAGGACGGCCAGCCCTTCGAGCCGAGCGAATCCGAGCAGGTGGAGGTCGGGGTGAAATACCGGCCCACCACCTTCGACGCGCTGTTCACGGTGGCGCTCTTCAACATCACCAATACCAATGTGCTGACCACCAGCCCCGACGATCCGAACTTCACGGTCCAGACCGGCGAGGTGCGGCATCGCGGGCTGGAACTGGAAGGCAATTTCGACCTCGGCTCCGGCGTCTCCGGCGTCGCGACCTATACCTATCTCGACGCCGAGATCACCTCGAGCAACGATGGCGACGAAGGCAACCGCCCGAGCCTCGTGCCCGAGAACCAGGCCTCGGTCTGGGCCAACTACGACATGCCCGAGGGCGCGCTGGAGGGCCTGAGCTTCGGCGCCGGCGTGCGCTACGTCGGCCAGAGCTATGGCGACAACGCCAACCTCATCTCGGTGCCGTCCTATACGCTGGTCGACGCCGCGATCCGCTACACGCGCGGAAACCTCGAAGGCGCGATCAATGCGACCAACCTCTTCGACAAGAGCTACTATTCCACCTGCTATCCCGGTGGCGGCTGTATCTCCGGCGACGAGCGGGTCATCACCGCGACTCTGACCGCCCGCTTCTGACGGCGGGGGTCAGTATTCGGCGACCCGGTCGGTCGGCATGGCCGGCTCCGGGTCGCCCTTGATGCCGCAGGCGCCGAGCGCGAGGCAGAGGATCAGCGCGAGCCGCGTCACGCCGGAAACTCGGCGCGCCAGTCGGCGATCCGCGCCCGCACCCCCGATGGCGCGGTGCCGCCGAAACTGCGCCGGCTCGCCACCGAATTGTCGACGCCGAGCACGCCGTAAACCTCCGCCGTGATGCCGGGATGCGCCGCCCGCATCTCGTCGAGGCCGAGATCCGGCAGATCGACGCCCCGCTCCTCGGCCCGCTTCACCAGCGCGCCGGTCACGTGATGCGCCTCGCGGAACGGCAGGCCGAGCGCCCGCACCAGCCAGTCGGCCAGATCGGTCGCCGTGGAAAAGCCGCTGCCCGCCGCCTCGCGCAGCCGGCCCACGTTCGGCGCCATGTCAGCGACCATGCCCGTCATCGCGGCCAGCGCCAGCATCAGGCTGTCCGCCGCGTCGAACACCTGTTCCTTGTCCTCCTGCATGTCCTTGGAATAGGCGAGCGGCAGGCCCTTCATCACGGTGAGCAGCGCGACCAGCGCGCCGTTGATCCGCCCGACCTTGGCCCGGATCAGCTCGGCCGCGTCGGGATTCTTCTTCTGCGGCATGATGCTCGACCCGGTCGAGAACCGGTCGCTCAAGGCGACGAAGCGGAACTGCGCCGTCGACCAGATCACCAGCTCCTCCGCCATCCGGCTGAGATGCGTGGCGCAAACGCTCGACGCGCTCAGGAATTCCAGCGCGAAATCCCGGTCGCTGACCGCGTCGAGGCTGTTCGCCATCGGGCGGGCGAAGCCCAGCGCCTCGGCGGTCATGTGCCGGTCGATCGGAAACCCGGTGCCAGCCAGCGCGGCCGCGCCGAGCGGGCATTCGTTCATCCGCGCCCGCGCATCGCGGAACCGCCCCCGGTCGCGGTCCAGCATCTCGACATAGGCGAGCATATGGTGGCCCCAGGTCACCGGCTGCGCCACCTGCAGATGGGTAAAGCCCGGCATCACCAGATCGGCCCCCGCCTCGGCCTGCGCCAGCAGGGCGCGCATCAGCGCCTCGATCCCGCCGATCGCCGCGTCGCACTGGCCGCGCACCCAGAGGCGGAAGTCGGTCGCCACCTGATCGTTGCGCGACCGGGCGGTGTGCAGACGCCCCGCCGCCTCGCCGATCAGCTCCCTGAGCCGGCTCTCGACATTCATGTGGATGTCCTCGAGCGCGGTGGAAAACGGGAAATCCCCGGCCTCGATCTCTGACAAGACCGTGAGCAGCCCTTCCCGGATCAGCTCGACGTCGGTATTGCTGAGAATGCCCGTGGCGCCGAGCATCGCGGCATGGGCGCGGCTCGCCTCGATATCCTGGGCGGCCAGGCGCTTGTCGAAGCCGATCGAGGCATTGATCGCTTCCATCACCGCGTCTGGTCCGGCCGCGAAGCGCCCGCCCCACATCGCGTTCGAGGTCTTCTTGTCCATCCGTCCGCCCGTCGCCCCAGCCATTTCCGCCCTCGCGCGCCGCGCCGCGCCGATGGCCGCCCTGCTATACGCCGCGGCCCTCGCCTTCGCAAACCTCGGCTTCGCAAACCCCGCCACCGGCCAGACCCTGACCGACGCGGAGCGCGCCGAGCTTTCGGCGATGCGCGCCGGTGACATGCGCAAGCTCGTCATCCACGACGCGCCGGTGCCGGCGCCCGACGTCCCCTTCACCGACCCGGCCGGGGCGGAGCTTCGCCTCGCCGACAGCGACGGCCGCCTGCGCCTCGTCACCTTCTGGGCGACCTGGTGCGCGCCCTGCCGCGAGGAGAACCCCACCCTCGACGCCCTCGAACGCGACCGCGGCGGCCCCGATTTCCAGGTGCTGGCGATCGCCACCGGCCGCAACGACCCGGCCGCGATCGACGCCTTCAACGTCGAGGCCGGCATCACCGTCCTGCCGCCCTTTCTCGACCCGAAAAGCGCGCTGGCCCGGGCGATGAACATCCCCGGCCTGCCAGTGACGGTCATTCTGAACCGCGAGGGCGCCGAGATCGCCCGCCTGATGGGCGGCGCCGACTGGAACAGCCCCGAGGCCAGGGCGCTCGTCGACTACCTGACCAAGCTATCCGGCTGACCCCGGCCGCGTTGCGAACAAACGCGGCCCGCGATCCGCGGATAACGCTCTTGATCCGCCGCCAAGGCGATGGACACGTGCCCCCGGCTCGCTCGCGGGTCCGGGGGGACGAAGTCAATTCGCGCGGGCGATCCGGCTCGGATCAGGCGGCGCGCAGTACGCCGGGCAGGCCGGGTCAGGCCGGCGGCGGCAGCACCAGAACCACGCCGTCGATCATCGCCGGAACCCAGAGGGCGCCGTCCGCGTCGCGCGCGAAATCCGCCGGACCGTGGATCTCGGCGCCGAACTTCCGCGTGACGCTGTCGCCGGTGTCGGGATCGACGATCAGGAAGGTCCCCGGCGACGCCGTCGGGCTGACCCAGTCCGAGACGAGAACACGGCCGTCCGGCAACAATGCGACGCCGTCGAAGATCCCGCGCGGGCTGTCGGGCACCCTCCGCGGCCCGGTGGCGGCGGCCCAGGTGAACAGGTCGCCGCCCGCGAAGTCCGCGCCGAGCGCGACGATCACCGCCCGCTCCCGGTCCGCGTCCCAGACAATTCCGTTGGCGCCGGGAATATCCGCCGCCAGCGAGACGAATTGTCCCATTCCCGGATCGAACGCGAAGAGCTCTCCGCGCAGCGTATCGGTGACGAGCAGCCGGTCGCCCATCACGGCGATGTCGTTGAGCAGGCTCGGCGCCGCGCCCGGAAGCGTCGCCGACGAGACGCGCCGTCGCGTCGCGAGGTCGAAGCCCACGACGCGGTCGATGTCGGCCACGTAGAGCCGGCCGCCGGACAGGGCCATGCCTTTGGGCGCGTCGAGTCCGGTGAAGGCGCGGGGCTCCAGCACCTGTCCCCGGGCATCGAGCAGGCTGACGAACCCGTCGCCGTCATGGGCCAGGGGATCGAGCTTCGCCCCGATATTCGACACATAGCGCGTCTCGGGACCGATCAGGACGCTCTCGGGGTTGGAGAAGCCGGGAATGACGATCGGCTCCGCGGCTTCGGCGAAAGCGGGCGCGCAGGTCAGGCACGCGGCGAGGATCGCCAGCGGCGGGAATTGGAAGCGGGGCATATGTCTCTCCATGCGAGGATGGGCGGAACCTTCGCAGGACGCGCCGCCGGCGATGCGCCGAGCGCGTTCAATGTTGGACCCGATCCGGTCAAATCCGGTTTCCCCCGCGGCCCCGCGGCCGCTATCCTGCCCGCATGAAGGACTTCGAGACCGCCTCCGACCTGCTCGACGGGCTCGCCCGGTTCCGCGTGGCGCGCGCCTCCGGCACCGTGCCGCATGGATACGGGCTGTTTTCCTACTGTGCGCTGTCACGCGAACGCCTGGTGTCCGTCCGGCTGGAGCGCCCGGTGCTCGGCGTGGTGCTGTCGGGCGCCAAGGAGATCTGGCGCGGTCTCGGCCATGAAGGGCTCCGCGCGGGGACGGTGTTCGCGCTGCCGGCGCGGGTGGCGCTCGACATCGTCAACGATCCCGATCCGCGCAGCGGGATATACCAGTCGATGATCATCGAGATCACGCCGGAGATGTCCGCCGACACGCCGCCTCCGGCCCTGTCCTCGGATGCCGGCGCCGCGATCGCGCCGCGGCGCGAGCTGACCGAAGCCGTGGTCCACGCGGCGGCCGCGATCGCGGAAGGCCCGGCGGCCACGCTGATCCGGCGGGCGCGGATCGCGGAACTGCTCGCCCTTCTCGCGGCGGAGCCGGCGGCCGGCGTGCTGTTCGACCTGTCGGTGCCCGACCGGGTCGCGCAGCTGATCCGGGCCAGGCCGGATCATCCCTGGCGCTCCGACGCGGTGGCGCGGTCCCTGGGCATGTCGGAATCGACGCTGCGGCGACGTCTTCGCGAGGGCGGAACCGGGTTTTCCGAGATCCTCCGCCGCGAGCGCATGCGGTCGGCGCGCCTGCTGATGGACCAGGGCATGACGAGCGGCCTCGCCGCCGCGGCGGTCGGCTACGCGTCGCGGGCGCATTTCGCCAAAGCCTACAGATCGACTTTCGGTCGGAACCCGACGCAGGGCGAGTGAGCCTCTCCCGCGTCGCGACTCGCTTTCGGTCACGACGCCATGGTGATCGGCTCCCCTTGCGCGGCCCGCCGCCGCGGTGCAGCATCGCGGGATGGGGCCGAAGCTCAGTATCGCCGTCGTCGAGGAGGATCAGGAGCGCGCGCTCATGATCGTCGATGGATTGCGCGACGCCGGCGACTACGAGATCACCGTCATCGGCGACGTCTCCAGCCTCGCGCGGCGGTTGGCGGCGCTGGCGCCGGACGTGGTGCTGATCGACCTCGAGAGCCCCGACCGCGACGTGCTCGACGCGCTCACCCTCGCCTCGGCGCCGACCGACCGGCCGGTGGCGATGTTCGTCGACCGCTCCGACGAGGGCGTCATGCGCGCCGCGATCGAGGCGGGCGTCAGCGCCTATGTCGTCGGCGGCCTCAGCCGCGAGCGGATCCGGCCGGTGCTGACGGCGGCGATCGCGCGCTTCCACATGGTCGCCCGCCTGCGCTCGGAACTCGCCGCCACCAAGGCCGCGCTGGAGGAGCGCAAGGTCGTCGACCGTGCCAAGGGCATGCTGATGAAGGCCAAGGGTATCTCGGAGGAGGAGGCCTACGCGCTGCTCCGCCGCACGGCCATGGCGCAGAGCCGCAAGGTCGCCGACATCGCCCAGGCGCTGATCACCGCCTCGGACCTGATGCGATGACGCGGCGGATCAATGTCGGCTACGTGCCGCTGCTCGACGCCGCGCCGCTGATCGTCGCGGCCGAGATGGGCTTCGCCGCCGAGGAAGGGCTCGACCTCGTCCTGCATCGCGAAATGTCCTGGGCGGCGCTGCGCGACCGGCTGATCTGGGGCGCCTATGACGCGGCGCACATGCTGGCGCCGGTGGTGATCGCCCAGACGGCGGGGATCGGCGTCGGCGACGCCGCCGTCGACGCTCTGATGGTCCTGTCGGTCAATGGCGACGTGGTCGGCACCAGCCCCGATCTCGGGGCGCGAATCACCGGCGCCGGCGGCGATGCCCGCGACGCGGACGCCACCGGCGCGGCGCTGACGGCGGTGACGGCGGGGCGGCCGCTCCGCCTCGGCATTCCGTTTCCGCTGTCGACGCACGCGGCGCTGGTCGGCGCCTGGCTCGACGGCCGCTTTCCGGCCGGCGGTCTCGACCTCGTCACCGTGCCGCCGCCGCGCATGGCGGGCGCGATGGCCGCCGGCGAGATCGACGCCTTTTGCGTCGGCGAGCCCTGGGGCAGCGTCGCGGTGGAGATCGGCGCCGCCAACCTGATCCTGCCCGGCTCCGCCATCTGGCAGTTCGCCCCCGAAAAGGTCCTCGCCATGCCGCGGGCGGCGGTCGAGGCCGAGCCCGCGCGCGCCGCGGCGCTGATGCGCGCCGTCTGGCGCGCCGCGCGCTGGATGGCGAGCCCGGCCCATGCGATGACCGTGGCCGAGCTCGCCGGGCGCCCCGACCATCTCGACATCTCGCCCGAGATCCTCGAACGCGGATTGAGCGGCCACCTGTCGCTCGACGGCCGGGGCGCCGAAATCCGGGTGCCCCGGCTGATCGAGTTCTTCGCAGGCGCGGCGAATTTTCCGTGGCGCAGCCAGGCGCTCTGGCTCGCCGAGTCCCTGGCGCGGAGCACCGGCGCCGACCGGGCGCGGCTGCGCGCCGCCGCCCGCGCCTCCTTCCGCGCCGATCTCTTCCGCGACGTGCTTGGCCCCATCGGAGCCGACCTTCCCGGCGCTTCTGAGAAGCTGGAAGGGGCGATGAGCACCGTGACCGCCGTCGCCTCGACCCTCGGCAAGCTGCATCTCGGGCCGGACCGATTCTTCGACGGCCGGGTCTTCGACCCCTCGGCGGGCGACTGAACACCAAAAAGATGCTCGTTTCGCGGGCGAGCGATCGGCGAAACCGCCCGCCTATTGTGCAGCTGCGAATTCTTGCCGTTTTGAAAACCATTAACCCTTGCCCACCGGGGACCAAAGCCCGATGAGCAGGGATCGGATCAACGAAGAGCCGATTGAAGTTTCGCCCCGAGGCTGGGGCACCCGGGCAAGGTCGCCTGATCCGTGCGACGAAAGTCGCATCCGGATCGGCGGCCTTTTTCGTTTCTCCCCCCTCACGGGTCCGAACATTCGGGCTCTCGCACACGGACAGGACAGCCATGCGCCATCTACTCGCCGGATCCGCCCTCGCCCTTCTCGCCACCGCCGCCTTCGCCGACGTGCTGCCGGTCGAGAAGGACGAGCTCACCCTCGGCTTCATCAAGCTCACCGACATGGCGCCGCTCGCCATCGCCCAGGAGAAGGGCTTCTTCGAGGACGAAGGCCTCTACGTCACGCTCGAGCCGCAGGCCAACTGGAAGGTCCTGCTCGACGGCGTGATCTCGGGCCAGCTCGACGGCGCCCACATGCTGGCGGGCCAGCCGCTGGCCGCGACGATCGGCTACGGCACCAAGGCGCATATCGTCACGCCCTTCTCCATGGACATGAACGGCAATGCGATCACCGTCTCGAATGCCGTCTGGGACGAGATGAAGCCGGAGATCCCGGTCGGCGCCGACGGCAAGCCGGTCCACCCGATCAGCGCCGCCGCGCTGAAGCCCGCGATCACCGCCGCCGCCGACGCGGGCGCGCCCTTCAACCTCGGCATGGTCTTCCCGGTCTCCACCCACAATTACGAGCTGCGCTACTGGCTGGCGGCCGGCGGCATCACCCCCGGATTCTACTCGCCGGAGGATACGTCCGGCCAGATCGACGGCGACGTGCTGATCTCGGTCACCCCGCCGCCGCAGATGCCGGCGACGCTCGAGGCCGGCACCATCTCCGGCTATTCGGTCGGCGAGCCGTGGAACCAGGCGGCGGTCTTCAAGGGCATCGGCGTGCCGGTCATCACCGACGCCGAGATCTACGACATGAACCCGGAAAAGGTCTTCGGCCTGACCGAGGAATTCGTCGAGGCGAACCCGAACACCACCGTCGCGCTGACCAAGGCGCTGATCCGCGCCGCCCGCGTGGCCCGCTCGGCCAGGATCGCCGGCACGCTCGACACCCTCGGCCTCGCCTTCCTGTCGCCGCTCGTCAAGGCGGCGGCGGGGGACGACCCCAAGGGCAACATGAAGGAATTCGCCCGACTGCTCGGCATCCCGCTCCTCGCGATCCTGATCTTCCTCGGGGCGTGGAGCGTGCTCGCCCCGCGCGTGCAGACCTCGCTCGGCGCCCTTCCGGGGCCGCGGGCGGTCTGGGAACAGGCGGTTTCGCTGCATGAGGACTATCTGGCCGACGGCCAGAAGCGGGCGGATTTCTACGCCCGGCAGGAGGCGAGGAACGCCCAGCTCGTCGCCGACGGCAAGGCCGACCAGGTCAAGGTCCGCGACTATACCGGCAAGCCGACCTTCTATGCCCAGATCTGGACCTCGATCCAGACGGTGCTCTTCGGCTTCGCGCTCGCCACGATCTTCGCGGTGCCGGTCGGCATCCTCTGCGGCCTGTCGCCGACGGTGAATCTCGGGCTGACGCCGATCATCCAGATCTTCAAGCCGGTGTCGCCGCTCGCATGGCTGCCGATCGTCACCATGGTGGTGGCGGCGGTCTACACCTCCGAGAACCCGGCCTTCTCCAAGAGCTTCCTCGTCTCGGCGATCACCGTGACGCTCTGCTCCCTCTGGCCGACGCTCATCAACACCGGCCTTGGCGTGGCGTCGATCGACAAGGATCTGCTCAACGTCTCCAAGGTGCTGAAACTCTCGACCTGGACGAAGATCACCAAGCTCGTCCTGCCCTCCGCCCTGCCGCTCATCTTCACCGGCCTGCGGCTCAGCCTCGGCGTGGGCTGGATGGTGCTGATCGCGGCCGAGATGCTCGCCCAGAACCCCGGCCTCGGCAAGTTCGTCTGGGACGAGTTCCAGAATGGCAGCTCGGACAGCCTGGCGCGGATCATGGTCGCGGTGCTGACCATCGGCATCATCGGCTTCCTGCTCGACCGGATCATGTTCGCGATCCAGTCGGCCGTCTCCACCTCGACGCAGCGGTGAGCGCCGTGGCGATCCTGGAACTCGTGAACGTCTCCAAGGGCCATGGCGGCACGCCGGTCCTGAAGGACATCAGCCTCGCCATCGAGCCCGGCCAGTTCGTCGCCGTCCTCGGCTTCTCCGGCACCGGCAAGACCACGCTCGTCAACCTCGTCGCGGGGCTGACCACGCCCGACGCGGGCAGCGTCACCTTCAAGGGCAAGCCCGTCACCGAGGCAAGCCCAGAGCGCGCACTGGTCTTCCAGTCCTACGCGCTGATGCCCTGGCTCAGCGTCGCCGACAATATCGGCCTCGCGGTCGACGCCGTGCATGGCACGAAGCCGCGGGCCGAGCGGGTGGGAATCGTCGATCGCTATATCGCGATGGTCGGCCTCTCCCACGCCCGCGACCGCAAGCCGTCCGAACTGTCGGGCGGGATGCGCCAGCGGGTGGCCGTGGCCCGTGCGCTCTCCATGGAGCCGGAAATGCTCCTGATGGACGAGCCCCTGTCCGCGCTCGACGCGCTGACCCGCGCCAATCTCGCCGACGAGATCGAGCGGATCTGGGAGGCGGAGCGCCGCACGGTGCTGATGATCACCAACGATGTCGACGAGGCGCTGATCCTCGCCGACCGCGTGCTGGTGCTGAACCCGGACGGCACGATGGGGCCGGACGTGAAGGTGACGCTTGCCCGGCCGCGCGAGCGGATGGCGCTGAACGACAATCCGGTCTTCAAGGCGCTGCGCGCCGAGATCACGCAGTATCTGATGGAGGTCGGCATCGCCGCCAAGGCGCCGTCGGTCCGCCAGCTGCCGGTGGTCACTCCGCGCCACGCGCTGCCCTCGGCCTATGCCAAGGCGGCGAAGGCGGTGGCGGACGAGCGCTACCTGCAATTCTCGCAGCTCTACAAGACCTACGCCACGCCCAAGGGGCCGCTGACCGTGGTGAAGGACTACAACCTCACGATGAAGCGCGGCGAGTTCGTCTCGGTCATCGGCCATTCCGGCTGCGGCAAGTCCACCGTGCTCACCATGGCCGCCGGGCTGAACGGCATCTCCTCGGGTACGATCGTCCTCGACGGCACGCACGTTCAGGGCGCCGACCCGGAGCGGGCCGTCGTCTTCCAGTCGCCGAACCTGATGCCCTGGCTGACCGCGCGCGAGAATGTCGCGATCGGCGCCGACCGGGTCTATCCGAAGGCGACCCGCGCCGAACGGCAGGAGGTGGTGGAATACTATCTCGAAAAGGTCGGGCTCGGCGCCGGCATGGACCGACTCGCCGCCGACATGTCGAACGGCATGCGCCAGCGGGTCGGCATCGCGCGGGCCTTCGCGCTCAGCCCGAAGCTGCTGCTGCTCGATGAGCCGTTCGGGATGCTCGACAGCCTCACCCGCTGGGAGCTCCAGGAAGTGCTGATGGAGGTCTGGTCCCAGACCCGCGTCACCGCGATCTGCGTCACCCACGACGTCGACGAGGCCATTCTCCTCTCCGACCGGGTGGTGATGATGACCAACGGGCCGGAGGCGACGATCGGCAAGATCGTCTCCGTCGACCTTCCCCGCCCGCGCACCCGCAAGGCGCTGGTCGAGCACCCGGACTACTACCGCTACCGCGCCGCCGTCCTCTCGTTCCTCGAGGAATACGAGCACGGCGCTCACCCCAAGAAGGACGTCGCCTGATGCCAGCGGTCATTGACACGCCAGCCTTCATCCTCGCCAGCGAAGTCTGGATACCCGGCCCCTCCGGCGACGTCCTGCTCCGCTCCGATGGCGTCTATGGGCCGCTGAAGCCCTTCGAGGCCGCCGCCGAGGAGCATGGTTTCGCCCGCGGCGAGGGCCTGCCCGGCCGCGCCTGGAAGGAGGGCCGGCCGATCCTGCTGACCGACCTCTCCGACCCCGCCTTCCGGCGCGCCGGCCCGGCGGCGGATGCCGGCCTCGCCGCCGCCGCGGCGATCCCGGTCTTCTCCGGGCCGACGCTCAAGGGCGTCCTCGTCCTCTTCTGCGGCCGCGACGACGCCCATGTCGGGGCGCTCGAAATCTGGCGCGGCGAGGGCGGGCGGATGGTGCATGACGCCGGCTTCTACGGCGCCGCCACCACCTTCCGCGCCGTCTCGGAGGCGACGTCCTTCGAGCCCGGCCAGGGCCTGCCCGGCGGCGTCTGGGCGGCGAACGCCCCGATCCTCATGCGCGACCTCGGCCACGGCGCCGGCTTCGTCCGCGCCGAGGCGGCCCGCGACGCCGGCCTCGCCACCGGCCTCGGCCTGCCGATCGCCAGCCCTTCGGGCACGCCTTACGTCCTCGCGCTCCTCTCCGGCCGCGTCACCCCGGTGGCCCGCCGTTTCGAGATCTGGGACGCCCTGCCCGCCCGCGCCGGCCGCCCGGCCGTGGCATCGCTGACCGACGGCCTTTGCGACAGCGAAGGCCCGCTCTGGGGGACCGAGCGCAAGCTTGGGCCCTGGCAAGGCCCGGTCGGCCGCGCGCTCGCCACCGGCGCCCCCGTGACTGAAACACCCGTCACCGACGCCGTTCCGGGCTTCGCCGGAATGGTCGCCCTCCCGCAACATGTTCACGGAGAGGTGGCGCGCATCGCCGCCTGGTATTTCTGATGCCCAAGGACAGCACCGCTCTCGAACGCCTCGTCGTCATCGGCGCCGGCATGGCCTCCGGCCGCGCCCTCGAACATCTGTTCGAGACCGATCCCGGCCGCTATGCCGTCACCCTCTTCAACGCCGAGCCGCGCGGCAACTACAACCGGCTGATGCTCTCCCCGGTCCTCTCCGGCGAGAAGACCTATGACGAGATCGTCACCCACGGCGACGACTGGTATGCAGAGAACAATGTCGAGACCCGCTTCGGCGAGCCGGTGACCAAGATCGACCGCGAGAAGCGCACGATCACCACCAAGGCCGGCGAAACCCCCTACGACAAGCTGCTGGTCGCCACCGGGTCCTTCCCCTTCATCCTGCCGCTGCCGGGCAAGGACCTGGAGGGTGTCATCGCCTTCCGCGACATCGACGACGTGCGGCGCATGCTCGACACCGCCGCCCTGCCCAACGCGAAGGCGGTGGTGATCGGCGGCGGCCTGCTCGGGCTCGAAGCCGCCGCCGGCCTGCGCCTGCGCGGCATGGAGGTGGTCGTCCTCCATGTCATGGGCCACCTGATGGACCGCCAGCTCGACCCCTCCGCCGCCTACCTGCTGCAGAAGGATCTCGAGCGCCGCGGCATCAAGGTCCATTGCAAGGCCAACACCCAGGCCATTCTCGGCTCCAACCGCGTCGAGGCGGTGGCGCTGGAGGACGGCACCGTCTACGGCGCCGATATCGTGCTGATGGCGGTCGGCATCCGCCCCGAGACCCGGCTCGCGCGCGACGCCGGCATCGAGATCGCCCGCGGCATCGTCGTCGACGACGCCATGCGCACCTCGGACCCGAATATCCTCTCGATCGGCGAATGCGTCGAGCATCGCGGTGCGCTCTACGGGCTCGTGGCGCCGCTCTACGACCAGGCGAAAGTGGTGGCGAAGACGCTGCTCGGCGAAGACGCCGCCTTCGAGCCGGTCGAGCTTTCGACCAAGCTCAAGGTGACCGGCTGCGACCTCTTCTCCGCCGGCGACTTCGCCGAGGGCGAGGGCCGCGAGGAGATCGTGTTCCGCGACGCCACCCGCGGCGTCTACAAGCGCCTGGTGCTGAAGGACGACGTGCTGATCGGCGCCGTCATGTATGGCGACACCGCCGACGGCGCCTATTTCTTCGCCAAGATCAAGTCGCGCGAAAACATCGCCGCCGAGCGGGACACGCTGATCTTCGGCCCGGCCTATGCCGGGGGGGCCGCGCTGGACCCTATGGCGGCCGTTGCAGCCTTGCCGGATGAGGCAGAGATCTGCGGATGCAACGGCGTGTGCAAGGGCAAGATCACCAAGGCGATCACCGAAGGCGGCCTGACGACGCTCGACGAGGTGCGCGCCGTCACCAAGGCCTCCTCCTCCTGCGGCCAGTGCACCGGCCTCGTCGAGCAGGTGCTGGCGGTGACGTTGGGCGACGCCTTCGTCATGCCGACCGCCAAGCCGATGTGCAAATGCACCGACCTGACGCATGAGGACGTGCGCCGGCTCATCAAGGCGAAGGCGCTGAAGTCGATGCCGGCGGTCTGGCAGGAACTCGGCTGGAAGACCTCCTGCGGCTGCCCCTCCTGCCGGCCCGCGCTCAACTTCTACCTGCTTGCCGACTGGCCGGACGACTACAAGGACGACGCGCAGAGCCGCTTCATCAACG
This sequence comes from Amaricoccus sp., assembly GCA_044225035.1. Lineage (GTDB taxonomy): Bacteria > Pseudomonadota > Alphaproteobacteria > Rhodobacterales > Rhodobacteraceae > Amaricoccus. The sequence goes on along the minus strand of JBGAJI010000051.1, from coordinate 8,987 downwards.
AACGCGCCCACGCCAACATCCAGAAGGACGGCACCTTCTCCGTCGTGCCGCGGATGTGGGGCGGGGTCACCACGCCCCAGGAACTGCGCGCCATCGCCGACGCGGCCGAGAAGTACAACGTGCCGATGGTGAAGGTGACCGGCGGCCAGCGCCTCGACCTGCTCGGCGTGAAAAAGGAAGACCTGCCCGCCATGTGGGCCGACCTGAACGAGGCGGGGCTCGTCTCGGGCCACGCCTATACCAAGGGCCTGCGCACGGTGAAGACCTGCGTCGGCACCGATTTCTGCCGCTTCGGCACCCAGGATTCGACCGGCCTCGGCATCCGGCTGGAAAAACGCCTCTGGGGCTCGTGGACGCCGCACAAGGTGAAGATGGCGGTCACGGGCTGCCCGCGAAACTGCGCGGAAGCGACCTGCAAGGACGTGGGCGTGGTCTGCACCGACGCCGGCTTCAACATCGGCGTCGGCGGCGCGGCGGGGCTCGACCTGAAGGAGACGCAGTTCCTGCACACGGCCAAGACCGAGGACGAGGCGATGGACATCATCGTCGCCTTCGTCCAGCTCTACCGCGAGCACGGCAAATATCTCGACCGCCCCTACAAATGGATCGAGAAGGTCGGCCTCGATTGGGTCAAGGCCCAAGTGGTGGACGACCCGGAGAACCGCGCCGCCCTCGTCGCCCGCTTCGACCACAGCCAGACGATCTACCAGCACGACCCCTGGGCCGAGCGGACGCAAGGCGCCGGCAAGGCCGAATTCGTACCCCTCGCCGACCTGACGATCCGCGCCGCCGAATAGGGCGCGCCCCCGGCTTTCATTCAGGTTTGCTAACCTGGAGAGCAGTCGTTTTTGGCCAACAGGCCAAAAACAAGCAAAGAAAACAATGCGCGCACCCGCGCGCTCCCTATGGCCGCAAAGGCGGCCCGCGGCGGAACGCCGCGCCTCGGAGGCAAGACATGAACGCACTGACCCCCGAATGGCTCGACATCGGCGCCCTGACCGACATCCCCGCCCGCGGTGGCCGCGTGGTGAAGACCCCGCGCGGCTGCATCGCCGTCTTCCGCGCCTTCGACGACACGGTCTTCGCCCTCGACGACCGCTGCCCGCACAAGGGCGGCCCGCTCTCGGACGGCATCGTCCACGGCCACAAGGTCACCTGCCCGCTGCACAGCCTGGTCATCGACCTCGACAGCGGCGCGGCCCCGACGCCCGAGGAGGGCGCCGTCCGCACCCACGGCGTCCGCGTCGAGGCCGGCCGCGTCCTGCTCGACCCGGCGGCGCTGCGGCCATGAGCGAGCCCGTCCGCACCACCTGCCCCTATTGCGGCGTCGGCTGCGGCGTGCTCGCCACCCCGGACGGCGCGGGGGGCGTCGCGGTGGCGGGCGACCCCGACCACCCGGCCAATTTCGGCCGCCTCTGCTCCAAGGGCTCGGCCCTCGGCCAGACCGTCACCCTCGACGGCCGGCTCCTGACGCCCATGATCCACGGCGAACGCGCCAGCTGGGACGCCGCCCTCGACCTGATCGCCGGCCATATCCGCGCCACCACGCCGGAGCGGACGGCGATCTACGGCTCCGGCCAGCTGCTGACGGAGGACTACTACGTCGCCAACAAGCTGATGAAGGGCTTCATCGGCGCCGCCAACATCGACACCAACAGCCGCCTCTGCATGGCCTCGTCGGTCGCCGGCCACAAGCGCGCCTTCGGCACCGACACCGTGCCCGGCACCTACGAGGATCTGGAGGAGGCCGATCTCGTCGTCCTCGTCGGCTCCAACCTCGCCTGGTGCCACCCAGTCCTCTACCAGCGCCTCGCCGCCGCCAAGGCCGCGCGCCCGGCGATGAAGCTCGTCACCATCGACCCGCGCCGCACCGCGACGAGCGACCTCGCCGACCTGCATCTGTCGCTGGCGCCCGATACCGACGTCGCGCTCTTCAACGCGCTCCTCGCCGCGATCGACCGCCGCGGCGCCGTCGCCGAACCTTACCTCACCCACGTCACCGGCTTCGCCGAGGCCCTCGCCGCGGCCGAGGCCACCGACCCCGCCGTCACCGGCCTGTCGCCGGAGGAGATCGCCGCCTTCCTCGACCTCTGGATCGGCACCGAGAAGGTCGTCACCGTCTTCAGCCAGGGGGTGAACCAGTCCGCCGGCGGCACCGACAAGGTGAACGCGATCATCAACGCCCACCTCGCCACGGGCCGCATCGGCCGCCCCGGCATGGGTCCGTTCAGCGTCACCGGCCAGCCGAACGCCATGGGCGGCCGCGAGGTCGGCGGCCTGTCCAACATGCTCGCCGCGCATCTGGACCTCGAGAACCCGACCCACCGTTTCCTGGTCAAGCAGTTCTGGGACGCCCCCGCGCTGCCCGAAAAGCCCGGCCTGAAGGCCGTCGACCTGTTCGGCGCCTGCGGCCGCGGCGAGATCGACGTGCTCTGGATCCTCGGCACCAACCCCGTCGTCTCGATGCCGGAGGCCGACGCGGTGGCCGACGCCATCGCCCGCGTGCCCCTCGTCGTCGTCTCCGACATGTTCGCGACCACCGACACCGCCCGCCGCGCCCACATCCTCCTCCCCGCCCTCGGCTGGGGCGAGAAGAACGGCACGGTGACCAATTCCGAACGCCGCATCTCCCGCCAGCGCCCGTTCCTCGCCGCCCCCGGCGAGGCCCGCGCCGACTGGTGGGCGCTGGCGCAGCTCGGCCGCCGCCTCGGCCACGCCTCCGCCTTCGCCTACGAGACCCCGGCCGAGATCTTCCGCGAATACGCCGCCCTCTCGGCGCTCGCCGCCACCGAGGGCCGGGACTTCGACATCGCCGCTCTCGCCGGCGCCGACTATGACGCCATGCCCCCCGCCCAATGGCCGGTCGGCGGCGCCAGCCGCTTCTTCGCCGACGGCGGCTTCTTCACCCCCGACGGCCGCGGCCGGATGATCGCCGTCACCCAGCCGGCGCCGGAGAAACGCGCCCCGCGCTTCCCCCTCACCCTCAACACCGGCCGCGTCCGCGACCAGTGGCACACGATGACCCGCACCGGCCGCAGCCCCCGCCTCGGCCAGCATATTTCCGAGCCCTTCGCCGAGATCCATCCCGCCGACGCCGAGGCCCGCGGCATCGCCCCCGCCGACCTCGTCCAAGTCACAAGCCCGCACGGCCGCGCGCTGGTCCGCGCGCTGATCACCGAGCGCGTGCGGCCGGGCGCGATCTTCGTCCCCATGCACTGGTCCGGCGAATTCGCCGCCCGCGCCCGCGTCGACGCGCTGGTCCCCGACGCGACTGACCCGCATTCCGGCCAGCCGGCGCTGAAGATGGGCCGCGCCGAGGTCCGCCGCCACGCCGCCGCCTGGTACGGCTTCGCCGTCTCGCGCGCGCGGCCCGCCCCGCTCACCGACTATTGGGCCATCGCCCCCACCCCCTTCGGCTGGCGCGCCGAGCTCGCCGACGCGGCCCTCCCCGACGACTGGACCGCCCTCGCCCGCGCGCTCTTCGCGGCACCGCGCGCCGAGGCCGTCGCCGTCGATGACCGCGCCCGCGGCGGCGCCCGCGTCGCCCTCATCGAGAACGGCCGCGTCGTCGCCGCGCTCTTCGCCGCCCGCGAGCCGGTCGAGGTCGCCCGCGCCCACGTCGTCGCCGCCTTCGAGACCGACGCCCCGCCGCAGCTCCTCGCCGGCCGCCCGGGCGCCGCGCAGGAGGATCGCGGCGCCATCGTCTGCGCCTGCTACGATGTCGGCGTCAACACCATCACCGGCGCCATCGCGCGCGGCGAGGTGACCAGCGTCGAGATGATCGGCGCGGTGCTCCGGGCCGGCACCAACTGCGGCTCCTGCCGGCCGGAGCTGAGAGCCCTTCTCGCCACCCACGCCGCCCAGCTCGCCGCCGAATAGGAGGACGCCATGAAGACCTTCCCGATGTTCCTGAAGCTCTCCGGCCGCCGGGTGGTGATTCTCGGCGGTGGCGAGCAGGCGGCGCAGAAGACCCGCCTGATGCTGAAGACCGAGGCCGAGATCGTCATCGTCGCGCGCGGGCTCGACCCCGAGCTCGCCGCGCTCGCCGCCCGCGGCCGCGTCCGCCACGTGCCCGAGGCGACGCCCGGCCTCCTCACCGGCGCCGCGCTCGCCTTCGTCGCCACCGGCGACCCGGCCGAGGACGCCCGCCTCGCCGCCATGGCCCAGGGCGCCGGCGTGCTGACCAACGTCGTCGACGCCCCCGACCTCTGCGACGCCTTCACCCCCTCGATCGTGGACCGCGACCCGCTCGTCGTCGCCATCGGCACCGAGGGGGCGGCGCCGGTCCTCGCCCGGCAGGTGAAGACCGCCGTCGAAACCATGCTGGAACCCCGCGTCGGCGAACTCGCCGCCCTCGCCGGCCGGCTGCGCGACGAGGTCGCCGCCCGCGTCGCCCCGGCGCGCCGCCGCGCCTTCTGGTCCTGGGTCTTCTCCGCCGCCCCACGCCGGGCCCATGCGCGTGGCGCCGAGCACGAGGCGGCGCGCCTCCTCAAGGACGCCATCGCCCAGGGGGGCGCGGGCGCGGAGGGCGGCTCCGTCGCTCTGGTCGGCGCCGGCCCCGGGGCGCGCGACCTCATCACGCTGCGCGGCGTCCAGCGCCTGCAGGAGGCCGACGTCATCTTCTACGACCGGCTGGTGGACCCCGACCTGCTGGAACTCGCCCGCCGCGACGCCGAGCGCGTCTATGTCGGCAAGGCCCCCGGCCTCGCCAGCTGGCCGCAGGACCGGATCAACGGCCTGATCGTCGCCGCCGCCAGGGCCGGCAAGCGCGTGGTCCGCCTCAAATGCGGCGACCCGGGCATCTTCGCCCGCGGCGCCGAGGAGGCCACCGCCTGCGAGGCCGCGGGCGTCCCTTGGGAGATCGTCCCCGGCGTCACCGCCGCCTCCGCCGCCGCCGCCGCGATCGGCGGCTTCCTGACCGAGCGCGGCCGCTACGACAGCCTCGTGCTCACCACCGGCGCCACCCGCCCCGGCGATCCGGCCCCCGACTGGGCGACGCTGGTCCGCCCCGGCACCACGATCGCGCTCTACATGGGCGTCGCCGCCGCGCCCGAGATCCGCGCCGCCCTGCTCGCCGCCGGCGCCCCGCCATCGAGCCGCGTCGACATCGTCGCCGAGGCCGGCACCCCGCGCGTCCGATCCTGGTCGACCACCCTCGCCGACCTCGCGGACACCGTCGCGACCGAGGCGGTCGCCAACCCGGCCGTCATCCTCGTCCGCCTCGACCGCGCCCAAGCCGAAGCCCGACGCGTCGCCTGACGACGCCGGATGATCGTATAACGATCGCTATATGGCAAAACAGCCATACGCTTTCCATACGTTTTCCATATGCTTTCCATACGCGAAAAACCGCGCCTTCTCAGGGCCTTGATCCCTGAAACCCGCAAATCGCGACGGAAAAGACGAAATCGGGAGAGCCCTCCCCTCAAAGGGCTCTCCCGACCGTTGGCGCGCCGGTCTGGACCCCAATCCGGAGGCTCGCGGCCGATCGGCAGGGGAACCCGGACTAGACCCCACACCCGTCGGATCCCGCGACCTGCCAAACAGCCTTGAAACCTCACCGACCCGCGCGCGGCCCCGGGGAAGTGGTCCCAAGGCGCAACCTCTGCGATTTTGGTGGAGTGCGATGGTATCTGGGGGCGTTTCTGCCGCGGCCATCGATGGGTCCGACTATTGCCGGAAACCCCCTTGGCGGTCAAGAAAGTCATCTTGAAAATTTAGTGCGAATCCAGCGGGTTGGAGGCCGGTTGCCCGGCCCCCATCGCAACGGTTCAGTAACGGTAGTGCTCGGGCTTGAACGGGCCCGCGACCTCGACGCCGATATAGTCGGCCTGCTCGGGCAGAAGCTCGGTCAGCTTCACGCCGATCTTGGCGAGATGCAGCCGCGCCACCTTCTCGTCGAGATGCTTCGGCAGGACATAGACCTTGTTCTCGTACTGGTCGCTCTTGGTCCAGAGCTCGATCTGCGCCAGCGTCTGGTTGGTGAAGGAGGCCGACATCACGAAGGACGGATGCCCGGTGGCATTGCCGAGGTTCAGGAGCCGCCCCTGGGACAGCAGGATAATCCGCTTCCCGTCCGGGAAATGGATCATGTCGACCTGATCCTTGATATTGGTCCATTTCATGTTCTTCAGGGCGGCGACCTGAATTTCATTGTCGAAATGGCCAATATTGCCGACGATGGCCATGTCCTTCATCTCGCGCATATGCTCGAGGCGGATCACGTCCTTGTTGCCGGTGGTGGTGACGAAGATGTCGGCCTTGGCGACCACGTCTTCCAGCGTCACCACCTCGAACCCGTCCATCGCCGCCTGCAGCGCGCAGATCGGGTCGATCTCGGTCACCGTGACGCGGGCGCCCGCCCCGCGCAGGCTGGCCGCCGAGCCCTTGCCGACATCGCCATAGCCGAGCACCACGGCGGTCTTGCCGGCCATCATCGTGTCGGTCGCGCGGCGGATGCCGTCGACAAGGCTTTCCTTGCAGCCGTACTTGTTGTCGAATTTCGACTTGGTCACGCTGTCATTGACGTTGATCGCCGGGAACGGCAGCCGGCCCTTTTCCATCAGCTGATAGAGGCGATGGACGCCGGTCGTGGTCTCTTCCGAGACGCCGCGGATCGCGTGGCGCTGCTTGACGAACCAGCCGGGATTGGCGGCGAGGCGCTTCTTGATCTGGGCGAAGAAGTAGATTTCCTCTTCGGACCGGGGATCCTCGATCAGGGCGGTCTCGCCCTCCTCGACCCGCGCGCCGGTCAGGATGTACATCGTCGCATCGCCGCCGTCGTCGAGGATCATGTTGACCCCCTCGGGGAAGTCGAAGATCCGGTCGGTATAGGTCCAGTATTCTTCCAGCGTCTCGCCCTTGATGGCGAAAACCGGAATCCCGCGCGCCGCGATCGCCGCCGCCGCGTGGTCCTGCGTCGAATAGATGTTGCAGGAGGCCCAGCGGATATCCGCGCCGAGATGGGCGAGCGTCTCGATCAGCACCGCCGTCTGGATCGTCATATGGAGGCTGCCGGCGATGCGCGCGCCCTTCAGCGGCTGGGCCTCGCCGAACTCGGCCCGGAGCGCCATCAGGCCCGGCATCTCGGTCTCGGCGATATCGAGCTCCTTGCGGCCGAAATCGGCAAGGGCGATATCCTTGACGACATAGTCCTTCTCGAGGTCCTTGACAGCGTAGTCCTTGCTCATGCGAAACACTCCGGAAACGAGGGCGCCCATTAATATTTCGTCGCCATCTAGCAGCCCGACCGACCCGAGACAACCGCCGAAGGCGAAAGTCTCGGCCGGGGGGCGCCGGTGATCGCCGCCGCCTGCGACCGTCCGGCCGGTTCGGACAAGGCCGTCGTCTTCGCCTGCGACGGCAATTACGCGTCCTTCGCGCTGTTCGCGGCGGCGCAGATCGACCGGCTGAACCCGGGGCGCGATTTCGACATCTGCCTTTGCTCGATGGAGCCGATCCCGGCGGTCCCGAGCCTTGGTGGCATCGGCGTCCGGCTCTGCCGGATCGACACCGGCGGCGTCTTTGGCGCGATGAAGCTCGATGCCCGGCGGACCGAGGCCTCCTATCTCCGGCTCGCGCTGCCCGCCGCCTTCGCCGGGGTCTATCGCCGGCTCTTCTATCTCGACGCCGATGTCTTCATCCAGGGCGGGGATTTCTCGCGCCTGCTCGATCTCGACGTTCGCGGCGCGGCGGTCGCGGCGGTCCGGGACAACAGCCAGTGGCGCACGCCCGGACGGCGCCCGGAGTCCTTCCGGCGGCTGGGGGTGCCCGCGTCGGTGCCCTATTTCAACAGCGGCGCGCTGCTGATCGACACCGCCGCCTTCGCCGCCGCGCGGGTGCTGGAGCGCTGCCTCGCCTTCGCGGCGGAGCATCCGCCGGAGCGGATCGGCCTCGACCAGGATCTGCTGAACGCGGTGCTGCGCGGCGACTGGGCCGAGCTGAGCCCGGTCTGGAACTGGCAATATACCTGGGCCTCGCGCCTGACCGAGGCGATGGAGGGCGCGCATGTCGTGCATTTCATCGGGCCGAGGAAGCCCTGGCGGCACGATGGCGGCGAGTTGCCGCCGCGGTTCCGCGCCGCCTATCGCGCTTTCTTCGCCGCGCATTTTCCGGGCGCGCCGATCGGGCCGGACGGGACGCCGCCGCATCGGAACCTCGCCTTCCAGCGGCGGATGCTGGTGAAGCATCTCCTCGCCAGCGGCAAGATGGCGGCCTATCTCGGCCGGTTCGAAGGCGACATGACCGTGCTCGACAACCGCCCGGGCGGCGGCTAGCAAGGAGCCGAGGGGGCGACCGGAGGACCGATGGCGCGGGCATGGCAGCGCATGTTGTCGGGGCGCAGGCTCGACCTGCTCGACCCCTCGCCGCTCGATATCGAGATCGAGGACATCGCCCACGGGCTCGCCTTCGTCGCGCGCTGGAACGGCCAGACCCGGGGCGAGCATGCCTATTCGGTGGCCGAGCATTCCTTGCTGGTCGAGGAGCTCTATCGCCTTGCGTCGCGCGATCCCGAGCCGCGCTGGCGGCTCGCCGCCTTGCTGCACGACGCCCCGGAATACGTGATCGGCGACATGATCTCGCCGGTGAAGGGCGCGGTCGGCCCGGATTACGCCGCGCTCGACGCCCGGCTCGCGGCGGCGGTTCACCTGCGCTTCGGCCTGCCGGCGGGCTTGCCGCGCGCGGTGAAGGCGGGGATCAAGCGCGCCGACCGGGCGTCGGCCTGGCTGGAAGCGACCCAGCTCGCGGGTTTCACCGAAGCCGAGGCGGACCGGTTCTTCGGCGATGCCCGGGGCGCGGGGGTCGCGGCGCGGGTCCTGCTGCTGCGCCCGCCGGCCGAGGTGAAGCGGGCGTTCCTGGCGCGGTTCGAGGAGCTGCTGGCCTTGTGCTAGGATCGGGAAGCGCCCGCCGGGCGCTGGCCGCGGGTTCGCGGCCAAAAGGGGCGCGCGGGTGCGCGCGAGTCTTTTGGTTTGTTTCGCGCCTGTTGG
>JBGAJI010000050.1:0-22835 GCA_044225035.1 Amaricoccus sp. | reverse complement strand
CGAGGCCTACAACTTCGCCAGACGCCTGAAGACCCTTCGAGGTCTCACGCCGTTCGAGTTCATCTCCCAGCAATGGACATCAGACCCGCACCGCTTCAGACTTCATCCAAACCATCTCATCCCGGGACCGAACAGCTAGCGCGCCGTGATCCCGCGCGGCAAGCATCCAGGGCCGGGGGCGCGCTTGATTCCGGGCCTTGACGGGGCTAGGCACCGGCGTCGGGTCGCGGGGCGCGGGAATGGACCATTTTCTCTACAGGGACGGCGTTCTCCATGCCGAGGACGTGCCGCTGACCGAGATCGCGGCGGCGGTCGGGACGCCGGTCTATGTCTATTCGGCGGCGACGCTGACCCGGCATTACCGGGTGTTCGAGGAGGCGCTGGCCGGGCTCGATCACCTGATTTGCTATGCGATGAAGGCCAATTCCAATCTCGCGGTGCTGCGCCTGCTGGCGCGGCTCGGGGCCGGGATGGACGTGGTGTCGGGCGGCGAATACCTGCGCGCGCGGGCGGCGGGCGTGCCGGGGACGCGAATCGTCTTTTCCGGCGTCGGCAAGACGCGGGACGAGATGCGGCTGGCGCTCGGGCAGGGCATCCGCCAGTTCAATGTCGAGAGCGAGCCGGAGCTCTTCGCGCTCGACGCCGTGGCGCGCGAGATGGGGGTGACGGCGCCGATCGCGATCCGGGTCAATCCGGACGTCGATGCCAACACCCATGCCAAGATCGCCACCGGCAAGTCGGAGAACAAGTTCGGCATCCCGATCGCCCGCGCCCGCGCCGTCTATGCCGAGGCGGCGGCGCTGGCCGGGATCGAGGTGGTGGGGATCGACGTCCATATCGGCAGCCAGCTCATTGATCTCGCGCCCTACGAGACGGCCTTCGCCAAGGTCGCCCAGCTGACCGCCGACTTGCGGGCGGACGGGCACGACATCCGGCGGCTCGACCTCGGTGGCGGGCTCGGCATTCCCTATCGGCGCGACAATCAGGCGCCGCCGCTGCCCTTCGACTATGGCGCGGTGATCCGCCGGACGCTCGGGCATCTCGGCTGCGAGATCGAGATCGAGCCCGGGCGGCTGATCGCCGGCAACGCCGGGGTCCTGCTGTCGCGGGTGATCTGGCGCAAGGCGGGCGAGGGGCGGGATTTCCTGATCCTCGACGCGGCGATGAACGACCTCGTCCGGCCGGCGATGTACGATGCCTGGCACGATATCGTCCCGGTCATCGAGCCGGCGCCGGGGGGGGATCTGGCGCCGATGGATATCGTCGGGCCGGTCTGCGAGACCGGCGACACCTTCGCCCGCGCCCGCCCCATGCCCTTCGTCGGCGAGGGCGAGCTGGTCGCCTTCCGCTCCGCCGGGGCCTATGGCGCGGTGATGGCCTCGGAATACAACAGCCGCCCGCTGGTGCCCGAGGTGCTCGTCTCCGGCGATCACTATGCCGTGGTCCGGGCGCGGCCGAGCTTTGACGAAATCCTGAAGCGGGATACCATTCCCGACTGGATCGGTTAGACTGACCTTGCCTGGCCGTGCGCGCCCGGCTTGAAAGCCAGAAGACTATGACGGACAGGGACCAGCCGGGGAGCGCGGAGGACGGATCGGAACCGCTGGCCGGTGTGCTGCGGCGGACGCGGGCCGGCATGGTGGTCGAGACCCTGCTCCGGTCCTTCTGGCCGCTCGGTTCCTTTCTCGCCGCGTTCTGGGCCGCCATTGCCTTCGGACTGCCCGAGGTCCTGTCGCGGGGCCAGCTGATCGCGGTGCTGGCGCTCGGCGCCGGCGCCGTCGTCTATTTCCTGGTGACGGGCATCCGCGCCCTGCGCTTCGGCCGCGCGCGGCCGATGCGCGGGCGCGGGTCGATGCCACGCTGCCCGGCCGGCCGCTGGCGGCGATGCGCGACACCGCGGCGCTCGGCGCCGAGGATGCGGGCGCGCGCGCGGTCTGGGCGGCGCACATCGCGCGGATGCGGCGCGCGGTGCTGGCTGCGCGGGCGGTCGGGCCGGACCCGCGGCTCGCCACGCGCGACCCCTGGGCCTTGCGGCTGGCCGCGCTGACCGCGCTGATCGCCGCCGCGCTGTTCGCGCGGGGTGAGGGGCTGGTCGGCGTCCCCGCGGCGCTGGCCCCCGGCGCCGGGACGGCGATGGTGACCGGCCCGAGCTTCGAGGGCTGGGCCGAGCCGCCGGCCTATACCGGGCGCCCGACGCTCTATCTGCCCGAGGTGCCGGCCGACCGGCCGGTCAGCGTGCCGGTCGGAACCCGGATCACGCTCCGCGCCTATGGCGACCCGTCGCGCTTCGAGCTGGCGCAGACGGTGGCCGACGTCGGGCTGGTGCCCGCAGGCGCGGCGGCGACCGACGGCCCGCCGCCGCCACCGAAGCCTCCCGCGCTGACCGAGGTGGCGCCCGGGATCGCCATCGCCGAGTTCGAGGTGACGCGGAATGGCGCCGTCACCCTGTCGCAGCGCGGCCGGACGCTCGGGCAATGGCAGTTCGTCATGGAGCCGGACCAGCCGCCGGTCATCGCCCTGACCGCGCCGGTGGAGCGCGCGCCGACCGGCGAGACGCGGCTCGGCTATCGCGCCACCGACGATTACGGCGTGGCGGCGGCGCGGGCGGAGATCACCCTCGACCTCGCCAAGGTGGACCGGCGCTATGGCCTCGCGGTCGATCCGGTGGCGCGGCCGCCGCTGGCCGTGGACCTGCCCTTGCCGATGCGGGGCGCGGGCGCCGAGGTCACCGAGACGCTGGTCGAGGATTTCTCCAAGAATCCCTGGGCCGGCCTGCCGGTCACCCTGACCCTGACCGCCGAGGACGGGCTCGGCCAGACCGGGAGCAACGGGCCGATCGAGACCGTCCTGCCGGGCCGGCGCTTCTACGACCCGCTCGCCGCCGCGCTGATCGAGCAGCGCCGCGACCTGCTCTGGTCGCCGGAGAACGCGGCCCGGGTGACGCAGGTGCTGCGGGCGGTGACCTACCGGCCGGAGGATGTGTTCGACGATCCGCGCGCCTATCTCGTGGTGCGCGTGGCGATCCGCGAGCTGGCCGTCGCGCGGGAGAACGGCACGGTTCCGGCCATGGTCGACGAGGTGGCGGAGGCCCTGTGGCAGGCCGCGATCCAGATCGAGGAGGGCGACCTCGGCGATGCCAAGGCGCGGCTGGAGCGGGCGAAGGAGCGTCTGTCCGAGGCCTTGAAGAACGATGCCTCGGACGAGGAGATCGCCCGGCTGATGGACGAGCTGCGGCAGGCGACGCAGGACTACATGCAGCAGATGGCGCGCGAGGCGATCGAGCGCGGCGACCAGCAGCAGGCCGAGGCGCCGCCGCCGGGCCAGACCATGACCCAGGACCAGATCCAACAGCTGATGGACCGGATCCAGGAGCTGAGCGAGCAGGGCCGCAAGGCCGAGGCCGAGCAGCTGCTGAGCATGCTGCAGCAGCTGCTCGAGAACATGCAGATGCGCATGGGCCAGGGCGGCGAGGGCGAGGGCGGTCCGGGCCAGCGGACGATGCAGGGCCTCGCCGACACATTGCGCGAGCAGCAGGGGCTGGCGGACGAGTCCTTCGACCAGTTGCAGCGCGAGTTCCGCGAGGGCCGGGGCGAGGGATCGGAACCGGGCGAGCAGCCCGAGGGGGAAGGCGAGGGCGAGGGCCAGCCGGGATCGCGCCAGCTCGCCGAACGGCAGGAGGCCCTGCGCCAGCTGATGGAGGAGATGCGGCGCGACCTGCCCGGCAACGCGGGCGAGGCGGCCCGCGAGGCTCTGCGCGAGGCGGAGCGGGACATGGGCGAGGCGCGCGACAAGCTGAACGAGGGCGACACCTCGGGCGCGCTCGACCGTCAGGCCGGGGCGATCGACCGGCTGCGCGACGGCATGCGCGAGATGGCCGACGACATGCGCCGGGCCGAGGGTGGCCAGCGCGGCCAGGGCGCGCGCGAGGGCGCGGAGCGGGCCGAGGGCGGCAAGGACCCCCTGGGCCGGCCGCTCGGCACGCGGGGCGGGGTCGGGACCGACCAGAGCATGGTGCCCGGCGCCAATTCCGCCGCCCGCGCGCGCGAGCTCCTGGACGAGATCCGCCGCCGCGCCGGCGAATTCTCGCGCCCACCGCTGGAACTCGACTATCTGCGGCGGCTCTTGGATCAGTTCTAGGCCCGGGTCCGCCCCGGCGATCGCCTGTCATCCGATATCCCTCTCTTCGACCGAAGCGGGCCCTGTTGGGCCCGCGAGTCCCCGGCGCGACAAGCCGAGGCATCGCGTCGGCCGGGCCGTTGCCTGGAGCGCGCGAGCGCGGAGCAACTGTGTTTCACGCGGTCGGTTGGCGATAGTTTTGTCCGGCGCGGAGCATGGCGTCGAGGATGGTAAGTAGCTTTCTGGCGCAGGCGATAATGGCGACCTTGAAGGGCTTGCCAGCGGCTTCGAGGCGGGCGCGGAAGGCCTTGACGCGAGGGTCGCGGCGGCTGGCGACGAAGGCGGCGAGATAGAGCGCGCGGCGGACCTCGGCCCTGCCGCCCCGGACGCGGCGCCTTCCGCGGGAGAGGCCGCTGTCGCAGGCGTGGGGCGCGAGCCCCGCGAGGGCCGCGACCTTTCGGCGGTCGAGCTTGCCGAGCTCGGGCAGGCGCGCGACGAGGACAGCCGAGATGAGCGGCCCCACGCCCGGCGCCGAACGCAAGCGCCGGGCCTCGGCGCCGAGCGGCGCGGCGGCGGCGACGGCCGCGTCGATCTCGGCGCCGATGGCGGCGAGGTGGCGCTCGAGAACCCGGACGACCCTGGCGATCCCGCGGGCGATCCAGGGGTCGCGGGTGGTGGCCGCCCGGTTCTTCTCGGCCCTGACCATGCCGGCGAGGTCCTCGCGGCGGGCGAGGAGGTCGGCGAGGCGGGCGCGGCCGGGATCTTCGGGCCGGGATCTTCGGGCGGTGTCGGCGCGAGATCGAGGGCGGCGCCCATGCGGGCGAGCACCTCGGCGTCGACCCGATCGGTCTTGGCGAGCCGGCCCGTCGCCCTGGCGAAGTCGCGGGCCTGGCGGGGGGTCACCCGGGCGAAGGCGACGCCGGCCTTGGCGAGGGCGGGTGGGTTCGGGCGCGGGCCACCGCCCGAGGGCGCGAATACGACGAGCGCGCCGGCGGCGGACGCCGCGAAGCGGGCGAGCGCGGCCGGGGTCGTGGCGAGGCGCTGGCGAGCGCCGGCGGCGAGGCGGAAGACGTCGATCCAGTCCTTGGCGACATCGACGCCGATGACGGTCCGTGGCAAGGTCATGGGTAGCCTGTCCTTGATCCGCGGGGTCAGCCGGTGTCGCGGCGTGCCCCATGCGACTGTTCAGGTTGGCGCGCAGACGGCGGACGAGCCCCAAGCTCCGCGACGGGATCACGGTCCCAAGGGCAAATCGGGGTCTCGTCCGCCAGTGACACTATCGCAGATCACGAAGGGACAAGGGCAAGGGGTTATCCTCTTGGGACGAAGGCGCTAATCCATCAAGAAACGGCCGAAGGGGTATTCCGCCACCGGGCGGTGCCTAAGGGCCCGAAGGGCGAGAACCGACGGTTGGTACTGGGTGGTGGAGCCGCTCGGACCGATCACAGAGTGGATCGGTCCGGTGGGACATGGCTCCGGGGGACCGCCCGCCTTCCGGCGCGCGGCCCGCTCACACCCCGGCGAAACGCGCTTCGAGTTCGGCGCGGCGGGTGTCGTCGAGTTTGGCGAAGAGGACGGGCGGGACGGTGAAGCCGTGGCCCGGGGGGAGGGCGGTGAGGGCGGCGTCGATGTCGGTTGGCCAGTCCGCTTGCGTCAGGCCCAGCGCGGCCAGCATGCGGTCCGAGGCGTCGGGCAGGAACGGGCGGCTGAGCACGGCATAGAGCCGGATCAGGTTGAAGGCGAAGCGGGTGATCGCGGCGGCGCGGGCGGGATCGGTCTTGATCTCGGTCCAGGGCGCGGCGGCCTGCAGATATTCGTTGCCGACCACCCAGATCGCCCGCAGCTCCTGCGCCGCCTTGCGCAGTTCGATCGCCTCGAGATTGGCCTCGTAGGCCGCGATCCGCCGGCGGAGGTCGTCCGCCACCGCCCGCTCGGCCGGGCTCCAGTCGGAATAGTCGGCGAGGCAGGTGGGGCTCGCCGGCACGGCCGGCGGCTCGCCCGGTAGCGCCGCGCCGAAGCGGGCCTGGGCGAACTTGGTCACCCGGCTGACGAAATTGCCGAGCACGTCGGCGAGATCCTTGTTCACCTGCCCCTGGAAACTGTCCCAGGTGAAGTTGGAATCCGACCCCTCCGGCACGTTCGACATCAGCCACCAGCGCCAGTAGTCGGCGGGCAGGATTTCCAGCGCCTGGTCCATGAAGATGCCGCGGCCCTGGCTGGTCGAGAACTTGCCGTCGTCATAGTTCAGGTAGTTGAACGACTTGATGTAGTCGACGAGCTTCCAGCGCTCGGCGCCGTCGTAGTTGGCGCCGAGGATGGTGGCCGGAAAGCTGAGCGTATGGAAGGGCACGTTGTCCTTGCCCATGAACTCGATATAGCGCACGTCGCCGGCGCCCAGATCCTCGCGCCACCAGCGTTGCCAGGCGGCGTCGGGCTGGCCGGTCGCGTCGGCCCATTCGGCGGTGGCGGCGATATATTCGATCGGCGCGTCGAACCAGACATAGAAGACCTTGCCCTCCATGCCGGGCCAGTCGGCCTCGCCGCGTTTCACCGGAATGCCCCAGTCGAGATCGCGGGTGATGCCGCGATCCTGAAGCCCGTCGCCGTCGTCGAGCCATTTCAGCGCGATCGAGGTCGAGAGCACCGGCCAGTCGGTCTTGGAGGTGATCCAGCCGCGCAACTCGTCGCGCAGCTTCGACTGGCGCAGATGCAGGTGCTTGGTCTCGCGCACCTCGAGATTGGTCGAGCCCGAGATGGCGGAGCGCGGCTCGATCAGTTCGGTCGGGTCGAGCTGCTTGGTGCAGTTCTCGCACTGGTCGCCGCGCGCGCGCGGATAGCCGCAGTTGGGGCAGGTGCCTTCGATATAGCGGTCGGGCAGGAAGCGGCCGTCGTCGATCGAATAGACCTGCCGCTCGGAAATCTCCTCGATCAGCCCGGCGTCGGCCAGCCGGCCGGCGAAATGTTGGGTCAGCCGGTGGTTGCGCGGGCTCGAGGACCGGCCGAAATGGTCGAAGCTGAGCGCGAAGCCGTCCGCCAGATCCTTCTGCACCTGCCAGAGGCGGGCGCAGTAGTCGGCGACCGGCTCGCCCGCCTTGGCGGCGGCCAGCTCGGCCGGGGTGCCATGCTCGTCGGTGGCGCAGATGAACAGCACCTCGTGCCCGCGGGCGCGCATGTAGCGGGCATAGACATCCGCCGGCAGCTGGCTGCCCACCAGATTGCCGAGATGCTTGACGCCGTTGATGTAAGGCAGCGCGGAGGTGATCAGGACACGGGCCATGCGGCTCCCCGATGGAAGGACCCGCCCGAGATAGGCCATTCGCCCCGCCCATGCCAGAGGCGGTTAGCAGGCCGGCCAGGGGGATCGCCGATCCGCCCTTCATGGCGTGTCGGTTTGAGATGTCTTGCGCCCGCATCTTGCCGACCTGCCAGTGGCAGGTCGCGCGGGCGCGCGGCCGAAGCAAGCTTGCGTAGGACGCGAGGGGTTCCGATTTCTCCGGAGCTCTGAATCGGGGCGGGCGTGCCCGGCTCGTCCGTTGAAAACGGACGTGCCCCGGCAGGGCACGCCCGTCACGATCTCGCCGACGGTCGATCTCGTAAAGTGCAAGCTGCGAAGTCGCGAGCCGACCATTCCGAATGCGATCCCCCTGGACGCCCTGGCCCGCCCGCGTGGACAAGGGCGGGCCCGCGTCCTAGTTTCGCGGTGGCCTTGTATCCGAGGGAGGGCGGCATGGCGGAGGCGGCGCGCGCGAAGCTGGACGAGCCGGGCATGATCTGGGTGCCGGGCGGCCGGTTCCGAATGGGGTCGGACGCGCATTACGCCGAGGAGCGGCCGGCGCATGACGTGGTGGTCGACGGATTCTGGATGGACCGGACGCCGGTGACCAACCGCCGCTTCCGGCAATTCGTCGAGGCGACCGGACATGTGACCCTGGCCGAGCGCGCGCTCGACCCGGCGCATTATCCCGGGGCGAGCAAGGCCGATCTCGCCCCAGGCTCGCTGCTCTTCGCCCCGCCCGCCTATCGGGTGACGAGCCACAAGAACCCACTCGTCTGGTGGCGGGTGGCGCATGGCGCGGACTGGCGCCACCCCTCGGGCCCCGGCAGCTCGATCAAGGGGATCGAGGATCATCCGGTGGTGCATGTCGGCTACGCCGACGCCGAGGCCTACGCCGCCTGGGCCGGCAAGGCGCTGCCCACCGAGGCGGAATGGGAATTCGCCGCGCGGGGTGGCCTCGAGGGGCGGGAATTCGCCTGGGGCGACGAACTCATCCCCGATGGGCGGCACATGGCCAATACCTGGCAGGGCGAGTTTCCGAACGAGAACCTGATGGAGGACCGCTATGCGCGGACCTCGCCGGTCGAGGCCTTTCCGCCGAACGGTTATGGCTTGCGCGACATGATCGGCAATTGCTGGGAATGGACCACCGACTGGTATGTCGACCGCCATGCCGATCCGGGCGAGCACAAGGCCTGCTGCGCGCCGCGCAACCCGCGCGGGCCCTCGGAGGCCGAGGCGAGCGTCGAGCCGAACGCCCCGACCATCCGGCGCAAGGTGCTCAAGGGCGGCTCGCATCTCTGCGCGCCGAACTATTGCCGCCGCTATCGCCCCGCCGCCCGCCATGCCGAGGCGATCGACACCTCGACGAGCCATGTCAGCTTTCGCTGCGTCAAGCGGGTGGCGGAGGCGTAGGGCCAAACAGAAGCCCAATGTGTGATTTGATTGACGGATTTGGCTGTCGACAAATCCGTTGCGCAACCGGTGACATCTCTGACAGTTCTGACCGACGACATGGCTTACACATTTCCCGCTTCGGTCGAAGGGATCAGGGAGTGGGCGGATCGGCCGGGTTGCTCCCCAGGCGGGTCCAGGCGACGACCAGCTCATAGAAGACCGAGAGGACCACGGGGCCGAGGAAGAGGCCGACCAGCCCGTGGGTCAGCGTGCCGCCGATCACGCCGGTGAGGATGACGAGCATCGGCGTGGTCAGCCCATGCGCCATCAGGATCGGCTTCAGCACATTGTCGAGCAGGCCGACCGGGACGAGCAGCACCGTCAGGATCAGCGCGAAGCCCGTCGTCTGCGTGACCCAGGCCCAGATGAGGAGCGGCAGCAGGATCGGCGCCGGCCCGATCTGGACGACGCAGAGCAGGAGCACGCCGAAGGCGACGAGGCCGGCGCCGGGAATGCCGGCGCCGGCGAGGATGACGCCGGCGAGCAAGGCCTGGATCAGCGCGACACCGATGACCCCGCGCGAGACATTGCGGATCGTGGCACCTGCGAGGTCCACGAAATGCGCGCCGCGCGGCGCGATCAGCCGGCTGGCGAAGGCGCGGGCGCCGGCGCCGAGCCGCGGCCCGGGCAGGAAGAGAAAGCCGGCGATCACCACCGAGGCGACGAACTTCAGCACGTCGGCGCCGATCGCCGCGACCCTCGCCAGCATGGTGCCGTCGGCGGGGATGAGCGCGGGGCCGTAGCGGCGGACGGCTTCGTCGAGATTGGTGGCGGCGGCACCTTCAGCGTGCCGGACCGCACGCCGGCGGCGATCCATTGCACCGAGTCGGCGAGACTCGTCGCCAGGAAACTGACCGGGCCGAGCACGGTGGCGAGGGTGACGAGGGTGACGAGGGTCGCGGCGAGGGCCCGGCGGCCGCCGAGGGCGCGGGCGAGCCAGGCGTAGGCCGGAAAGAGGGCGACGGCGAGCAGGACGGCCCAGACGACGATCGGCACGAAGGGGCTGACCAGCTGAAGCGACCACCAGGCGAAGAGGCCGAGAAAGCCGAGCCGGACGACGAAGTCCGTCGCGTTCGCTTCGAATTCCTCGCGGCGGGGGTGGGGCAGGCGCATGTCGTCTCCTATGCCGGCGGGCCCGGCGGCTCGATCGCGAGGCCGGCGCGTTCGAGGCCGGCGACGACGCGCCGGACCAGCTCCGGCGCGAGATGGCGGCTGGCGAGGTCGGCGGCGACCTCGGCGCCATAGCCGGGCGCGAGGCCGAGGATCGTCGAGACGGCCTCCGCCGCCTCGTCGTCCCGCCCGAGCAGGGCGGCGGCGGCGGCGACGGCGACATGGCCATAGAGCACCCGGGGCGCGTTCACCCGGCGCGCCTCGGCCAGCGCCGCGTCGAGCCGGTCGTGGGCGAAATGCCAGAGGAAGAGGCCGACGCGATAGCTGCCGGGCTGGCCCGGATTGGCGGCGTAGGACTCTTCGAGCAGCGGCACCGCCTCGTCCCAGCGGGCGAGCATCGCATAGCGTTGGCCGAGATCGGCGAGGATCGTCGTATCGTTCGGATTGAGCCGGCGGCCGGCTTCCAGCGCGTCGAGCGCGCCCGCGACGTCCCCGGCGAACCAGCGGGCGAGGCCGAGGGCGTAGCGCGCCCAGCTGGAGCTCGGCGCCAGCGCGACGGCGCGGGCCGCGAGCACGAGGGCGCGCTCGCGCGGGTCGGGCGGCGAGTCGGGCGGCGGGTCGCGTTCCGGCGCCCCGATCGGGTGGCGGAAGCGGAAGGCGTTGGAATGGACCAGCGACAGGCAGGCGAGCGCCTCGGCGTAGTCGGGCTCGCTCATCACCGCGCGCTCCAGCCCGAGGCGCACCGCCTCGATCATCTCGCGGTCGAAGGTGCGCCAGTAGGAATAGAACAGCAGCACGGCGGCGTAGCTGCCGAGGAGCTCCGGCGGCTGTCCATCGGCGTCGCGGGCCTGATCCGCCTGAAACGCGCCCGTGGCCGGATCCGCTTGAAACGCCCCCGTGGCGCGATCGGTCTGGATGGCGCCATAGGGCTGGGCGAGCGCCCGCGCGACCCGGTTCGCCACCTCGTTGCGCAGCGCGATGATCTCCGACGGGCGGAGCCGGCGCTCGAAGCTCTCGGCCCAGACCGCGCGGCCGCTCGCCGCCTCGACGAGCAGGACGTCGACCTCGAACCGGTCCGGGCCGAGCGAGGTCTGGCCGGTGACGAGATAGTCGGCGTCGAGCGCGCGCCGGGCCGCCTGGGGGTCGACCTCGGCCGGATGGCGCAGCGCGGTCTCCGCGCCGAAGACCCGCAGCCCGGTGAAGCGGGTCAGCGCGATGATCAGCGCCCGGGTAAAGCCGCGGGTGAAGGTCGGGAAGCTGGACTGGTCGCCCTCCGCCTCGAAGGCGGTGACGAGGATGCGCGGCGATCCGGTCAGCGCGCCCGGCGCGGTGACCGGCGCGGCGCTGGCGAAGACCGGCGCGTAGCCGCCGCGCGGGATGTCGATCCGCAGGCTGCTCGTCCGGCCGTCGGTGAGATAGTAGCGTTCGAGCGCGCGCCGGAGGCGCCCGGCCTCGATGCGGACGATCGAATCGAGCTGCGGGTCGAATTTCGGATCGCGGCCGAAGACCTCCGTGGCGATCGTATAAGCCTTGATCCGCTCGCCGCGTTCGGCGAGGGCTTCCTCCACGACATGGGCCAGGAACTGGCGGTTGCGCTCGCTGGCGTCGAAGGCCGGCGAGGCGAGGATGCGCGCCAGCTCTCCGCGCACCGCCTCCGTCGACACGGCCTGCTTCCCACTCGTCATGATGTGGCCGCCATGTCCGCTTCGCTCTCCCGGAAAGGACATAGCGCGCGCGCGACCGACAAGGAACCCTCGCCGCGTCTTATACGGTAACGTACGCGACTCCGTCCCGTCGGGACCGGCGTTCGTCACCGTTACGTACTTCGCGGCGCCGCCGGTCGGCCGCAGGCTCGTCTTCGTGCCGGGCGGGGGTGCGGATGGCGACGACGGACAGCGTGAAGGCCGGACTGGAGCGGGCGGCGGCGAGGTTCCCCGAGGAGGCCGGCCGTCTGCCCGACCTCGCGGTGACGGACAGCCGTTTCCGCGAGCTCTGCGAGGACTACGGTCTGGCGCACGACAGCCTCGCGACCTTCGAGGCGATGCCGGACGCCGCCGAGCGCCCGGAGGTGCCCGACTACCGCGCCGTCATCGCCGAGCTCGAAACCGAGATCCGCCGCTTCCTGGCGGAGGCCCGACCGGGCCGCTGACCGCGGCGGAGGAAAACAACGGGCGAGCCTGGGCGGCCGCGGGAGGGTCGCCAACGAAGGGCCGCCCCGCCGGAAAAGGCGAACGCGATGGAGACGTTTCCGACCGCCTTCACCATCCCCTTCGGCCGCGCCGTCATGGTCGCGGCGCTCACCTCGATCATCCCCGCCCGCCAGTACCACCGGGCGATGAACGAGACGCTCGGCCGGAAGGCCCCGGTCCCCGGCGCCTACCACCAGGTCGAACCGAACCCGCGGGGCCTCGGCGCCGGGCTGATCGGCACCCGGGCGCTCAGCGGTGCCCTCGTCGCCATGGTCTATTTCGGGCGGAAGCCGCTCAACCCGGACTATGTCCTCAGCCGCGGCGGGATGGCGAGCATGCTCGGCACCGTCTGGCGGATCTTCCTGGCCTACGGCGGCGTTATCGAGCGGGCCCGCGCGCCGGAGCGCCTCATCGGCCCCCTGATCCCCGCCGCCCGCCCCGGCGGCGCGCGCGTCGCCACGCTGGTCGGCGCCAACGTCCTCGCCTCGGATCAATCTATCGCCGTCGCCCGGCCCGGCCGGATGGTCCGCCCTTTCGCGCGCCCGCGGCGACAGCGCCGCCGTGACCTTGCCGCTGAGCCCGTGGAACAGCCGCGGCGCCTGTATGGCGGCGACCCTCGGCGTAGCGACGACGAACCGCTTGCCTTATGCCTTCTTCAACCTGCTCAATCCCGTCGTTTCGATCGCCTTGGCTTCGCCTTCCTCGGGCTCAGGATGTCGCGGCGGATACCCCCCGCGGCTCCGGCCGCCCCGGCGCCCGACCAACCCTGAAGGAGCCCGCCCATGCCCGCCGCCAGATCGCCGCGTCTCCTCGCCGCCACCGCCCTCGCCGCGCTGACCACGGCCCTTCCCGCCGCCGCGCAACAGGTGACGAGCGCCGACATCGAAAAGATGACAGCCCCCCCCCCCCCCCCCCCCCCCGCCCCCCCCCCCCCAACCCCCCCCCGCCCGGCCCCCCCCCCCCGCCCGGGGGGCGGCGGCCGCCGCCGCGCCTTCGTTCGACGAGGACGACCGGACCGCCGCGCAGATGGTGGCCGAAGGCTTCACCTGGAAGGACCAGAGCGGCCGCTCGCTGACCCTCTCCGGCCAGATCAACCCCGCCTTCAACGTGGTGGACGACGGCGTCTCGACCGACGTCTTCATCGTCGACAACGACACGTCGGGCACCCGCTTCCGGCTCGACGCCGACGCGCCGCTCGGCCAGACCCGCCTCGCCGCCACCCTCGAGATCGGCGCGAGCCCGAACAACTCCTCCGACATCTCGCAGCTCGTCTCGCAGAGCGACGCCGACTTCAACGTCCGCCGCGCCGAGGTCAGCTTCCGCGACGACCGCTACGGCAGGTTCGCGCTCGGCAAGGGATCGGGCGCCGCCGACAACACCGCCGAATACGACCTCAGCCTCGTCGCCGGCCCGATCATGTACGCCGGCGTCGCCGATATCGCGGGCGGGGTCATCTTCACCGACGGCTCCGACTTCGTGAATACCGGAACGGCGGCCGACCCCGTGTACCTGACCGTCGGCGACGCCTTCTCCGACTTCGACGGCGACCGCCTGGCGCGCGTCCGCTACGACAGCCCGATGTTCGGCCCGGTCCAGGGCTCTGTCTCTTACGGACAGGACGAGCAATGGGCCGCCGCCGTCACCCTCGGAGGCGACTATGGCGACTGGAGCGGCTACACCGTCGGCGACTTCACCCTGCTCGCCGCCGCCTCGGTCTATAATACCGACGACGACACGATCGACTATGCCTACGCCGCCTCGGGGTCGGTGCTCTATGATCCGCTCGGGATCAGCCTGACATTGTCCACCGGCGGCTTCCATCTCGACGAGGGCGACGACCCGTCGAACCTCTATGCCAAGATCGGCTGGGACACGTCGCTCTCGGCGCTCGGCCCGACCGGCTTCGGCCTCGACTACACGCGGGGCGAGAACATTTCGAGCGACGGCTCGGACGGCACTTCCTTCGGCATCGCCGCGGTGCAGAAGATCGAGCGCTTTGGCATCGACCTCTATGGCCAGCTCCGCTGGTACGAGCTCGACGAACCATCGAACCCCGACATCAACAACATCACCGTCGGCACCTTCGGCACGAAGTTCACCTTCTGACCGCGCTGGCGTCGTTGGATCTCAGCATTCGGGCAGGTTGACGGCGAGGCCCCCGGTGGAGGTCTCCTTGTACTTGACGCTCATGTCGTGGCCGGTCTGGCGCATGGTCTCGACGCAGGCGTCGAGGGGGACGACATGGGTCCCGTCGCCGCGCAGGGCGAGGCTGGCGGCGGCGACGGCCTTGATCGCGCCGAGGCCGTTGCGCTCGATGCAGGGCACCTGGACGAGCCCCTTCACCGGGTCGCAGGTCATGCCGAGGTGATGCTCCAGCGCGATCTCGGCGGCGTTCTCCACCTGGGCGTTGGTCCCGCCGAGGGCGGCGCAGAGGCCGGCGGCGGCCATGGCGGCGGCGGAGCCGACCTCGCCCTGGCAGCCGACCTCGGCGCCGGAGATCGAGGCGTTGGTCTTGATGATGCCGCCCACCGCCGCCGCGGTCAGCAGAAAGTCGCGGATGCCCTTGTGGGTCGCGCCGACGCAATGATCGCGGTAGTAGCGGATGACGGCCGGCACCACGCCGGCGGCGCCGTTGGTCGGCGCGGTGACCACCTGGCCGCCGGCGGCGTTCTCCTCGTTGACCGCCATGGCATAGACCGACAGCCAGTCGTTGACGGTATGCGGCTGGGCGAGGTTGTTGCCGCGCTCGGCGAGCAGCGCCTGATGGATCGCCTTGGCCCGTCGCCGCACCTTGAGGCCGCCCGGCAGGACGCCGTCCGTCGCGAGGCCGCGGTCGATGCAGGCGTCCATCACCTCCCACAGCCGGTCAAGACCGGGGTCGAGGCGCAGGCCGCCAGCGGCCTCGTTCGCGCGCTTCATCGCGGCGATGGAGAGGCCGGAGGCGTCGCCCATCCGCAGCATTTCCGCCGCGGTGGCGAAGGGGTGGGGGCGATGGACGTCGGCGTCGTCGCCCTTGATCGCCTCGGTGCGGAGCTGGCGCTCGGTCAGGACGAAGCCGCCGCCGATCGAATAATAGGTCTCGGTCATGTGGAGGTTGCCGCTCGCGTCGAAGGCGCGCAGCACCATGCCGTTGGCGTGGCCGGGCAGCGGCGGACCGTAGTCGAAGACGACGCCCTTCTGCGGGTCGAAGGCGAGGGGACCGAGGCCGGGGACGTCGATCGTCCCGGTGGCAGCCAAGGCGGCGAGGCGGCGCTCGGCCTCCTCCGGATCGAGGGTGTCGGGCACGAAGCCGAGCAGGCCGAGGACCACCGCGCGGTCGGTGGCGTGGCCCTTGCCGGTGAAGGCGAGGCTGCCGCGCAGCACGGCTTCGAGCCGGGCGGCGGCGCCGGAGCCGGGGATGTGGTCGGCCCCGTCGCGGAGCGCGTCGAGGAAGCGCGCGGCGGCGATCATCGGGCCCATGGTGTGGGACGAGGAGGGGCCGACGCCGACCTTGAAGATGTCGAAGACGCTCAGGAACATCGGCGGGACCCTTGATGGCTGTTCAGCTCTCGTAGATCGGATGGGCGTCGGTCAGCTTCCGCGTCTCGGCGAGGACTTCGGCCTCCACGACAGCATCCCCCTCCGCCCCGGCGGCCGCAAGAGCGTCCACGACCTTCAGGACCAGCGCGCCCACTTTGGCGAACTCCGCCTCGCCAAAGCCGCGAGTGGTGCCGGCCGAGGTGCCGAGGCGCACGCCGGAGGTGACGAACGGCTTCTCCGGGTCGAAGGGGATGGCGTTCTTGTTGCAGGTAAGCCCGGCGCGCTCCAGTGCCCGCTCTGCGTCGCGGCCCGTCACGCCCTTGGGGCGCAGGTCGACCAGCACCATGTGGCAGTCGGTGCCGCCCGAGACGATGTCGAGGCCGCCGGCCTTGAGCGTCTCGGCGAGGGCGCGGGCGTTGGCGATGACGCGGGCGGCGTAGTCCTTGAACTCCGGGCGCAGCGCCTCGCCGAAGGCGACGGCCTTGGCGGCGATGACGTGCATCAGGGGGCCGCCCTGGTTGCCGGGGAAGACGGCGGAGTTGAGCTTCTTCGCCAAGGCCTCGTCGTTGGTCAGGATGATGCCGCCGCGGGGGCCGCGCAAGGTCTTGTGGGTGGTCGAGGTGGTGACATGGGCGTGCGGCACCGGGTTCGGGTAGAGGCCGGCGGCGATCAGGCCGGCATAGTGCGCCATGTCGACCATGAGATACGCCCCGACCTCGTCGGCGATGGCGCGGAAGCCCGCGAAGTCGATCTCGCGCGGATAGGCCGAGGCGCCGGCGATGATGAGCTTCGGCCTGGTTTCCAGCGCCTTGGCACGGACGGCGTCCATGTCGATGCGCTGGTTGTCCTCGCGGACCTCGTAGCTGACCACGTCGAACCACTTGCCGGACATGGTGACGGGCGAGCCGTGGGTCAGGTGACCGCCATGGGCGAGGTTCATGCCCATGATCCGGTCGCCGGGCTGGAGCAGCGCGAGGAACACCGCCTGGTTGGCCTGGGCGCCGGAATGCGGCTGGACGTTGGCGAAGCCGGCGCCGAACAGCTGCTTGACGCGGTCGATGGCGATGGTCTCGACCTCGTCGACGAACTCGCAGCCGCCGTAGTAGCGCTTGCCGGGATAGCCCTCGGCATACTTGTTGGTCAGGACGCTCCCTTGAGCGATCAACACGTCGCGGGAGACGATGTTCTCCGAGGCGATCAGCTCGATCTGGTGCCGCTGGCGGCCGAGCTCGCGGCCGATGGCGGCGGCGATGGCGTCGTCGGAGAGGCGGGGGGCGGCGGTGTCGAGCATCTCGGGCGTTTCCTTATCGTTAGAGGCCGGCGGCGAGTTCGCGCGCGGCGATGTCGAGGAGGGCGCGGACATGCGGCGCGAAGGAGCGCCAGACGGTCAGCGTGAAGCGGTCTTGGGTCTCGCGGACCAGCACGACCTGCGCGGTGTCGAAGACGGTCCGCGCGCCCTGGCCCACCGGCATCCGCGCCAGATCGCGCGGGCAGCCGGTGGCGAGCAGCGTCAACACCGCCGGCCCTTCCAGCGCATAGGTGATCTCGCGGTCGGAGATCTCGACGGCGCTGCGCGGCACCGGGATCCGCGCGAGGTCGGCGAGGAGCGCGGCGCGCTCGGCCTCCGGCGCCTCGATCAGCCATTCGTCGGGGCCGAGGCAGAGGGCGGTGCGGCCGCCCATGGCGCTGCGGGTGCCGACGGCGGTGGGGAGATGGATCGCCGCCGGGTCGGCGAGGCGGAGGGAGACGCGCGTCGTCGGGGGCAGCAGGGTGACGGTGACGCCGGGGGCGGTGGCGGTGGTCATGTCGCTCTCCTCACGCGCTCAGGCGGCTGTTGTCGGGGTCGAGGAAGACGGTGGCCTTGGTGACCTTCGCCGTGATCGTGCCATCGGGCATCGGCACGTGCAGGGTCTCGCCGTCCCGCGCCCGGCCGTCGACGACGACGGCCATGGCGATCGACCGGCCGAGGGCGTCGGACCAGTAGGCGGAGGTGACGTGGCCGATCATCGCCATCGGCTTCGGCTGGTTCGGCTCGGCGACGATCTGGGCGCCTTCCTGGAGCACGACCTTGGGGTCGTCGGTCAGGAGGCCGACCAGCTGCTTCCGCCCCTTCGAGACCATGTCCGGCCGGGTGAGCGACCGCTTGCCGACGAAGTCGGGCTTGGCCTTGCCGATCGCCCAGGTGAGGCCGGCATCGTCGGGCGTCAGCGTGCCGTCGGTGTCCTGGCCGACGATGATATAACCCTTCTCCGCCCGCATGACGTGCATCGCCTCGGTGCCGTAGGGGGTAATGTCATAGGCCTTTCCAGCCTCCATCAGCGTCTCCCAGAGGGCGAGGCCGTGGCGGGCGGGGACGTTGATCTCGAAGCCGAGCTCGCCGGTGAAGGAGACGCGGAAGAGCCGGGCGGGGAAGCCGGCGACGGTGGTCTCGATGACCGCCATATGCGGGAAGGCCTCGGCCGAGAGGTCGGCGTCGGGGACGAACGGCGCGAGCAGCTTGCGGGCGTTCGGGCCCTGCAGCGCGACGGTCGCCCATTGCTCGGTGGTGGAGGTCAGCCAGACCTTGAGATCGGGCCACTCGGTCTGCAGGTAGTCCTCCATCATGTTGAGCACGCGCGCCGCGCCGCCGGTGGTGGTGGTGACGTGGAAGCGGTCCTCGGCCAGCCGGCCGATCACCCCGTCGTCGCGGATGAAGCCGTCCTCGCCGAGCAGCAGGCCGTAGCGGCAGCGCCCGACCCCGAGCTTCGCCCAGGGGTTCGTGTACATCCGCTCCATGAAGGTGACGGCGTCGGGGCCGACGACCTCGATCTTGCCGAGCGTCGAGGCGTCGAAGATGCCGACGGAGGCGCGGGCGGCGCGGCACTCGCGAGAGACGGCGGCATGCATGTCCTCGCCCGGGCGCGGGAAGTACCAGGCGCGGCGCCAGAGGGCGACCGGCTCGAAGGCCGCGCCGTTCGCCTCGGCCCAGGGGTCGATCGGCGTCTTGCGGGTGACCTCGAAGGTCGCGCCCTGGTGGTAGCCGGCGAAGGCGCCGAAGGTCGTCGGCGAATAGGGTGGGCGGAAGGTGGTGAGCCCCACTTGCGGCGGCGCCTTGCCGAGCGCGTCGGCGGCGATCATCAGGCCGTTGACGTTCGACATCTTGCCCTGGTCGGTTGCCATGCCGTTGGTGGTGTAGCGCTTGACATGCTCGATCGAGCGCATGCCCTCGCGGACGGCGAGGCGGATGTCCTTGGCCGTCACGTCGTTCTGGAAGTCGATGAAGGCCTTGGCCTTGCCGGGGTCCCGGTCGGTCGGCAGCTCCTTGCAGGTGACGCCGGTGCCGGAACGGTCGGCGGTGACGGCGAAGGCGGGGGCTTGCGACTCGTGGCCGGCGTCGCGGGCGGCCAGCGCCCCGGCGGCGGCGCCGTCCTCGAGGGCGGCGGCGATGCCCCAGAGGCCGCGGCCGGCGCCGGCGATCTGCACCGCCTCGGTCTTGGTGCCGGGAAGGTAGCACTGGGCGGCCTCGTTCCAGGCGAGCTTTCCCTGGGTGTGGGAGAAGAGGTGGAGGCAAGGAGTCCAGCCGCCGCACATCAGCACGGCGTCGCAGGCGATCTCGCGCGCCGCTCCGGGGGTGCCGGCCTCCATGCGGTTGACGCGCAGCGACTTGACGCGCAGCCGGCCGGAGGTGCCGGTGACGGTGCGCCCGAGCAGAGCCTCGATGCCGAGCGCGCGCGCGCGGTCGGTCAGCGCATAGTCCACCGCCGGGCGGACGTCGACGATGACGGCGGGCTTGGCGCCGGCCGCGGCGAGGTCGAAGGCCGCGAACCACGCGCTGTCATGCGCGGTGACGATCGCCGGGCGGTCGCCGACCTTGACGCCGTAGCGGTGCAGGTAGGTCTGCGCCGCGCCGGCCAGCATCACGCCGGGCCGGTCGTTGCCGTCGAAGACCAGCGGCTTCTCCAGCGCCCCCTGGGCCAGAACGACTTCCTTCGCCCGCACCTTCCACATCCGCTCGCGCGGGGCGCCCGCGGGGGGCGTGTCGAGATGGTCGGTGAGGCGCTGGGCGAGGCCGAGGAGGTTCTGGTGGTAGTAGCCGATCCGCCGTGGTCCGGGGGAGGACGGTGACGTTGGGGAGTTGGGCGAACTCGGCAAGGGTGGCGGCGAGCCAATCCCAGGCGGGGGCGCCGTCGATGGAGACCGAGGGCTCGGAGAGGAGCGTCCCACCCACCTCGGAATGCTCGTCGACGAGGAGGACGGAGGCGCCCGACCGTCCGGCGGCCAGCGCCGCGGCGAGGCCGGCGGGGCCGGCGCCGACGACGAGGACGTCGATGTGGTGGAAGCGGCTGGCGTAGCTGTCGGCGTCGGGCTCGGCCGGGGAGGTACCGAGGCCCGCCGCGTTGCGGATCACCGGCTCGTAGACCCGGTCCCAGAAGGCGCGCGGCCACATGAAGGTCTTGTAGTAGAAGCCGGCCGAGAACAGCGAGCCGAGGTTGTCGTTGATGGCGCCCATGTCGAAGGCGAGGGAGGGCCAGCGGTTCTGGCTCGTCGCCTCCAGCCCGGCGCGCAGCTCCTGGAGCGTGGCGCGGGTGTTGGGCTCGAACCGGCCCGGGCCCCGGCGGGTGCCCATCAGCGCGTTCGGCTCGTCGGAACCGGCGGAGACCACGCCGCGCGGGCGGTGATACTTGAACGACCGGCCCATCAGGTGGACGCCGTTGGCGAGCAGCGCCGAGGCGAGGGTGTCGCCGGCGAGGCCCTGGTAGCCCTTGCCGTCGAAGGTGAAGCTCACCGGCTTCGCGTGGTCGACGCGGCCGCGGTTCGGGAGGCGGTGGCTGGTCATTTGGCCTCTCCGGTGAGGGTGGCGATGTCGGGGCGGGGCTCGCCGGCCTTGTAGGTCGAAAGGAACTTGTCGCCGACGGTCTCGCGCGCCGCGTTGAAGAAGCGGGCGCAGCCGTTGACGTGGCGCCACCGCTCGAAATGCACGCCCTTCGGGTTGCCGCGGATGAAGAGGAAGTCGCGCCATTCCTCGTCCGTCAGCTTCGACGGGTCGGCGGGGCGGGCGATATGCGCCTCGCCCGCGTAGGCGAATTCGAGCTCGGGCAGGTCCTGCTCGCAATAGGGGCAATGGATCAGCAGCATCTCTCGTCTCCCTAGTGCGCGACGGCGGCGGCGGCGGCTTCGTCGATCAGCCGGCCGGTGGTGAAGCGTTCGAGGGTGAAAGGCGCGTTGATCGGGTGCGGCTCGTCCTTCGCGACGGTGTGCGCGAGGACATGCGCCGCGCCGGGCGTCGCCTTGAAGCCTCCGGTGCCCCAGCCGCAGTTGACGTAGAGCCCGGGCACCGGCGTCTTGCCGAGGATCGCCGAGCGGTCCGGCGTCACGTCGACGATGCCGCCCCATTTCCTGAGCATGCGCATGCGGCGGAAGATCGGGAAGATCTCGCAGATCGCGGCCAGCGTATGCTCGATCAGCGGCAGGCCGCCGCGCTGGGAATAGCTGACATACTGGTCGGTGCCCGACCCGATGACCAGCTCGCCCTTGTCCGACTGGCTGATATAGGCGTGGACGCTGTTCGACATGGCGACGCAGGGGAAGATCGGCTTGATCGGCTCGGAGACCAGCGCCTGAAGGGGATAGGATTCGAGCGGCAGGCGGACGCCAGCGGTTTCCATCACGACCGACGTATGCCCGGCGGCGGAGACGGCGACCTTCTTCGCCGCGATGAAGCCCTTGGCCGTCTCGACGCCGGTGACGCGGCCGTCCGGGCCGCGGCGGATCGCCGTCACCGGGCAATTCTGGATGATGTCGACGCCCCGCGCCGCCGCGCCGCGGGCATAGCCCCAGGCGACGGCGTCGTGCCGGGCGGTGCCGGCGCGGCGCTGCAGGGCGGCGCCGACCACCGGGTAGCGGGCGTTGGGGTTGAGGTCGAGCGGCGGGCAGAACGCCTTGGCCTCCGCCGCCGTCAGCCATTCGTTATCGACGCCGTTCAACCGGTTGGAATGGATGTGGCGCTGGAAGGACTGCACGTCATGGACATTGTGCGCGAGCATCAGCACGCCGCGCTTCGAATACATGACGTTGTAGTTCAGGTCCTGGCTCAGGTTCTCCCACAGGTCGAGCGCATGGTCGTAGAGCCGCGCGCTCTCGTCATAGAGGTAGTTCGAGCGGATGATCGTGGTGTTGCGCCCGGTATTGCCGCCGCCGAGCCAGCCCTTGTCGATCACCGCGACATTGGTGATTCCGTGCTCCTTCGCGAGATAATAGGCGGCGCCGAGCCCGTGGCCGCCGGCGCCGACGATCACCACGTCATAGGCCGCCTTCGGCTCGCGGTCGGGCCACTGGGCGGTCCAGTTCTTCTGGCCGGTCAGCGCGCCCTTTATCACCTGGGCGAAGGAGAAATGCGTCATGGCCCGAACCTCCCGCGATTGCCGTCCCTCAATACTGGATTCGCCGCCGAGGCACGTGTATCCATGCGTCGTTTTCGCGGTAGCGTGGCGACGGGGATCAGATTGACCCAGCTCAATGTCGGCTTCCTCCTCGCCCGGCGCTTCACGCTCTGCGCGCTGGGCAATTTCGTCGATGTCCTGCGCCTCGCCGCCGACCAGGGCGACCGGTCGCGGCCGATCCTCTGCGGCTGGAAGGTGCTGTCGCCGACCATGGAGCCGATCGCCTCCAGCTCCGGCATCGCGGTGCGGCCCGACGAGCGGCTCGGCGACCCGGGCCGGTTCGACTATCTCGTGGTGGTTGGCGGCCTGGTCGACGAGGTGGAGCATCTGCATCCCGACACGGTGCGTTTCCTCGAACGGGCGGCGGCGGCGGGCGTGCCGCTGGTCGGGGTCTGCACCGGCACCTTCGCCCTGCACCGCGCCGGGCTGATGCGGGGCTATCGCGCCTGCGTCAGCTGGTTCC
The DNA here is from genome assembly GCA_044225035.1 of Amaricoccus sp. Taxonomy (GTDB): domain Bacteria; phylum Pseudomonadota; class Alphaproteobacteria; order Rhodobacterales; family Rhodobacteraceae; genus Amaricoccus. The sequence goes on along the minus strand of JBGAJI010000050.1, from coordinate 287 downwards.
ACCATGACGATTTCCTCGAGCGCTTCGACGGGCTGAGGCCGGTCTCCGACCAGATCTTCGTCGTCGACCGCGACCGGCTCACCTGTTCGGGCGGCGTCTCGGCGGCGCATCTCGCCGCCGTCATCGTCCGGCGCCCCCTCGGCGCGGCGCGGGCGGCCTTTCTCGGTATCCGCCTCGCCTTCGCCCGCCACCTTCTGGAAGCGACGCAGAAGTCGATCTCCAGCATCGCGGTCGAATGCGGCTTCTGCGATTCCTCGCATCTCAGCCGGATGTACCGGCAACGCTAC
>JBGAJI010000200.1:0-2768 GCA_044225035.1 Amaricoccus sp. | reverse complement strand
ATCCTGGCGCAGTCCCGGGTGCGGATCGACGCGGACGCCGCGCGGCTGGAAATGCTGAGCGGCGAGCGGGTGCCGGACGGCGACGCCGTGCTGTCGCGCCTGCGCCAGCTCGCCCGGGCCGGGGGCGTCGCGGGCGCGGAGGTGATCGGGGCGAGCTAAGCTTCGGGCCGCCCGGCGGCGGTACGGGCGGCCCCGGTCAGTCCACGAAGGCCTTTTCGATGACGAACTGGCCAGGCGTGGCGTTGGAGCCTTCGACGAAGCCCAGCTCCTCGCAGATCGCCTTGTGTTCCTGCAGCATGGCCATGGAGCCGCAGATCATCACCCGGTCGGTCTCGGGATTGAGCGGCGCGCCGGTGGCGGCGGCGAGGCGGCCGTCGCGGATCCAGTCGGTCATCCGGCCCATCGCCGGGCTTTCCTCGCGCGTGGTCGTCGAGATCAGCGTCAGCTTGTCGCCGACCATCTCGGACAGAAGCTCGTCGGCGGCGATCCGGGCGATGAGATCGCGGCCATAGTCGAGTTCGGCCACCTGGCGGCAGGTCTGGGTCAGCACCACCTGCTCGAACTTCTCGTAGCTTTCGGGTTCCCGGATCATGCTGGCGAAGGGCGCGATGCCGGTGCCGGTGGAGAAGAGGAACAGCCGCCGGCCGGGGGTAAGCGCGTCGTGGACGAGGGTGCCGACCGGCTTCGGCCGCATGACGATCCGGTCGCCCTCGGCGAGATGCTGGAGGCGCGAGGTCAGCGGCCCGTCCTCGACCTTGATCGAATAGAATTCCAGTTCCTCGTCCCAGGCGGGCGAGGCGATGGAATAGGCGCGCAGCAGCGGCTTGCCATCGACGATCAGGCCGATCATGACGAATTCGCCGGAGCGGAAGCGGAAACCCTGGGGACGATCGCAGCGGAAGGAGAAGGTCCGGTCGGTCCAGTGCCGGATGCCCCGTACCGGAAGCAGCGCCATGCCGCGCAAGGCCTTGTCCACGATTTCGTTCATCGCCCACTCCTCCGAATCCCGGCCCCCCTTACACCGCCTTCGCGCTCGCGAAAAGACCTCGCCGTCCCTCGCCGCGTTGAGCCCGCCGCCTGACCTCCGCCTTCGGGCAAAGGCCCCGGTGGGCCTCCGCCCGAAGGCGGACCCATGCGCCGCGTCGGCGTCGCGCCGGCGGCGCCGGTCCGCCCGCGGCGCGCTTCGGGCGTTGGCGCGAGCTTCGGCCTCCTCCGCCCCGGCGCCGCGCCACGGACTTCCCTTTTCCCCGGGTCCGTGGAATAGGACGGGGCCTGATGCGACGCCCGAGGGGATGGACATGGAACTGCGCGAGGCCCTGACGTTCGACGATGTGCTGCTGGTGCCGGGCGCCTCGGACGTGCTGCCGGGGACGGCGGATACCCGCACCCATCTGACGCGCTCCATCGCGCTCAATATCCCCCTGATCAGCGCGGCGATGGATACCGTGACCGAGGCGCGGATGGCGATCGCCATGGCGCAGTCCGGGGGGCTCGGCGTCATTCACCGCAATTTCGACATCGAGGCGCAGGCGGCGGAGGTGCAGCGGGTGAAGCGCTTCGTCTCGGGCGTGGTCTATGCGCCGGTGACGCTGCGGCCGGATCAGACGCTGCGCGATGCGAAGGCCTTGCAGGAGCGCTATCGGATCACCGGCTTTCCGGTGGTGGACGAGCGCGGCGTGGTGCTCGGCATCGTCACCAACCGCGACATGCGCTTCGCCACCGACGATGCGACGCCGGTCAGCGCGATGATGACCAGCGAAAACCTCGCCATGCTGCGCGAGCCGGCCGATCTCGGCGACGCCAAGAGCATGATGGAGGCGCGGCGGATCGAGAAGCTGCTGGTCGTCGACACCGGCGGGCGGCTGACCGGGCTCCTGACCCTGAAGGATACCGAGCAGGCGGTGCTGAACCCGCTGGCGGCCAAGGATGATCTCGGCCGGCTGCGGGTGGCGGCGGCCTCTACCGTCGGGGACGCGGGGTTCGAGCGGTCGATGGCGCTGGTCGATGCCGGGGTGGACGCGGTGGTGATCGACACGGCGCATGGCCACTCGAAGGGCGTCGGCGAGGCGGTCGACCGGTTGAAGCGCTATTCCAACGCGGTGCAGATCATCGCCGGCAACGTGGCGACGGCGGCGGCGACGCGGGCGCTGATCGACGCCGGGGCGGACGCGGTGAAGGTCGGGATCGGCCCGGGCTCGATCTGCACGACGCGCGTGGTCGCCGGGGTCGGCGTGCCGCAGATGACGGCGATCCTCGATTGCGCGGGCGAGGCGGCGCGCACCGGACAGCCGGTGATCGCCGACGGCGGCATCAAGTTCTCGGGCGATTTCGCCAAGGCGATCGGCGTCGGCGCCAGCGTCGCCATGGTCGGCTCGATCCTCGCCGGCACCGACGAGGCCCCGGGCGAGGTGGTCCTCTACCAGGGACGGAGCTACAAATCCTATCGCGGCATGGGGTCGCTCGGCGCGATGGCGCGCGGCTCGGCCGATCGTTATTTCCAGAAGGAAGCCTCGGCCGACAAGCTGGTGCCGGAAGGCATCGAGGGGCAGGTGCCCTACAAGGGCCCGGTGGCGGCGGTGCTGCACCAGATGGTCGGCGGCTTGCGCGCGGCGATGGGCTATACCGGGCATGCCTCGGTCGATGCGATGCGCGGCAATTGCGATTTCGTGCGCATCACCGGCGCGGGCTTGCGCGAAAGCCATGTGCATGACGTTCAGATAACTCGGGAGAGCCCGAACTACCGGGTGGGGTAGGTCCCCCGGCCGCCG
>JBGAJI010000049.1:0-22936 GCA_044225035.1 Amaricoccus sp. | reverse complement strand
GATCGGCCGCGCCGCCCTCGCCGCGCGGCGGATCGCCCCGCTGCTCGCCGAGGCCACGCCGCGGCCGCCCGCGTCGCCACCGGCTCCGCTCGCCCTGCGGCTGACGGAGGCGGTCGCGCGCCACCCCGGCGCCGCGGCGCCCGTGCTCCCGCCCGTCACGCTCGACGCCGAGATCGGAGCGCGGATCGCCATCATCGGTCCGAGCGGCGGCGGCAAGTCGACGCTGATCGCGCTCCTCTCCGGCGCGCTGGCCCCCGAGGCCGGCCGCGTCGAGGCGCTGCCCATGACGCTGCTGACCCAGCGGACCGAGCTTTTCCGCGACAGCCTGCGCGACAATCTCCGCCTCGCCGCCCCCGGCGCCGACGACGCCCGCCTCAGCGCCGCGCTGGCGACGGCGGGCCTCGACGTCCCCCTCGACGCGCGGCTCGGCGAGGGCGGGCTCGGCCTCTCCGGCGGACAGGCCCGGCGAGTGGCGCTCGCTCGCGCGCTGCTGCGCGACCGGCCGCTCTGGCTGCTCGACGAGCCGACCGACGGGCTCGACGCCGCCACCGCGCGCGACGTCATCGCCCGGCTCGCCCGCGCCGCCGAAGGCCGCACCCTCGTCATCGCCACCCACCTCCGCCGCGAGGCGGCGCTGGCCGAACGCATCGTCGCGCTCGACCATGGCCGCGTCGCCGCCACCGCCCACCGCGGCTCGCCCGCCTTTGACACCCTGCTGGCCGGCCTCCGGCCCGATTGAGGCACTGACATGATCCTCGACATCGTCGCGCTTTCCCGGTTGCAATTCGCAACCACGGCGCTCTTTCACTTCCTCTTCGTGCCGCTGACCCTCGGCCTTTCCATCCTCCTCGCGATCATGGAAACCGTCTATGTCATGACCGGCCGCGCCATCTGGCGCCGGATGACGAAATTCTGGGGCACGCTCTTCGGCATCAACTTCGTCGTCGGCGTCGCCACCGGCATCGTCATGGAATTCCAGTTCGGGATGAACTGGAGCTACTACAGCCACTATGTCGGCGACATCTTCGGCGCCCCGCTCGCCATCGAGGGCATGATGGCCTTCTTCCTCGAAGCGACCTTCGTCGGCCTGTTCTTCTTCGGCTGGGACCGGCTCTCCAAGGTCGGCCACCTGACCGCCACCTGGTGCGTCGCGCTCGGCTCCAACCTCTCGGCCCTCTGGATCCTGATCGCCAACGGCTGGATGCAGAACCCGGTCGGCTCGGCCTTCAACCCCGAGACGATGCGGATGGAGGTGACCGATTTTTTCGAGGTGCTGTTCAACCCGGTCGCGCAGGCGAAGTTCGTGCATACGGTCTCGGCCGGCTATGTCACGGCCTCGGTCTTCGTCCTCGGCGTCTCGGCCTGGTATCTGCTCAACGGCCGCTTCACGGACATCGCCAAACGCTCGATGACCGTCGCCGCCTCCTTCGGCCTCGCCGCCTCGCTGTCGGTCGTCGTGCTCGGCGACGAAAGCGGCTATCTGACCACCGACCACCAGAAGATGAAGATGGCGGCGATGGAGGCCATGTGGCACACCGAGCCGGCGCCCGCCTCCTTCAACCTGATCGGCCTCCCCGACCAGCAGGCGCGCGAGACGCATTTCGCCGTGGAAGTACCCTGGGTGCTCGGCCTGATCGGCACCCGGTCGCTGACCCGAGAGATCCCCGGCATCTTCGATCTGGTCGACGAGGCGAAGGTCCGTATCCGCGACGGCATCCGCGCCTATGACGCGCTCCAGACCATCCGCTCGACCCCGGCCGCGGCGGAGGCGCCGCGGGAGGCGCAGGACACCTTCGCCGAGATCGGCCACGAGCTCGGCTACGCGATGCTGCTCCTGCGCTATACCGCCGACCCGCGGCTGGCGACCGACGCCGAGATCGAGAAGGCCGCCTGGGACACCGTGCCCCATGTGCCGACGATGTTCTTCGCCTTCCGCACCATGGTCGGGCTCGGCTTCTTCTTCATCGCGCTGATGGGCACCTTCTTCTGGCTGTCGGCCCGCCGCCGCCTCGACCGGCACCCGTGGCTGCTCCGGGTCGCGGTCCTCGCCATCCCGCTGCCCTGGATCGCCGCGGAACTCGGCTGGGTGGTGGCCGAGGTGGGGCGCCAGCCCTGGATCATCGAGGGCGTGCTGCCAACCGCCGCCGCGGTCTCGAATCTCGGCGCGTCGATGGTGCTGACGACGCTCCTCGGCTTCATTGCGATCTATACCGGCCTCTTCGTCATCGAGATGGCGCTGATGCTGCGCGCCATCCGCAAGGGACCGGAACCCGACACCGAACCGGAGGCGCCGCTCGCCCCCGAAGCCCTCGTCGCCGCGGAGTGAGACCATGATCCTGCATACCCTCATCGACTATGACACGCTTCGCGTCATCTGGTGGCTGCTGCTCGGCGTGCTGCTGATCGGCTTCGCGGTGATGGACGGGTTCGACCTCGGCACGCAGATCCTGCTGCCCTTCGTCGCGAAATCCGACCTGGAGCGCCGCGTGGTGATCAACGCCGTCGGCCCGGTCTGGGAGGGGAACCAGGTCTGGCTGGTCCTCGCCGGCGGCGCGATCTTCGCCGCCTGGCCGCCGCTCTACGCGGTCAGCTTCTCCGGTTTCTATCTCGCGATGTTCCTGATCCTCTTCGCGCTGATCCTGCGGCCCGTCGGCTTCAAGTACCGCTCCAAGCGCGAAGACCCGCGCTGGCGGGCGGCCTGGGACTGGGCGCTCTTCGTCGGCGGTTTCGTCCCCGCGCTGGTCTTCGGCGTCGCGGTCGGCAACGTGCTGCGGGGCGTGCCCTTCCATTTCGACGGCGCGCTGCGCGTCACCTATGACGGGACCACGCTCTTCGAGCTGCTGAACCCCTTCGCGCTGCTCGCCGGCCTTCTCTCGGTCGCCATGTTCGCCGCCCACGGCGCCGCCTGGCTGCGGCTGAAGACCGAAGGCCCGGTCGCCGAGCGCGCCCGCGCCCTCGGCGTCGCGGCGTCGCTCGCGACCCTCGCCCTCTTCGCCCTCGGCGGGGTCTGGCTGCGCTGGGGCATCGACGGCTATGTCATCACCAGCGCCATCCCGGCGGACGGCCCCTCGAACCCGCTCGCCAAGACCGTCGAGGTCGTCGCCGACGCCTGGTTCGCCAACTACCGCGACCATCCCTGGACGCTGATCGCGCCTGCCGTCGGCCTCGGTGGCGCGCTCGTCGCCGCCCTGCTCTTCATGGCGCGGACCGGAGGGGCCGCGTTCTTCGCCACCGCCGCGGCGATCAAGGGGATCATCGCCACCGTCGGCCTCGCGATGTTCCCGTTCATCCTGCCGTCGAGCGTCGATCCGCGTTCGAGCCTGACGGTCTGGGACGCCTCCTCGAGCCAGATGACCTTGTTCATCATGCTCGTCGTCACGCTGATCTTCGTGCCGATCATCGTCGCCTACACCGCCTGGGTCTACAGCGTCCTCTGGGGCAAGGTCGACGCCAAGGCGATCCGCGACGGCGATGGCCACGCTTATTGAAGGAGCCCTGCCATGTGGTATTTCGCCTGGATCCTCGGCCTGCCTCTGGCCGCCGCCTTCGCCGTCCTCAACGCGATGTGGTACGAACTCGTGGAGACGAAGAGCGCGGACCGTCATGGTTCGGAGGGTGGGTGAATCACCCACCCTCCGCGCGCCCGGCCGAGCGGCGCCACGAACCGCCCGCTCCCGCCGGCCGCCGCGCCCTCGGGGGTTGCGCGGCGCTGGCGGCTCAGTGGAACCTCTGCGAAAGTCCGATTGGAGCGCTAAAGGGCTTTTTCGCGAAGCCTCTTGCTTTTGTCGGCTAGCCCCTTTTTAGGGGACCGCGCAGCGACGGTTGTCACGCCACCGCTCCCACGGTTGGCGGACGTGATGTCCGAATCCCGGCACGCGGCGATAGATTGGAATCTCACTAGATTGCCCGGCGCGGCTCACGCCTTGGTCACCAATTCTGACTAGCACCGGAAAAGCCGTTCCATCAGGGAATGACGGTCTAGGAACCGCGAGATGACTTTCCCGAAGCTGCAGGCCACCGCGGTGGTCCGTGAAAACTCGATCGATTTCGTTGAGCAGGTCTTCGCCCTCTATGAAGCGCGCCGGCCGCTGGTGATGGTCACGAGCGAGGCGCAGGCCAAGGACCTGCCCGGCATCCTGGTCGACCGATGCGTGGTTCCGAAAGAGCGATCCGGCTGGTTCGCCGACCGGCACGCGGTGATCCACGACGATCTGCCGGCGCAGGTCACCTATACCTCGGGGACCGAGGGCCAGCCGAAGGGCATTCTGCTGACCTACGCGAACCTCGCCGACGCCACCGAGCGGATCGTCGAGCAGATGCGGATGACCGCCGAAATTCGGGAATATGTCGGCGTGCCGGCGACCTACAGCTTCGGCATCGCCCGCTACCGGGCGGTCAGCGCGGTGGGCGGACGGGCCTATTTGCCACCGCGCGGCTTCGACCCGCTGGAACTCGCCCGGATGCTGGCCGCGGGCGAGGTCAATGCGCTTTCGGCGGTGCCGACCCTGCTGCGCATCCTGCTCGCCTCGCCCGGCGTCATCGGGGATGCCGGAAAAAACCTGCGGTGGATGGAAATCGGGTCGCAGCATATGACGGCGGACGAGAAGCGCGGCGTCCGGGAGATGTTTCCCAACGCGCTGATCGTGCAGCATTATGGCCTGACCGAAGCCTCGCGCAGCACCTTTCTGCGGGTGTCCGAAGCGTCCGACGAAATGCTGGAGTCGGTCGGTCAGCCCGTGGGACGAACCGAACTCATGCTCGGTCCCGACGGTCGCATCCGGATCCGCGGACCGCATGTCGCGAAGTCGCGCATCGACGCGGATGGCTTGCATGACCTGCGCGACGCCGATGGCTGGCTGCGAACCAACGATCTCGGCCATATGCGGGACGGCACTCTCTATTTCGATGGCCGGGCCGACGATCTGATCAATTGCGGCGGCGTCAAGGTCGTCCCCGACCAGCTGGAAGAGCGTATCCGCGCCCGCCTCGACCCGGGCGCGCGGATCGCGGTGGCGAAGATTCCGGATGCCCAGCGTGGCGACGGCGTGCTGGTCGCGATCGAGGCCGACGCGTCCGAGACGGCGCGGATCCGAGAAGTCGCGACCGCCGCGTTGCAGGAGATGGGTGTCGCGGTCGGCGGATCGCTGCGGGTCATGGCGATGGAGGCCCTGCCGGTCACCGCCACCGGCAAAGTGCAGCGAAAACTGATCGCCGAACAGTACGCCGCGCAGGCGGTCGCGGAGCCGGTCAAGGCGGCCGTGCCGGACGGCGACGCGTGCCCGGTGCTGGCGCTGTTCCAGCACGAGTTTCCCGGCCAGACGGTCCGGCCGGAAGACACGTTCGAGTCGCTCGGCGGCGACTCGCTGCATTACATCCAATTCACGCTGAGCTTCGAACAGCGTTTCGGACAGCTGCCGGACAATTGGGAAAAGCTCAGCGCGGTCGAGTTGCAGCGCGGTGTCGCCGAGACCGGCAAGTCGTCCTGGAGGCGGCTCGAGTCCGTCACCCTGACGCGCGCGTTCTTCATGATCTGCATCGTCGCCTTGCACACGGATGCGTTCTATTACAGCAAGAACTGGGGCGCGGCCTATTTCCTGGTCATGCTCGCCGGCTATTCCGTCGCAAGGTTCCAATTGCCGGAAATCATTCGCACTGGCAGCGTCTCGACGCTGCTCGGCACGGCGAAATACGTGGCGATCCCGTCGATCATGATGGTCATTTTATTGCAGATCCTGACAAAGAGATTTGAAATAACGCCCATACTCATGCTGTCAAACTACCTGGATCCGCATACGTTGAAGGGCTTTACGTTCTATTTCGTGGAGATCTACGTACAGCTTTTCGTGCTCGCGGCTTGCGTCTTTTCCTATTCGCGCATCCGAACCGCGTTCAGCGCGCGTCCGATGCTCAGCGCGCTCGCCTTGCTGCTGGCGGTGGTGATCGTCGATCGGACGCTCGAAGCGGTGTGGAGCACCGACTACAACTATCACCGGACCCCATGGCACTACGGATGGGCCTTCGCCCTCGGCATGGTCCTGGCCTCGGCGGACGACCTGCGGACGAAGGTGCTCGCGCTGGTCGTCTCGACCGTGGCGGTGCTGGTGGTCTGGCACATGACGTCCGCCGCGTTCTACGTGGATGGCGGCTGTGCGACCGTGCTGTTCGTGCGATCCTTCGTCGTCCCCGCGCCGGTGAAGATCCTGGTGGCGGAAATCGCCGGGGCCTCGATGTTCATCTATCTCAGCCACTACCAGATGATATCGCTGGTGAAGAAGGTCTTCGGCGAGAACATACCCTGGCTGTCGCTGGTTGGCTCGATCATCGTCGGCGTGGCCGTCGCCCATCTCTATTCCTGGTGCGAGCGGAAATTCGTGCAGGCGCGGAATTCGGCCGGCAATCGAGACGCGTTCGACGACCTGCGCGCCGGCGTCTGAGGCGCGCGGGACCTACCGCTGCCGCCATGGGCGGCCCGACGCTTGTCCGGCCAAGGCGCTTTGCCGTAGCGGGCCGCCGTCAGCCCATCGAGCGAGATTTCCGGCGTCTTTCCGACCACGACGTCGGCCACGGCGCGACCGGAGCCGCAGGCCATGGTCCAGCCAAGCGTGCCGTGGCCGGTGTTGAGGAACAGGTTCGGATATCGCGTCGGCCCGATCACCGGCGTGCCGTCCGGCGTCATCGGCCGCAGGCCGGTCCAGCCCTCGGCCCGGTCGAGATCGCCCGCCATGGGGAAAGGTCGGCGACCACGTGGCGCACGGTGTCGAAGGCACCGCGGCCGGTCTTGCGGTTGTAGCCGATGATCTCCGCCTGACCCGCGACGCGGATCCGGTCCCCGAGACGGGTGATCGCGACCTTGTGCGTCTCGTCCATCAGCGTCGAGACCGGTGCCTGCGCCGGGTCGGTGACCGGCAGGGTGATGGAATAGCCCTTGATCGGATAGATCGGCAGCTTGATCCCGACGGTGCGCATCAGGATCGGCGCATAGGGTCCGAGCGCGCAGACATAGGCGTCGGCGGTCTCGCGCCCTTGGTCGGTCTCGACGCCCTCGATCCGCCCCCCGGCGACCGCCAGCGAGCGGATGTTGACCCCATATGAAAGGAGACGCCTAGTTCCGCCGCCTTTTCGGCGAGGGCGAGGGTGAACATCCGGCAATCCCCCGTCCGGTCGGCGAGCAGGCGCAGTCCGCCGACGAACTTCTCCCGCACGAGCCCCAGTCCCGGCTCGACCGCGACGCAGGCCTCGCGGTCCAGCAACTGATACCGTAGTTCGCCAGCACTTCCTGGTCGGCCTTCGAGGCCTTGAGCTGCTTTTCGGTGCGAAACACCTGAAGCGTGCCAAGCTCGTGCTGGTCGAAGTCGAGCGGAATTCCTGCCATCAGGTCGGTCAGCGCATCGCGGCTGTAGTTCGAGATCCGCACCATCCGGCCCTTGTTCAGCCGGTAGGAGGCCTCGTTGCAGTTCATCAGCATCTTGCGCTGCGCTCATCGTCGGGCTAATCAGCGGCCAGATGAACAGCGGCCGATGCCGCATGAACAGCCATTTCACCGCCTTCATGGGGATGCCCGGCGCGGCCCAGGGCGAGGTCATGCCGTAGGAAAGCTCGCCCGCGTTGGCGAAGCTCGTCTCCAGCCCCGGGCCCGGCTGGCGGTCGAGCACCCGCGTCTCGACGCCCTGGCGCGCGAGATACCAGGCGGTGGTGACCCCGACGACCCCGGCCCCGAGCACAATCACCTTCATCGCCAAGCTCCCTTCGCACCTGCGAAAACGAGTAAGCACCGGAGGGCCGGCGCGGGACAAGGACTTTCGACGGACCGGGACAAGCTCAGGCCCGCGCCGGATAGCGGAACGGGTCGCCGACGCGGCCCCGATCATAGACGCATTCGCCCGCGACCCAGGTCGCCCGTACCGCGCGATCGTCGCCGAGCGTCATCAGGACGAAGAGCAACTCTTCCAGAGTGTCGCAATGGCGCGTGCGGAAATCGAGCAGCGGCGTGCCCTTCAGGTCGAGCACCGCGATATCGGCGTCATAGCCCGGCGCCAGCCGGCCGAGCCGGTCGTCGAGATAGAGCGCGCGCGCCCCGCCGAGCGTCGCGAGATAGAAGGCCCGCGGCGCGTCGAGCTTGCGCCCCGACAGGGCGACGACCTTGTAAGCCTCGTTCAGCGATTGCAGCTGGCTGAGGCTGGTGCCGCCGCCGACGTCGGTGCCGAGGCCGACGCGCACCGGCCGCGCGGGGTCCATCGCGTCGAACAGCTGGAACAGCCCGCTGCCGAGAAAGAGGTTCGAGGTCGGGCAGAAGGCGAGCGCCGCGCCCGCCTCGTGGCAACGGTGGAAATCGGCCTCGTGCACGTGGATCGCATGGCCGAACATCGAGCGCTGGCCGACGAGACCCGCGTGATCGTAGGTATCGAGATAGCTCGACCGCGCGGGGAAGAGCTCTCGCACCCAGGCGACCTCGGCGAGGTTCTCGCAGAGATGGGTTTGCATGAAGACCGCGTCATGCTCGCGCAGCGGTGCCCCGGCGGCGTCGAGCTGCGCCTCGGTGCTGGTCGGGGCGAAGCGCGGCGTCACGCAATAATGCTGGCGTCCGCGGCCGTGCCATGTGTCGATCAGCGCCTTGCTTTCGTCATAGCCGCGTTGGGCGGTGTCGAGCAGCGCGGGCGGGGCGTGACGGTCCATCAGCACCTTGCCGGCGATCATCCGCGTGTTGAATCGCTCGGATTCGGCGAAGAACGCCTCGACCGATTGCGGATGGACCGTGCAATAGACCATGGCCGTCGTCGTCCCCGCGCGCAGGAGCTCGCGCAGGAAATGACCCGCGACCATGTCGGCATGGGCCCGATCGGCGAAGCGCTGCTCGGTGACGAAGGTGTATGTTTCGGGCCATTCCAAGAGCTGCGCGCCATAGGCGCCGATCATCTCGAGCTGCGGATAATGCACATGTGCGTCGATGTACGGCGGTCAGATCGCGTCGGGATAGTGGATCGGCTCGACCCCGGACGACAGCGTGGCGGCGAGTTCGGCGTAAGGGCCGAAGGCCGCGATCCGGCCGTCCTCGATCAGGATCAGCGCGTCCTCGTGATGTTCTAAGCATTCGGCCGACGGCCGCTGGTGGTGATTGCCGCAGCGCCGAAAACGGCCCGCGAAGCGCCTTTCTTCGTCGTCATGACGTCCTTTCCGCCACCGCCGGGTCAGCCTGGAGGGGGCGGGCTGCCGGGGTCAAGATGGCCGCGCCATGCCGCGTATCAGCGATCCGGAAGACGGCAAGGACGAGGTATTGGCATGATCGCGATCGAGGCCCCGACGGCCTGTCGCCGCCGGCGGGCCGGACGCGGCCGGCGGATGGGACGAGGGCAGGGAAATTGCGGAGGGCGGCGGTCGGGAACCGGCGTTCTTCATCGAACCGGCGGATCGGGGAAACGCCCCGCTGCTCGCGCGGATCGCGCGCCTGGGCCCGGCGGACCGCGCCGCTTATGCCGACGGCCTTCGCAGCGACAAGTCAGAACCGCCCCCGCCGTCCCATTGAAGGCGCGCCAAGCGCGGCGTCAGGCCGCCTGGGCGAAAAAGCTCACCCGGTTGCGCCCGGCCTCCTTCGAGGCATAGAGCGCGCTGTCGGCGCGCTTGATGATCGCCTCGGCGTCGGTATCCCCGGCCGTCGCAATGGCAACGCCGATCGACACGGTCACATGCACCTCGCCGCCGCCGACCGGCAGGATCACCGGCGCGTCCTCGACCGCCCTGCGGATACGTTCCGCCGCCTGGGCCGCGGCGTGCATGTCGACGTCCGGCATGGCGACGAAGAATTCCTCGCCGCCGAAACGTGCGACCAGATCGACGCCGCGGATATTCTCCTGCAGCCGCCGCGAGAATTCGCGCAGCACGGCGTCGCCCGCGTCGTGGCCGAAGCGGTCGTTGATCGCCTTGAACTTGTCGAGATCGATCATCATCACGGCGAACACGCCCTCGGTCTCGCGCGCGCGTTCCATCACGCGGATCATGTGCTGGCTGGCGTAGCGGCGGTTGTAGATGCCGGTCAGCGGGTCGATCACCGCCATCTTCAGCCCGTTGCGCACATTCGAGCGCAGCCGGTCGGAATAGCGCTTGCGCCGCAGCTGCGACCGGATGCGGGCGATGAGCTCGCTGACATCGAACGGTGACTCGATATAGTCGCTGGCGCCGAGGTCGAGCCCTGGCCGCGACCTTCACGCCGCCGCTCTCCACCACCAGAATCACCGCCGCCTGCCGCGTCTCGGGCCGCGACCGCAGCGCCGATACCAGCCGCAGGCCGTCGCCGCCCTCCATCAGGCTCTGATGCACGACGCAGACATCCGGCAGCTCGAGTCGGGCGAGATTCATCGCCTCGCGTTCGGAATAGGTGGTGATGGTGGGGGTATTCAGCCGGTCGCGCAGCTGGTTCGCCCAGTCCGCGCCCTGCTCGAAGCCCCGGCGGCGCCAGCAGGATCGGCCCGCCGGCTTCCAGCTCGATCTCCTGCTCGCAGACGAAATCGGTCAGGCCGAGCTCGCGCGACGTAAGGTCGCGGAGGCGGAGCTCGTCGAACATCATCTTCATCCGCATCAGGTTGCGGACGCGGGCGAAGAGGGCGAGATCGTTGAAGGGCTTGGACAGGAAGTCGTCGGCCCCGGCCTCCAGCCCGCGGATGCGTTCCTCGGGCGTGTCGAGGGCGGTCACCATGATCACGGGAATGTGCGCGGTCTCCTCGCGCGATTTCAGGATGGCGCAGACCTCGAATCCATCCATGTCGGGCATCATCACATCGAGCATCACCATGTCCGGCTGCTCGGAACGCGCCATTTCCAGCGCCTGGGTGCCGTTTTCGGCGACAACCACGTCGTAGTAGGCCGAGGATAGTTTCGCGCGCAAAAGGAGCCGGTTGGTTGCCACGTCATCCACAACCAGTACCCGACCCGACATCCGGCAATCTCCCTGTGGAGCGTCGTTCCACGCCTGTAATTCGTCGATGACCATAATCGCGAATGTGTTAACGAAGTGTTTAACGCGGCCTTCCCGGCCCTTAACGACTGGCTCCCGGAGGCCCCGATGACACCCGAGAACGCCGCCGCGACCGCGCGCGAAGCCCTGATCTGGATGGCCGGAGAGCCCGAAATTCTCGGTGCGTTTCTCGCCACCGGCGGCCTCGCGCCGGGCGACCTGCGCGGCCGGGCGGACGATCCGGAATTCCTCGGCTTCCTCCTCGACTTCCTGCTGCATGACGAGGCGACATTGCTCGCCTTCTGCGCCGCGCCGGCATCGCGCCGACCGTCCCGGCACGGGCGCGCGGCGCTGCCGGGCGGGGACACGCCCGACTGGACCTGAGCGCGCCGCCTTGCGCCGCCCGGCCGATGCCGCTCGCGCGAGGTCCGTCCCGGTCGCGCCGGGCCGTCCGCTCGAGAGGTCGAAATTCGCGCGATGCCTTGACCACCAGACGATCCCCGTCTGGCTGACATTGCTTTAGAAGGCGCGGGCGGCCAGTGAGTCGCGTCGAGGGAGGAGATGGAAGTGCCGGCGCGCGAACCGATCAGGGGTCTCGTCTTCGACAAGGACGGCACGCTCTTCGATTTCAATGCCACCTGGGCCGCCTGGTGCGACGGCTTCATCCTCGGCCTCGCCGCCGGCGACGGGGCGCGCGCGGGCGAACTCGCCGCCGCGCTCGGCTTCGATCTCGCCAGCCGCCGCTTTGCCAAGGACAGCCCGATGGTGGCGGGAACCATGGAGATCGTGGTCGAGGCCGCCTGCCGCCTGCGCCCAGACATGGGCGAGGCGCGCCTCCGCCGGCATATCATCGACACCAGTTCCGCCGCGCCGCAGGTCGAGGCGGCGCCGCTCGCCGCGCTGCTCGACCGGTTCCGCGCCGCCGGCCTGACCCTCGGCGTGGCGACCAACGATTCCGAGGCGCCGGCCCGGGCGCATCTCGAACGCGCGGGCGTGCTCGACCGGTTCGCCTTCATCGCGGGGTATGACAGCGGCCATGGGGCGAAGCCGACGCCCGGGATGCTGCTCGCCTTCTGCCGCGCCACCGGCATTCCGCCCGGCGCCTGCGCCATGATCGGCGACAGCGTTCACGATCTCGACAGCGGCCGGGCGGCATGCGCGTGGTGGGCGTGCTGACCGGGATCGCCAGCCACGAGGATCTGGCGCCGCACGCCGACGTGGTGCTGCCCGATATCGGCGCCCTGCCCGGCTGGCTGGCGCTGCCCGGAACATGACAGGCCTATCGCAAGCGACCGGCCGGGGCGTCGGGAACAGGCGCGCGCGCCACGCGCGCAGCGGCTGAACTGCCGCGATGAACGAGCGCAGATCACGCCGCTCCGGCGGCAGAAGCGGCCACGTGCGCGATCAATCCGCGCATGCCATCCAGCAGATGCCCTGGCGCGTGCCGCTGAATACCGACCGGCCGACCGAGCCGCTGCCGCCCGAGGGCGTCGCCGCGATCCATGACGCCGCGATGCGGGTGCTCGAAGAGATCGGCATCGAGTTCCTGAACGCCGAAGCGCGCGACTATCTGCGCGGCGCGGGTTGCGAGATCCGCGGCGAAACGGTCCGCATGGACCGCGCGCTGGTGATGGAGAAGATCGCGCTGGCGCCGCGGCGGTTTGACATCATCCCGCGCAACCCCGCGCGCCGGGTGACGATGGGCGGCGGCCATATGGCCTTCGTCAATGTCTCCTCGCCGCCGAATGCGATGGATCTCGACCGCGGCCGGCGGGTGGGCGATTTCGACAGCTTTCAGGACCTCATCAAGCTTACCCAGTATTTCAACTGCATACACGTCGCGGGCGGCTATCCGGTGGAGCCGGTGGATATCCACGCCTCCGTCCGGCATCTCGATTGCCTCTTTGCCAAGCTGACGCTGACCGACAAGGTGGTCCATGCCTACAGCCTCGGGCCGGAGCGGGTCGAGGATGTGATCGAGATGGCCCGCATCGCCAGCGGGCTCGGCCAGGCGGAGTTCGAGAGCGCGCCGCGTCTCTTCACCAACATCAATTCGTCCTCGCCCTTGAAGCACGACTGGCCGATGCTCGACGGCGCCATGCGCTTCGCGCGCCGCGGCCAGCCGGTGATCGTCACGCCCTTCACCCTCGCCGGCGCCATGGCGCCCGTCACCATGGCGGGCGCGGTCGTCCAGTCGGTGGCCGAGGCGCTGGCGGCGATCGTGCTGTTGCAGATCGTGCGGCCCGGCCTGCCGGTGATGATCGGCACCTTTACCTCGAACGTCGACATGCGCTCCGGCGCGCCGGCCTTCGGCACCCCGGAATATGTTCGGGCGACGCAGATGACGGGGCAGATGGCGCGCTTCTACGGCCTGCCGCTGCGCGCCTCGAACGCCTGCGCCTCGAACGCCCCGGACGCGCAGGCGATGTGGGAGAGCATGAATTCGCTCTGGTCCGCGGTTCAGGCGGGGGTGAACCTCGTCTATCACGCCGCCGGCTGGCTCGAAGGCGGGCTGATCGCGTCCTATGAGAAATTCGTGATGGATTGCGAGGTCTTGCAGCAGTTCCAGCGCTATTTCGACCCGGCCCTGACCGACACCTCGCCCGACGCGCTGGCGGTCGAGGCGATGGCCGAGGTTGGGCCTCGCGGCCATTTCTTCGGCGCGGACCATACGCAAAGCCGTTATACGACCGCGTTCTACGCGCCGTTCCTCAGCGACTGGCGCAACTACGAAGCCTGGGCCGAGGATGGTGCGATCGAGGCGGATCAGCGCGCGAACCGGGTCTGGAAGGCGATCCTCGCCGAATTCGAGCGGCCGCCGATGGACGAGGCGATCCGCGACGAGCTGGCCGATTTCGTCGCCCGCCGCAAGCGCGAGGGCGGTGCCCCGACGGATTTCTGAGACCTGGCCGACGCCATTGACATGGCCCCCGTCCCGGCCCGATCAGAAAGGGCGGACAACAAGGGAGTCGTGAATGCGTTCGATTTCGACGGGCCTATGGATGCTCGCGGGCCTCGCCGCCGCCGGCATGGCGCTGCCCGGCACGGCCGGGGCGCAGGATCTCGGCGGCGGCTGGTCCGGACAATTCACGCTCTATGGCTGGATCCCGTCGATCGGCGGCTCGCAGCAGGGGCGCGACGGCGAGCCGCTGGTCGATCTCGACTCCCAGGACGTGCTGAGTTCGCTCGACGCCGCCTTCATGGGCGCGGCCGAGTTCCGCAAGGGCAACTTCACCCTGCTGCTCGACGCGGTCTACGCCGACCTCAGCGCGGACGGCACCTGGGTGCAGGACCGGGTCAAGACCGACGTCGGAACCCAACTCGGCGTCTATAGCGTGGCCGCCGCCTATCGCGTCTACGAGCTTGATCGGCGCGCGGTCGATCTCTACGCCGGGGCGCGCTTTTTCGACACCAGCCTCGGTTTTGGCATTGCCACGGACGAGCGTGGCCGCTCGCGCGACATCGACCTGTCCTGGGGCGACCCGATCGTCGGCGTCCGCGGCACCCTGCCGCTCAGCGAGCGCTGGTCGCTGTCGGGCTTCGCCGACATCGGCGGCTTCGATGCCGACACGGATCTGAGCTGGGAGCTCTATGGCGCCGCGAACTACGCCTTCGCCGATCGTTGGGTCGGGGTCCTCGGCTATCGCTACATGTCAATTCTCTACGAAGCGTCGGATCGCGCGACCCTTGACCTCGCTGTGCAAGGCCCGGTGATCGGTGTGACCTACAAGTTCTGATACCCGGTGTGGGCCGGGGGCCGCTTCGGCGTCCCAGGCCGCGCTGGTGGGTGATGACGGGCTCGAACCGCCGACATTCTCGGTGTAAACGAGACGCTCTACCAACTGAGCTAATCACCCTCCGCGGCGGAGGGCCGGGTTCATGGTGGGCGATGACGGGTTCGAACCGCCGACATCTTCGATGTGAACGAAGCGCTCTACCACTGAGCTAATCGCCCGGCGACGCGTCGGATACCCTCTGCGCGCGGGCGGCGCAAGCCAAACTTTGACCCTTTCGCGGTGGCCGTTCAGACGGGCCGGATGCAACCGATCGCCGCCTCGCGAATTGGTTCAGGGCAACGAACGGAGATCTCCATGAGCTATCATCACGTCGAAACCTGCCCGGATGATCCGACCCTGCTCGCCGAACGGCTGGATCAGATCGCGAGCACCGACGCCCGGATCATCAATGTCACGTGGCAGCCGATACGGAGCGGCGACCAGAACCAGGCCGAGGCGCTGGACGCGCGGGGCAGCTTCATCATCATCTCGCAGAGGGATGTGAACCATGGCGTCGCCACGGCGCGCGCGGCGAACGCGTTTCATGAGCCCGACGGTCCCGCGACCCTCGTCGCGGCGAACACGCCCGAGGACAAGATCAGCGCCTGACGGCGATCGCGACCAAGAAAAAAGCCCCGGCGAATGCCGGGGCTTTGGTTTGCGCGGGCCTCAGTGCGCCGAGGCGGCGGGAGGGGTGGCCGCGCCCGCCGTGGCGGCGAGCGCCTTGGCGGCCTCCGCCTCCTCGTCCCACTCGATCGCCTCCGGCATGCGGGTCAGCGCGACCCGCAGCACGTCCATGACATTGCCGACCGGGATCAGCTCGATCCCGTTCTTCACATTGTCCGGGATCTCACGGAGATCCTTCACATTGTCGACCGGGATCATCACCGTGGTGATCCCGCCGCGCAGCGCGGCGAGCAGCTTTTCCTTCAGCCCGCCGATCGGCAGCACATTGCCGCGCAGCGTCACCTCGCCGGTCATCGCCACGTCGCGGCGGACCGGGATGCCGGTCAGAACCGAGACGATGGACGTGACCATCGCGATACCCGCCGACGGACCGTCCTTCGGCGTCGCGCCCTCGGGCACGTGGACATGGATGTCCACGGTCTCGAACAGCGTCGGCTTCAGGCCCAATTCGGGCGCCTTGGAGCGGACGAAGGAGGAAGCGGCGTCGATGCTCTCCTTCATCACGTCGCCGAGCTTGCCGGTGGTCTTCATCCGACCCTTGCCGGGCAGCTTCAGCGCCTCGATCTGCAGGAGATCGCCGCCCACCTCGGTCCAGGCGAGGCCGGTGACGACACCGACCTGATCGGTCAGCTCGGCCAGCCCGTACTTGAACCGCCGCACCCCGAGGAACTCCTCGAGATTCTCGGCCGTGACCACCACCTTCGTCGCCTTGCCCTTGACGATCTCCGTCACCGCCTTGCGGCAGAGCTTGGCGATCTCGCGCTCGAGGTTCCGGACGCCGGCTTCCCGCGTGTAGTAGCGGATGATGTCGCGCAACCCTTCGTCGGTCAGTTCGAACTCACCGGCCTTCAGGCCGTGGCCCTTTTCCTGCTTGGCGACGAGATGCATCCGGGCGATGCCGGCCTTCTCATCCTCGGTATAGCCGGACAGCGAGATGATCTCCATCCGGTCGAGCAGCGGCCGCGGCATGTTGTAGGAGTTCGCCGTGGTGATGAACATCACGTTCGAGAGGTCGTATTCCACCTCCAGATAGTGGTCCATGAAGGTCGAGTTCTGCTCGGGATCGAGCACCTCGAGCATCGCGCTGGCCGGATCGCCGCGGAAGTCCTGACCCATCTTGTCGATCTCGTCGAGCAGGATGAGGGGGTTCGTGGTCTTGGCCTTCTTCATCGACTGGATGATCTTGCCGGGCATCGAGCCGATGTAGGTCCGCCGGTGCCCGCGGATCTCCGCCTCGTCCCGGACGCCGCCGAGCGAGATGCGGATGAACTCGCGGCCCGTGGCCTTGGCCACCGACTTGCCGAGGCTGGTCTTGCCGACGCCGGGAGGGCCGACGAGGCAGAGGATCGGCCCCTTCAGCTTTTCCGAGCGCGATTGCACCGCCAGGAACTCGACGATGCGGTCCTTGACCTTCTCAAGCCCGAAATGGTCGGCGTCGAGCACCTGCTGCGCCAGCCCCAGATCCTTCTTGATCTTGGACTTCTTGCCCCATGGGATCGACAGCATCCAGTCGAGATAATTGCGCACGACGGTCGCCTCGGCCGACATCGGCGACATCGAGCGCAGCTTCTTCAGCTCCGCCGCCGCCTTCTCCTTGGCTTCCTTCGACAGACGCGTCTTGGCGATGCGCGCCTCGAACTCGGCCGCGTCGTCCTGACCCTCGCCCTCGCCGCCCAGCTCCCGCTGGATCGCCTTCATCTGCTCGTTCAGGTAGTATTCGCGCTGCGTCCGCTCCATCTGCGTCTTGACGCGGCTCTTGATCTTCTTCTCGACCTTCAGGACCGACATCTCGCCCTGCATCAGGCCATAGATCTGCTCCAGCCGCTCGCCGACGTCCGGCTCTTCCAGCAGCCTCTGCTTTTCCTCGAGCTTGGCGCCGAGATGGCCCGCCACCGTATCGGCGAGCTTCGCCGCCGGCATCGTGTCGGACACGGCGGACACCGCCTCCTCCGAGACGTTGCGGTTCAACTTGGCATAGCGCTCGAATTCCTCGGCGACGGCGTGGGTCAACGCCTTGATCGCCGCCGCGTCCTTCTCCGTCTCGACGATCTCCTCGGCCGCCGCCTCGAAATAGGCGTCGTTGCTCAGGAATTCGCCGATCCGCACGCGAGCCTTGCCCTCGACCAGCACCTTCACGGTGCCATCGGGCAGTTTCAGGAGCTGCAGCACATTGGCCAGCACGCCGACGCGATAGATGCCGTCCGCGTCCGGTTCATCCTCGGCCGCGTCCTTCTGGCTGGCGAGAAGGATCTGCTTGTCGTCCTTCATCACCGCCTCGAGCGCGCGAACGGATTTCTCCCGCCCGACGAAAAGCGGCACGATCATATGCGGAAACACCACGATGTCGCG
This sequence comes from Amaricoccus sp., assembly GCA_044225035.1. Lineage (GTDB taxonomy): Bacteria > Pseudomonadota > Alphaproteobacteria > Rhodobacterales > Rhodobacteraceae > Amaricoccus. Next base: position 5,179 of record JBGAJI010000049.1, on the reverse strand, counting down.
CAGAGGCAGGACGGGGAAGCTCGATCCGCTCAATTCTGTCATGGTTTTGTCCTTATCTCCGGCAAAGCGCCCCGCCCCGGCCAACCCAGCGACGACACGCTTCCTCGGGACAGGAAATGGCGGGGACGCACCCATGTTTCAAGGTGCACCTTGCCCGGCCGGTCCGGCGGTTGCAAGGCCGGCGCGCGCCATGGTGAACCCCGGCGCGGCTTATGCGACCGCCGCGCGCCTCGGACGAAATATCCGCTCGAACCCTCAGATCGCCGGCAGGTCGCCCCCCGCGCGCGCCGCCTCGAACTCCGCGACGAAGGCGTCCAGCCGACCGGCCGCGATGGCGTGGCGCAGGCCAGACATGAGTTCCTGATAGTAGCGGAGGTTGTGCCAGGTGAGCAGCATCGAGGCGACGATCTCCCCCGCCTTGAACACGTGATGCAGATAGGCGCGCGAATAGCCGACGCAGGCCGGGCAGTCGCAGTCGGGATCGAGCGGCCGGGGATCGTCGGCGTGCCGCGCGTTCTTGATATTGATCGCCCCGCGCCGGGTCAGCGCCTGCCCGGTCCGACCGGAGCGGGAGGGCAGCACGCAGTCGAACATGTCCACGCCGCGCAGCACGGCGCCGACGATATCGTCCGGCTTGCCGACGCCCATCAGATAGCGCGGCCGGTCGTCCGGCAGGCAAGCGGGGGCGTAGTCGAGCACGCCCAGCATCGCCGTCTGTCCCTCGCCGACCGCGAGCCCGCCGATGGCATAGCCGTCGAAGCCGATCGCCTTCAGCGCCTCGGCCGATTCCTCGCGCAACTCCCGCGTGACGCCGCCCTGCATGATGCCGAAGAGCGCATGTCCCGGCCGGTCGCCGAACGCGTCGCGCGACCGCAGGGCCCAGCGCATGGAGAGCCGCATCGAGGCGGCGACGACGGCCTCGGTCGCCGGCAAAGCGGGGCATTCGTCGAAGGCCATCACGATGTCCGACCCGAGCAGGCGCTGGATCTCCATGCTGCTCTCGGGGGTGAGGTGATGCGTCGAGCCGTCGACATGGCTCTTGAAGGTCACCCCCTCCTCGGTCAGCTTGCGCAGCTCGGCGAGGCTCATCACCTGGAAGCCGCCGGAATCGGTCAGGATCGGCCGGTCCCAGTTCATGAAGCGGTGCAGCCCGCCGAGCCGCGCGATCCGCTCCGCCCCCGGCCGCAGCATCAGGTGATAGGTGTTGCCGAGCAGGATGTCCGCCCCGGTGGCGCGCACGCTCTCCGGCAGCATCGCCTTCACCGTCGCGGCGGTGCCAACCGGCATGAAGGCGGGCGTGCGGATCTCGCCGCGCGGCGTCTTCAGCGCGCCGGTTCGCGCCCGGCCGTCGCGCGCGGCGATATGAAAGCTGATTCCGCTCATGCGGCCCCCCCTTAACGGTTGCGCGGAGTTTCGACAAACCCTCCGGGTCCCGGTCCATTGTTCGCCCGGCCGCGACTTTACCTGCGCGTTCCATTTCCTATATAACCAGTCGGATATTTCCGCGGGGGAGACCGATCATGAACGCCGAGACGGATATCCCGATGGAGGGCACGCCGCTGATCCGGCCCTCGACCACCGATCATCCCCTGTACGACCAGGTCGTCGAGGCCTGCCGGACGGTGTTCGATCCCGAGATCCCGGTCAATATCTATGACCTCGGCCTCGTCTACACGATCGAGATCAGCGACGAGAGCGATGTGCGGATCGCGATGAGCCTGACCGCGCCCGGTTGTCCGGTGGCGGGCGAAATGCCGGGCTGGGTCGCGGAGGCGGTGACGCCGATCCCCGGCGTGCGCCATGTCGATGTCGATCTCGTCTGGGAACCGCAGTGGGGCATGGACATGATGTCCGACGAGGCCCGGCTGGAGCTCGGCTTCATGTAGCCCTTGCCGCTGGCGCGCCGGCTGGCCATGGTCGGGCGCTATGATACGCGCGTCGCAAGGCAAAAGCATGGTGTCTCAATCCCAGTCGCAGGACCGGCGCGAGTTTGGCGAGATCGTGGTCTTCACCGGCGATCTGGTAGGCTCGTCCAAGCTCTCCTCCGACGATCTGGCCAAGTCCATCCGGGCATTGGAACTCGCCTCCTACGAAATTGTGCGTGCCTTCGGACTTGTCGGCAGCCGGTTCACCGAGTTCCAGGGGGACCAAGCCCGCGGACCATCGGATCACGGCTTGGAGTGGAAGCCGCGCTTTTCCGCTTTTCGCGGCGATGGATGGCAATGCGTTGGCCCTCAACCTGCGTTCTCGCTGCGCGGCGCCCTGATTATGCGCGCTCACTTGGCGTCTCTCGGCAAGCCGTTTGACACTCGGATATCCATTGGAATCGGCGCGGGATGGGTCATCGCAGATGAAGACCTTCGTGTCGCCGCTGGTCCTGCCTTCGAACTCTCGGGTCGCGGACTTGATACGATCGGGCAGACGCGACGGTTCTCGGTTGCATGGGAGGATCCGCCCGAGGAGGCGCGACTTGTTCAAGCCATCTTCGCCCTCGCCGATGAGATTTCGCGGAAATGGACCCCGGGCCAGGCGAAGGTCTTCGCCCGCCTGCTCGTGGAAACCCCTCGGCTCAGCCAGGACCGGCTCGCCGCCGCGCTCGGGGTGACACAGCAGTCAATCGCCGAACATCTGTCGGGCGGCGGCGACTGGGCCTTGCAGGAGGCGCTGAAGGCGCTGGAGGAAGACCGGTGAACAGATACAGCCGAATCGGGCTGTATTCAGGAATACAGGCTAAATCGCCTGTACATGAGATTACAGGCCAATCCGGCTGTCCTTCGGCGCCCGACGGGGGCGCCCATGCTTGAGACCGCCACCGCGCTTCTTCTCGGGCACGTGCTCGGCGATTTCACGTTGCAGACCGGCGCCATGGTGGCGGACAAGGCGCGGACCAGAGTTCTCTTCCTCCACGTCTGGATCGTCCTGATCGCGAGCTGGATCGCGCTCGGCCTCGCGCCGGCGCCCTGGCTTCTGTTTTTCGTCGCGGTCAGCCACTTCGCAATCGATCTTGCGAAACAGCGTTACGTCGCCCGCCAGCTGGCGCGTGGGGCGCCGCCGGGCTTCGCCGCCTTCGCGGTCGACCAGGCCGCCCATCTCGCCGTGATCTGGCTCGCGGCGAACCTCTGGCCCGGCGCCTGGGCGAGCGGCGTCTGGGCGCGGCCCGAACTCCTCGCAGAGCTTCCGGGCCTCGCGCGGCTGCCCGAGGCGATGGCGATCGCCAGCGGCCTCGTCGCCACCGTCTGGGCGGGCGGCTATGCCGTGCGCGACCTGATGTCCGGCCTGAAACTGCCCGCCGATCCCGAAACCGACCGGAGCCTGCCGCTCGGCGGCCAGCTGATCGGCCGGCTCGAGCGGCTGATGATCCTGATGCTGTTGCTCGCCCACCAGCCGGACGGGATCGGCCTCTTGATCGCCGCGAAATCCATCCTGCGCTTCAACGAGATCGGCAAGGCCGACGACCGGCGGGCCAGCGAATATGTCATCATCGGCACGCTCGGCAGCTTCGCCTGGGCGATTTCCACCGCCTATGCCACCAATGCGCTGCTCGGCGGCCTGCGCGGCCCTTGAGGCGGCGGCCCATCCGCACTACCTTGCAGGAGAGATTTCCAAGCCAAGGTTGCGTTCCATGTTCGGCATTCCCGGCAAGCCACCGATCAGCATGACCCCGCGCGCCGAGGCGCAGATCACCCGGCTGATGGCCAAGGGCGACACCAAGGGCCTGCGCATCGGCGTCCGCAAGGGCGGCTGCGCCGGCATGGAATACACCATGGAATATGTCGACGCGATCGCGCCGCATGACGAGGTGGTCGAACAGAACGGCGCCCGGGTGATGATCGCGCCCATGGCGCAGATGTTCCTGTTCGGCACCGAGATCGACTACGAGAACGGCCTGCTGGAATCGGGATTCAAGTTCAACAATCCCAATGTCGTCGACGCCTGCGGCTGCGGAGAATCGATCAAGTTCGCCGGCGCCTGAGCTTCCCCGTGCCCTTGCCGAGCGACGCGCGGGCGCTGATCGAGGAATTGTTCGAGAGCATCCACGGAATTTCCACGCGGGGCATGTTCGGCGGCCTCGCGATCTATTCCGAGGGCCGCGTCTTCGCCCTGATGATCTCCGATGGCCGGCTGTTCCTGAAAGCCCGCGACGCCCTCGCGGACGCGTTGCGGGCCGAGGGTTCCACGCCGTTCAGCTATGCGCGCAAGGACGGCCGGATCGTCGTCACCGGCTACTGGTCCCTGCCCCAGGATGCGCTCGATGATCCCGAGACGGCGGCGGACTGGGCCCGCCGCGCGCTCGTCGCGACCTATGGCGCCGCCTGAGCCCTGAACCCCACGGCCTTTTCCTGACCGGCGCGCTCTGCTAGCAGGAGCCGCGAGCATCCCCGCCACGATCAGGAAAGACAGCATGACACTGCGCAAACTCGTCGCCGGTAACTGGAAGATGCACGGTCGCGGCTCGTCGCTCGCCGTGGTCGAGGCACTCGCGGCCAGCCATCCGAGCCCCGCGTGCGACGTGCTGATCTGCCCCCCCGCGACCCTCATCACCCGCCTCGTCGGCCGGGGCTTCGCCATCGGTGGCCAGGACTGCCATTGGGAGCCGCTCGGCGCGCATACCGGCGACGTCGCCGCCGAAATGCTGGCGGACGCCGGCGCGGTCGCGGTGATCGTCGGTCACTCCGAGCGGCGCGCCGATCATGGCGAGACCGATGCCATCGTCGCGCTGAAGGCCGCCGCCGCCTGGCGCGCCGGCCTGCTCGCGGTGATCTGCGTCGGCGAGACCGAGGCGGAGCGCGACGCGGACCAGACCCTCGCCAGCATCGCCGCGCAGCTTGCCAATTCAGTGCCCGAGGCGGCGACGGCGGAAAATCTCGTCATCGCCTATGAGCCGGTCTGGGCGATCGGCACCGGCCGCACGCCTTCGTTGAGGGAAATCGCCGAAGTCCATGATTTTATCCGGGAAAGCCTGGAAACGCGCTTCGGCCGCGGCATCAGCCACGGCATCCGCCTGCTCTACGGCGGATCGGTGAAGCCCGGCAACGCGGCGGAAATCTTCGCCGTCTCCAATGTCGATGGCGCGCTGGTCGGCGGCGCCTCGCTGAAGGCCGAGGATTTCGGCGCGATCATCGCCGCCGCCGGCTAGCGAAACGGCGTCCCGGGGCTCAGGGTCCCCGGGACGCGCGCC